>JBBDWJ010000316.1:0-13068 GCA_040902925.1 Bryobacterales bacterium | reverse complement strand
GCGAAACTGATGCAGGTTTTCGCTCGTTTGACCTAAGGACGCTCGCGCCGGTTCGCGCGAAGAGACGCTACACCGCTACTGGCCCGCGAACTGACCGTAGAGCTGCTCGATCTGCGCAGGCGTAGTCTCTCCCTCGTGGATCACCACGCGGTAGCGGAACGTCAGGGTTCCACCTTCGTCGATCGTGTAGCTGCCGTCGTTACTCTTGTCGCCGGTGAAATCACCCAACGCGAATGGGTTCGCCGCGCAAAGGCTGTAACCGCGGGCATGCCAGCGGGTGGGATGGCGCAGATTCGAGGGGTGGTCGAACATCGCAACGCCGACTTCCCTGCCCCCCATCGTCGTTGAGTAGTCGACCCATTTGGCCGGCTTTCCCCAAATGTTTTCGGTATCCTTCAGGCCGTCTGAGTTGATCAACGCCGCGCCACGGTCCTGGCGAAACTCATCCGCCAGGCGTATTCCGAAACCGCCGTCTTCGGTGTCGCCGAAGCGGAGCGCCTGGCCTTTGTCGGCGCGGACGGTAATGGTCGTGTCGATGATTCGCAGCGCCTCTACCTTCGAAAAAGTGATCTCTTCCAGAATCGTTCCGATGATTTCCTTCTTGGCGGTTTGAAGCCCAAGCTGCGCGGTGAGTTTACCCTGGCCGCCGTTTTGCTCGAAGGAAGGCGCGGAGACCATTACGATAGTGCCGGTCTTATCGCGTCCCATCTCGCGCCAGAAATCGGTGCCGTTCACGTCTCCATGCCCGAACCAGATGCCGCGATGCCAATCGTGGTCGTGTTCTTCGCCCTCGCGCGGCTCGATCGGATAGCCGCGAGAAATGATGGTCCCCGACGCCGTTCGCAGCGGGTAGAGGAACGGTTTGTCCCACTGTTCTTCGTAGCGGAAGGTGGTGAACGGCTGGCCGTCGATGAAGACGTGAATCTGACCCTGGCCTTGCTCGAAGGATACCGCGGCTGTCTCGGGGACAGCGGTCTCGGTTTCGGCGGGCCCTCCTGAGCATGCTGTTATTGACGCAAAAGCAACGATGCCGGCAAAGAAACTCTTTCGCACGATGGAACTCCTGTGGGTTCCTAGGTTAGCACCGCGGAGTCGCCATCGTGCGGGCGGCCGTAGTCGAAAGCCCGCTGAAGCGGGCTGAAACAAGAGTCGGCCGCGTATACCGGCCGTAAACGACCGGTCTAAAACCCGGCTGCGCCGGGGAAGCCCGTTAACGGGGCTTACTGCGCGGCAACGCACTCGCTGAAAGCTGGCTAGGATGATCTGTCGCGCTGGTCCAACTGATGTCCAACTGACCGCTTCGCGCTATCTTCGCTTCTCTGGGAACACACGTGCAGGAAGCGGAAAGCGGAGTCAGATAGTCTTGTAGCTAGACGATCTTGTCGAAGAAGCCAGTACTCAACAGCGGTACGGCGTCTCGGGAATCGACGCGCAATACCGGCGTCATCGCGGAGAATTCATATTGCTGGGCGGTATGAGCGCCAATGACGACGATGCGTGATTTTTCTCGATACCGCAGGTAGAGCCCGGCCGAATGCGGCACGGCTGACTGCGAGGCGTCGGAGCCGTTTAGTTCTCGACTGGCCGGTTGGTTGGGGATAGCGCTTCGCATTGCCCTTGGAGCCGGGGCTGGAGTCGCGCTTGGCCGCAGACTTGGGGCCTCGGACATCGACAGCGGCTTTGCGGCCGCTTGCGTGAGGGCGGCTCGTTTTTGGCCACAGCATCCCATACTTTCTTCCTCTCTATGCGCTGGTTCGTGTAGCCCCACCCTCGCGGATGGGGCTCTGATCGCCTGCGGCGATTCTAACTCCCAACGTGCAGCCTTCCGCGTTGTTTCGTCATGTACTTCGGAAATACTCGACAGTTAAAAACTGCACGAAACTACGGCTGGCGCGGCTCGGTTCTCTCCAGCAGGCACGCGGCGCCGGAGAGGGCCAACCAAGTCACCACAAGTTGAAGCAGCCCGCCGCCAGTCAGGAAATCGGCGCATACGAAAAAACTGAATGGCGCGGCGACCCAAAGCGACAGGCAATAGAAACAATCCAACAGCGTGCCGAGCAGCCCGTTGCCGAGCCGCGCCCGAAAGCGAACAACCAGATCGGCCGGGCCGTCCTCTTTCGCGAGCAGGTGAGTTACCCGCCAGGTTGCGAGGACGGCCACGACAAATCTTGCCCAGAAGCCGGGGTCGGTCATCGGCTCCCTAGCCTGGGGCTTCCGGCAGGTCGTTGCAGATGCAAATCGGGAAGTCGTGCGGGATCTGATGACGATTCCCGCCAAGGCTCGGGCATACCGATGTATCCCAAACCAACAGGCTGAGATTGTAGCCGCAGCATTCACCGCGCTTGAGCGTCAGTTGCGGCTCGCCCGGGTTGCAGACCGCGTCCAGCCGCCGCATGTCGAGCGACGCCAGGGTGCCCGGTATCGGGTTAGGCGGAACGCCCATCGCTGGCGGGGCCGCGGTGGCGCAGCGCTCGCCGGGATCGCCGATGCGCGATCCGCCGACGAACGGCGGACCCCAGGGAGGCCCTCCCGGGCCGGGAATCGGCACCGACTGGCCCGGATTCGGCGCACCGTCCTTCTTGATCCACAGGCTGTAGCCGCCAAAATTGTCGCTGGGCGCCGATGCATTGCCTTCCAGTATGTATTCATCATAGGCAATACCCAGCAAGTCGGCGGGCCACGGGACCGAACAGTCGGCTCCCGGAGCCGCGAACTGGCTGAGGTTGATGGTTGCGCACGCCGGCACTCCCGCCACCTGCGTAATCTGGCCGTGGATCTCCTTGTTGTCGAACCAGACTTGCTGGATGTCGTAGAAGTGGTTGCTTAGCGTATCTTCAACGTCGAGCCGCAGGGTGTATTGGCCGGACTGGCAGTTCACCGCGAGCGGCAACTGCTGCGAGGTCCAAACCGTGCCCGGAATTTCCGGGTCGATCGGGAAAGACTGCGGCCCGATCGCCTGGTCGGGAAAATTCCGCCCCGAACGCCAGCGGTTCGCATCCAGCCAGTCTTTCGGGAAACAGACGATCGGAGGCCCCGGCAGGCAAATCGGCTGGTAGCGCCAGGAACTCGTCAGGGCGAATTCGTTGGTCTGGATCTCCTTGCGTTGCAGCGGGGTGAGGTAGTCGACCTGCCAGAATTGCGTCCAACTGCCGCTGAGCGGGTCGGTGGTGAAGCCGGCCTGATAGGAAAGCGTGTAGCGCTGGACTTCCCTTCCGGCGCACTTGCCGACCCAGGCGCGGCCTTGGATTTGCAGAGCCGTGCCGAACGACCTGACCACGCCGCCGGTTTTGAGCTGCGCTACAGGATCGAGCACGCCGGGAGGCGATTCCGCCGGGACGCCTTCGATGCCGCTAATCCAGACGCGTTGGCGAAAGATCTCGAACTCGACGAGACAACAGACGGGCGAAGCTCCCGAAGATCCGAATACACACAGCCGCACTTCCACGGCATCGGGAACTGGGGCCACAGCCGTGCTGAGATAGCCCAACAAACCGTTGACGACGCCGCAAGATCCTGACGCGCCGCCACCGGGATAAACGATGCCCGTCGACGTAAAGGCCGAAACCGGCGCCGCGGCGCCTTTCCATTCGAGAGTGTAGTGCGAGCAAGCAAAGCCGGTCGCCGTGCCAACGATCTGAATGCCGAGCACGTTCGGTCCGGGAAAGAACTGCTCGTCGGCGCATTCATCCTGGGCGGGTTTGAGGATGTCGCAGGTCAGCGGGCGAAAGCAGTCCTGCAGGCACCGGAGATAGTAGACGAGGCAGCGCAGCAGGTCCAAGAGATTGCGCGCCCGCGCGAGGCAGCAACCGAAACGGATCGCGCAGAGACACCAACAGCGGCAAAACCAGAAAAACGGCTCTTTGCTGTGAGCCTCGAAGGCTTCTTTTCCGAGCAGCGCGGGGGCAACCTCCGGGGTGAGCAGGCGGTCGAAGATGGCCCCTGTTTCCTCGAGTCCCTCGTAGCAGTCGATTTCACCTTTGAGGATTTCGTCGGTCAGGCCGGCCGGGAACTCGACGCTGCCGAGCTGATCGGTGAGATACGGCTTATACGCGCCGGCTAGGGCACGGAACAGGGTCTGCAGATCCTGCTGTTCCTGTGCGTTCAACGGGCGGTTGACCGGAGCGATGCCCAAAGCGCGCCGCACGCAGAGCCAGTAGTGGTAGAGGTAGTAGGCGAACGCCCGGAACGTGCGAGGGCCGCGGCAAAGCAGCCAGCCGAAGGTGATGCAGCAGCGGATGTGCTGCAGACACCACCGCCAGCGGTCGATCGGACCCAGCAATTCGCGGGCTTGGGCGGGGAGCACCCGTTGCGCCACTTCGTCGGTCCAGAATGCGGAGAACAGGCGATCAGCAAGGGCGATTTCTTCGTCGCAGCTTGGCTGATTCTGTTGGGCTTCTTTGCGGAGCTGGTCTGGCTTCTTGGCCCGCGCCAGATCTTCTTCCAAAACCGGCTGGTATGCCGCCAGCAGGTTTTTCAGGACAAACTGAAAGTCTTCGTTTTCAAGCTCTTCGGGGCGGATTGGGTCTTCTTTCATGGGCCCCTCCTTGGGGGGTGTTACGGGGCGTCTCCAGAGTCGAACCTTGGAAACGGAAGCGCGGAAGTCTTTGTGGAGTAGGTACTGATAGTTCTAGTACCGCAATAGTGTAGTCTTGATCACCCCTTGAGTACAAGAACTTTTTCCAGGAAAGTGGGATATAGGCTGACTGCTTGCAAAACCAGGACTTAGGCGCCAAGCGACGGAGTCGTGGCTCGGTCGAGCACCCAGGCCATGCCCGCTCGCCGAACGGTTTTGGACGCTGAACCGCCGCCCCAGCCCTGTCCGAGACCCCGGCGCATTCCGAGCGACCGGCATGATGGGGCTTTGAATAGGCGTCGCAGCCCTCCGCATTCCGCGAAAGCAAATTCCATCGGCCCTGGTTTCAACGACGCTCAGGCGAACCTGGCTTGCGTCATTGAGACCGGGGGCCGATGCAGTTGCGGTGGCTTTGCGATGTGCTCAGCGCATCAGAAGCGCTCGCGGCGTCAGAACTTGTAGGCCAGGAACACGAAGCTAAAGGTGTTGCCGTGCCCTGGAGTGTTGGATTCGAGAAATGGGCCCGCAAACAAATGGCCGACGCCGCCGCCCAAGGCGACTACCGGGGTGAGCGGTACCGTGAAAGTGACATCGATTTCGTCGCCGATTTTTGCGTCGGCGGCTCCCTCTTCGGGCGCGGCGACCGCGAGCCTGCCCGCGACGTTGTACAGGCCGTCGCGGCGGCTAGCCAGCCAGAAGGAGTGATAGTCGAAGGAAGCTTTCAGCTTGCGGTGTGGTTGTAGCTGCAGCCCGAGCCGCACGTTTTTAAGGTTTCTCCAGCCCACCATGTCGTTGTAGCCGTACCAAAGGTGCGCCGTCGGGTAGAGATCGTCAAACCCGCCGACTCGGCCGTCGTTCGGGTCGGCGTCGCCTGATCCGTAGGTGTATTCGGCATAGGCGCGCGGCGTCCATCGGAGCGGAAGCGTGTAGCCGACTTCGGCGTACGATCCCCAGGCGCTGATCGGATTGCTGGCGGCGTTTCCCCACTGCCGGATGACGGCGAGGTTATAGTCCCATCGCCCCAGGCCCGCACCCCAGATGCGCACGCCGCCGGTATAGCGGTCGAGATCGCCAGCGCGGCCGAGCTCCGTGTTCACAAATGGCGTCGTCTTCCACAGCAGATAGGGCTCGATCGTCGATTTTGGAATCACGCTCCGGATCGCGCCATAGAAGCCATGCAGGTTGTTGCCTTCGGGCGAGAGATTGACGCGGCGATTGGGGTTGTTTTCGACGACCGAAGCCGAGAAGAAGTCGAGCTTCACGTTTTCGGTTGGCTGCAGCTCGACCTTTGCGGCGTCAAACGCTCGCGACGTGTTGGTCCAATCGAGCGGGCCGATGAGGCGCTGGTCGCCATAGTTGAGTAGTTGGCGGCCGACCGTTACCGCGATGGTTCGCCGTTCACCGGCTTTAATCCGGACATAGGCCTGCCGCAGGTCGAGGGGATCGCGGTAGAGGCCGCTGGCGCGCGAGCTATCAATGCCGGGTGCTCGGGCGTCCTGGCCTTGCACGAAGAATTGCAGCCAGCGGTTGGGCTGGATGTCGATGTTCAAGCGCGTGCGGACCAAGCCATATTCGTCGTCGTTGCCTTCCTGAAAACCGAGCCCCTGGCGCGACTCATACCGAAATCGCACCTCGCCACTGAGCTTGAGCCACGCCGGCAGTTGTGCGTTCGCGTTTTCGAGGACCGGTTTTTCGAGAGCCGCTAAGGGCTGCGGCGCGGGCAGCGAAGCTGCGGCCTGGGCTGGCTCGGCTGGGTCAGATGCCCCAGCGAGCAGGGGGTTGGGCGGAGCTAGGACGAATAGCCCCGCCAGCAGAGCCGCTGGGAGCGGGGCGCGCAACAGCATGTAGCCTTTGATTGCCTGTGGCCTCATGCTTCCCCTTGCTGCCGGCGTTCGCTGCGCCTGGCGGCTTGTGTAACAGCAATTGTGTCGCCGTATGGAACGCATCATGCCGCCTCCCGGACGAGATCCGGCGTATCGCCCATGGCCAGGCTCGCGCGGCGGGCCATTTCTTCCCGCACGGCTTTCTCATCGGCCTCGCTGAAGCGAACCAGCACGCTCAGCGCCGAGCAGGCTGTCACGACAACGCCGAGAATGAGCAGCGCCTGCGGCCAGGTGAGCGAAGGGCTCTTGAACAGGAAACCCGCGGCAACCGCTCCGGCATTTCCGCCCGCGCCTACGATTCCCGCTACCGCCCCGAGAGCCTTGCGATTGATGAAGGGAACGACGGAGTAGGTAGCGCCCTCCGACATCTGCACAAAGAGACTGAAGACAATCAGCGACGCGATCGCGATCGGCAACACAGTCTGCTGCGAAAACAGCATCAGGGCTAGCCCCTCGCACAACAGCACAGCGCCGAGACACGCGACACGCCCTTTGAGGCCCCATTTGAGACCGCAGCGGTCGCCGACAACGCCGCCCAGAGTGCGCGCGAAAATGTTCATCAGGCCGAACAGGCCGGCTACCAAACCCGCTGATGCGAGTCCAAGATCGAAGTAATCGTGAAAGTAGAGCGCAGCGATGTTGTTGATGGTCAACTCGATGCCGAAACACGCGCCGTAGATCACAAACAGCGCCCAGACGCGGCGGTCTTTGCACGCTTCCCAAAATGCTCCGTTGGCCTGCTTGGCGGGCGCCATTTCACCGCGCTCGCGCAGCTCGGCGTAGTTGCCTTCCGGGGAATCTTGCGTGACGAACCAATAGGCAATGCCACTCAGCAGCAGTGCTACTCCAGGAATCACCATTGCGAGACGCCAGCCCAACGCCTCAGAGAAGCCGAAACTGAGCACGGCGGCGAACAGCAGCGGCATGGCCATCTGCGTCACGCCTCCGCCAAGGTTGCCCCAGCCCGCGGTCGTTGCGTTGGCGGTGCCGACGACGTTCGGCGCGAACATCACCGAAGTGTGGTATTGCGTGATGACGAACGAGGCCCGATCGCGCCGATCGCCAGTCGGAAGAGCAGGAATGTTTCGTAGTCGTGCGCGAGGCCAATCCCCATCACGGGCAGCGATCCTAGAACGAGCAGCCACGTGTAGGCCTTGCGGGGGCCGATGCGGTCGCAAAGCCAGCCAATCAGCAAGCGGGCGACGACCGTGATGGCCACCGACGCGATGATCGTGTTTCCGATCTGCTCTTTGGTGAGCGAAAGATCTTCGCGCACCACCGCCATCAGCGGCGCGATTCCGAACCAGCCGAAGAAACAAAGAAAGAAAGCGAACCATGTCATGTGGAAGGTTCGCATCGGCGCGGTAGCCAGACTGAACAGGTTGATCCTTGTGGCCTTGTTCTTGAAGTCCATCGTTGGCGTTTCCTTCTGCCGGGGTGACCGGCGACAGCGTCGTGTTCGGATTCGGATTTTCGAATTTCGAAAAGACGAATCCTTGGGCGCGCGTCTCAACCGTCGCGCCGTACGCGGATGGCAGTCTCCGCGGCTCTTGACTGTGTGGAAGCGAATCGCCAACCCGTTCGGGCGTTCGTGGGGATGTGCTGCCGGGCTTGCGCGGCCCGCACTTCGCATCGGTCACATGAATCCGGCGAAGCTTTTTTGGGATGATGCTCGTCCTCAGCACGGCAGGGTGCGGAAGGAAGGAGTTCCAGCGAATCAAGGCCGGAACGTGACAACTGTACGGCCAACCAGGACCGCAAATGAACCGGTGTGCCGGCTATCGAGACGACCGGCCACGGGCAAAAACGTATCCGTCGTTGAGCGCATCAACGGATCAACCGCTTCAACGGCCCAACGTTGCTCGCTCCACGCGAACCGCGCACTGCTTATAGTTCGGTTCGCGAGAGAGTGGATCGAACGCGCTTTGCGTCAGCACGTTCGAGTTGCGCTCCACGTAGTGGAACGGCATGAACACCTGACCCGGCGCCACGATCTCGGTTATTCGCAGCTCAAGATCGTCCACATGGCTTCGCGGCGAGACAACCCGCACGCGGTCGTGCGGCTGCAAGCTCAACCGGCGCGCATCGCGGGGATTCATTTCGAGCCAAGCGGTGGGCGCCAGCCGCTCGAGAATTTTTACTTCCTTCGTCTTGGTACGCGTATGCCAATGCTCAACGGTGCGGCCCGTGTTTAGGATGAACGGAAACGAGTCGTTGGGCTGTTCGGAAAACGGCTCCCACTCGACCGCCCACAGTTTCGCCTTGCCGTTTTCGGCTTGAAACTGCCCGTCGGCGTAGAGGCGGCTTGTTGCGGGCGGTTCGCCGTTGAGACGCGCGGCGTCCTCTTCGGTGAACGGCCACTGCACGCCGTGTCGCTGTTCGAGCAATTCGTAGGAGAGCCCGGAATAATCACACAGGCGCCCCTTCGAGACGCGGCGCCACTCTTCAAAGGCGTCTTTGGGACCGCTCCAGCCTGGGTAGAGGCGTTCGCGCACGCCGCGTTTCTCGGCCCCCGCAAGAAAGATGTCGAAGTCGGATTTCGCTTCACCGGGAGGGTCAACGGCTTTGTTGACCTTGCTGACACGGCGCTCGGAGTTGGTGTACGTGCCCTCTTTCTCGCCCCAGATGGCGGCCGGCAGCACGAGATCGGCGATCTCGGTCGTCGGCGTTGGGTGATATCCATCCTGAACGACGAGGAAGTCGAGGTTCTCGAAAGCCTGTCGCAGCACGTCTACATTGGGAAACGAAACAATCGGGTTCGTCGCGATCACCCAAAGCGCTTTGATGTCGCCCTTGAGGCAAGCTTCGACGATGTCGGGATAGGCCAGGCCGCGCTCGGTGGGCAGTTCGTCCGGTGAAACGTTCCAGAGCCGGGCGAGGTCTTCGCGATCCGCCGCGTCGTCGAACTTGCGATAGCCGGGCAGGCCGGAAGTGAAGCCGGTCTCGCGCGTGCCCATCGCGTTGCATTGCCCGGTGATGGAAAACGGCGACGCCCCGGGGCGTCCGATCGTTCCGGTCAGCAAAGCGAGGTTGCAGATGGCGTTCACGGTTTCGGCGCCTTTGGTCGAGTGGTTGACGCCCATCGTCCATCCGATGAACGGCGCTTTGGCGCGGCCGTACAGCAGCGCGGTGCGATAGATCAGCTCCTCGCTCAAACCGGTGACAGCTGCGACGCGCTCAGGCGTGTATTTTTCGAGATGCGTTTCGAGTTCGGCGAATCCGGTGGTGTGCGCGTCGATGTAGTCGCGGTCGATGAGCCCCGCGTGGATCAGGATGTGCGCGATGCCGTTGAGCAGCGCGAGATCCGAGCGCGGCTTCAAAGGGAGATAGAGATCAGCCAGACGCGCGGTCTTGCTCACACGCGGGTCAGCCACAATTAGTTTCGTGCGCGGATTTTGCTCCAAGCGATAGCACAGGATCGGGTGGTTGTCGGCGATATTTGCGCCGATCAGGAAAACGACATCGGCCTGCTCGAGGTCGTCGTACGCGCCGGGGGGGCCGTCGCTGCCGAACGAACCCTTATACCCCGAAACGGCGCTGGCCATGCACAGGGTCGTATTGCCGTCGTAGTTATTGGTTCCAAAACCGAGCTGCACGAGCTTCCCAAGCGCGTAAAACTCTTCGGTGACCAGTTGGCCGGTGCCGACCACGCCGAGCGCGCGCGGGCCGTACTTTTGTTGCACGCCACGAAAGCGGCTGACCATTTCGTCGAGCGCTTCACCCCAACCAACCCGCTCCAATCGACCGCCGCGCCGCAGCAACGGGTCCCGGGCGCGCGCGTCGGTGTCGAGTGTGTGATGCTCGGCGAGCCCTTTCGGGCACAGCTTGCCGCGGTTAACCGGGTGGTCGTCGTTGCCGCGAACACTCACGGCGCGGCCGTCTTTGACCCCGACATACATGCCGCAGCCGACCGAGCAATAGCCACAGGTGGTCGGCACCCACTTGTCGGGGATTTTTTCCGCCGCAGTGTAGCCGATTTCGGGATCGTGCCCGTAGGCGTACTTCTCGCCGAGAATGTCGAAGCCGAGCAGGCGCGAAAGCTTCATGCGGCTTCCGCCTGCTCGAAGAACGTCAGCGCCATGTTTTTCGGGACGACGCTGACGAAGAACAAATACCGCCCCAGCAGTTCGCCCGCGAGCGCGAGCACGAAGCCGGCGATCATCCAGTCCACCAAGGGAAGCACTACGCCGCCCGCAACCACGAGCAGCAAGCGAAGCAAGACCAGCAGCGCAAATTCCCTGGACAGCAACCTTGCCGAGGCTTGCTTCTCGAACTCCTCCGAGCGGGTGAGAGCCACGAACTTCCAGACCTGATTGAGCAGCTGGCCAATCGCCGCGGCGGCAACGATCACCGGAAGCAACGGAGTCGTGACGCCCAGCACCGCGATGAACAGAGGCCCAAGCACGGCGCCGGTCAGCACAAATTCAACGACCGTGTATGGAGTGCGCCATGCGGGACGCCCGGGTACGAGATACAAGAATGAAGTGGCGGTGATGCCGCAAAGGCCAAGCGCCGTCGCCATGGCGCCAACCACATTGACCGCGGGAATTTCGAGCCACAGTAAAACCGCGTAGGCCGTTGCGGAAGCGCCAAAGCCGGTGAGCGACACGATCTCGCGGCTCAGCCATGATCGCTTCCAGTTGCGAACCGCCCGGAACGCAAAGGCCGGCCGCCCCAAGTGCAGCGGCGAAATTCCGAACGACAGCAGGCCCACTATCAAGGCCGCCGTGCCGGCAACGTCGGGCGTGCGCGATTCCGAAAGCAAACTCAGCAGCCAGGCGGCCACAAAACCGCCAACGGCAAGCTGCGTCAGCACGGTCATCGCGACGAGCGAGAAGTGCGGCTTCTCGGGTTTCACGCGGTGGTAGTCGGCCTTGCGCGCGTCGAGCGGCAGGCCGCCCGGCAGCGTCACGCGCGTCGTCGAAATCGTATCGTCGGCGCTCGGCAGGCCCGGCGCGTTGGCCGATTCGCGATACACTTTCTTCCACTGCTCGATGTTGACGATCTCAATCTGAATCGCTTCCGACGGGCAGGCGTTGACACACGCGGGCTTGTCCCCTTCCGCCAGCCGCCCGTGGCACATGTCGCATTTGCCTACCACGCCCCGCTCTTCGTTGAAGACCGGCACGTTGTAAGGGCAGTTCCAGATGCAGTATTCGCAGCCGATACACATGTTCGCATCGTGCAGCACGATACCCGTCGCCGCATCCTTCGAATAGGCTTCGGTCGGACAGCCGGTCATGCACGACGGCTCGACGCAATGGTTGCATCCCATCGATAGATAGAGGCGCTGTGTATTCGGGTAAACGCCGCCTTCCATTTCGCCAACGCGCCGCCACGAGATGTCGGGAGGATTGTTGTTCTGCTCGGCGCAGGCGACTTCGCAGCACTTGCAGCCGATGCACTTCGACATATCGAAGTGAAAGCGGTACTGCTCGCCGTCCTGCAGGGGAATTTTCGGGACCAACGAGGATTCCCGCCGCAGCAGTCCCTCCGGATTTGGAGCAGGGCCGGAAGCGAGAATCACGAATGGATTCTCTTCAGTAACCGGATGTGTGGACATCGTCACCAAGGCTGTTTTTCCCGCAAGGCCGCGCGGCAGCTATGCGGCCGCTTCCTGCTGCTCGGCCGGCAGCAACACCATCACGATTCCTTCGACCACTTTGGTATCGAACGTACGGACGCAAGCTTCCTCGGAATTCGGCAGCCGAACCATGCCGCTGTCGAGCGAAACACGCCAGTTGTGCAACGGGCAGATGATGTCATCGCCGGCGACGATACCGTCGGCCAACGGACCGCCGCGGTGCGGGCAGCGGCTTTCAACGGCGCGAAATCCACCGC
The DNA here is from genome assembly GCA_040902925.1 of Bryobacterales bacterium. Lineage (GTDB taxonomy): Bacteria > Acidobacteriota > Terriglobia > Bryobacterales > UBA6623 > JBBDWJ01. Next base: position 771 of record JBBDWJ010000316.1, on the reverse strand, counting down.
CAAGATTGAAGATCGCCAGCTCATACGACCCCAGCTTGACGCTGCGGCCTTGGCGAACTGGAATGTTGTCGGCCTGGGTTACTCGAATCCACTTCATGCGGTGACCGTCTCCATCGGCTGAATCTGAACGAACTGTGTATTCTCGACCGGGTGCTCGCGTTCGAGCCACGCATCGTAGGAGCGGTCTTTGGAGCGGCGCAGGCGCTCCAGCAACCCTTGCCTCGCCGCTTCGGGCGCGTAGACCGTTTCCTTACGGATCTTCTCGATGCCGATCCGCTCGACGAAATCGTAAGTGCGCTCCAGGTAGTTGGCGTTTTCGCGGTAATACTGGAAGAACAGCGCAACCGCTTCGAGCGCTTCCTCGGTGGTCTCGACGGTAATCAGCAGATCCGCTTTGCGCACGCCCTTGCCGGCGGCTCCGCCTGCCACCACCTGCCAGCTTCCTTCCTGGCCAACCAGACCGATGTCTTTGACCGTGGCCTCGGCGCAGTTGCGCGGGCAGCCGACAACGCCCATCTTCACTTTGTGAGGCGTGTAGAGATTCTCCAGCCGGCGTTCGAGCTCGATGCCGGTCTCAATCGCGTTCTGCGTTCCGAAGCGGCAGAAATCGGTGCCGACACACGTCTTCACCATGCGGACGCCCTTCGAATATGCCTGGCCCGACGGCATACCGAGTTCCGCCCAGATCTTCGGCAGGTCTTCTTTGTTCACGCCCAGCAGATCGATGCGCTGGCTGCCGGTGATCTTCACCATGCGGACGTTGTACTTCTC
>JBBDWJ010000315.1:0-13164 GCA_040902925.1 Bryobacterales bacterium | reverse complement strand
GTAAGCTTGCTGGATCTCTAGCTCGATCCGGCTTCGAGTGGCCGCGGCCAAGTTCCCGGCGCGTCGCGTCTCGGCCTCGGAACGAAGCACGCCGCCCTGGTTGCGGTCGAAGAGTGGGAGGGGGATGGTGACGCCAAAAACGAGGGTGTTGTCCGGCCCGTTGCGCTTGTAACCTCCTCCGACCGTGATATTTGGCGAAGAGATGGCACGCTGAAAGCGGTTCTGAGCCACCGAACGTTGCATCTCGGCCTGGGCAGCTCGAAGGTCCGGCCTCGAAGTGGAAGCGAATCGATACAACTCGACCGGTGGTGCCTCCAAAGAAATCCCAAGTTCGGGGACATCGGCCAAGTCCCCTACCACGTCAATGTCGGCGCCCAGGTCAGGGGCGTACAGCAACGCCAGCATGGTAGCTTTGGCGTTCCTTACCTCCAACCGGGCCTGAAAAACATCGTCAGCGAACTGCAAACGCTCGACTTGGATTCGGGTCAATTCCAACTCGGAGATGTCTCCCTGCTCGAACCGCGTGCGGTTCAGCGCGATCACCTGATCGGTTTGCGACAGGATTGATTGCGCCAGCTCAAGATTGGATTGCGCCAGCAGTACTCGGTAGAACGCTGACTGCACTTCCAGGCGCAAAAGGCGGACATCGTTCTGATAGGCGGCCTCCTCGCGCTCAACTGCGCCCTGCGCGGCAGCCGCCCGCAGTTTGAGGCGGTTCTTGGTTTGAATCTCGTAGTCGAATCGGGCCGTGATCTCCTGATTGCTGAAGAACGGGCCTGGATTGGACCGGAAGTACGGATAGTTCTCGGTCTCGAACGTAACGGCCGGATTGGGATGCAGCCGGGCGCCGACAGCGTCCCCGTCCGCCATCTCGACCGCGTTGCGTGCGGCGGCGACGAGCGGGTTCCGCTCGATGGCAAGGCGTGTTGCCTTGGCAACAGTCAAACGCGATGGAAGCGACTCCCCTAGCGGCGGCTCTTGGGCTCCCCAAAGTGGAGGGATCAGTACGGCAAGAAGTACAAGTGTCTTTTTTCCCATAAAAGTAGCTCTCTCGAACAGCACATGCGAACGCCCACGGGACAGCACAAAGCTGCGGCGCATGCGTTCAGCGCGCAATCAATTCAGTCAGCGAAGGGTTTGAGAGCTACGGCCTTGGAGGGTGGAACAGGGAAGATGTGCGGACCACCGGCGCCGCAGGAGCCTGCAGGTCCGGGTGTTCATCCAGGAGAGCCAAGCGCTCGACGCCGCGCACAATGGGTTGGGGACGAATGTGCGCACAACAGCAGAAACAATCGTCTTCAGGAATGGGCTCGGGCGCGAAAGGCTCGGGTCCGTGCTGATCGATCCCTTGAGATTGAGATTCAGTCGCGGGGATAGGAGGGGAATCGGTCCGGCAAACTGACGGCAGGCCAAGGTCGGCACTGGCCATTAGTAACAGGCCAATGGCGACGAGCCTAGCCCAGCGTCGCTGCACCATGCTTTGAGTATATCAACCCCTCACAGAACGCCCAATCCGTACATGTCCCACCGCTGTGGTTTCTTGGCGAGTGGTCGGACAATACGGAATCTATCCACATGAGCGTGTTGTCGGCAAACCGCGGATTGGAAGCGACTGGGTCGAAACTCGTACAGGGAAGGTAGGCCGTTAGACGGCCGAATGGCCCGGGGGTAGCTCTACGCTCATCCAGACCCCAATCAGCTAGACCAACAGGCCAATGAGAACGGGCGCGGCAGCGGCCGAGGTCCTGAACGAGGCGTCGTTAGGTCAGGCCGCTGCTAGCAGCGCTGCTAGAGCGCCAGCCAATCCAGAGTTTGAGGAATCGCTTCGGCGTAGGGGGTGACCGGGATCTCGCCAAGCAGATTGCGCAGCTTACTGCCGTCGTAATGGATCGGGGAAATGTAGGTCGGCGCCATCGGCAGAAACTCGCGCACGTCGCGCAGGAAAAAACTCGCCAGCCGCAGCGCAAACTGGCCGGCGGCCCGCAGCCGCAGTGGCCGCCCCAGATGCTTTTCGACGATCTCGGCAATTTCCTCGAACGCGATCGGCCCCGCCCCCGGCACAATCCAGCGTTCTCCAAAAGCTTCGGGGCGCAGCGCCAGTTCCGCGACCGCCTTCATGGCGTCGGGCACGAAAACGTATTCGCGCCGCACGCCCGGCGAGCCGATCCACTGAATGGGTTTGCCGTCCACGGCCTGTTCGAGGGCGCGCTGGATGGTTGAGGTGTGTACCTGGGGTCCGTAGAAGTCCGGCAGGTGGACTACGGCGGCGCCCGCCTGCTGCAGAATGTCTTCAGCTTCGCGCCTCATCCGCACGGCCTTGTTGCCGTCCACGCGAGGACGTTCCTCGTTCAACGGCAACTTGCGGATGGGAATATACGACCAATAGCTCGAGACATGGACGCAGCGAGGCCCGCCATCGAGAGTAGAAGCAAGGTTCCGCGCGGCGATCGGATGGTCTTCCATGCGCTCCATCGGAAAGCCGAGGCAGTGAAACACCAGATCGGAGCCGGCAACCGCCCGCTTGGCATCCTCAGGCTGCAGCAGGTTTGCGACGACGCGCTCGACGGCCGGATCAGGAAAGGCGCGCGACAGCCTCGCTTCATTGCGGGAAACGGCCCGCACCTTGGCGCCTCGCGCCGTCAGCTCGGCGACAAGGTGCTTCCCGGTGGGGCCGGTGGCTCCCAGAACAGCAGCTTTTTTCATGAAGTTCGGCGATCCGCCATTGCCCGCTCCGCAAATCTTAACGGCGAGCCGATTGTAGCGCGATCCCGCAGGGCGCCCCTGCAGGGCGCGACCCCGGCGCCGATGACCATGCGACAGCCGAAGCGGCTGAAGTGTGTCATCAAGCCCGCAAACAGTCATGTTGAGGCCGGAAGCGCGGGCGCGAACCGATCGCCTCTGGCTTCGGGCATGGGATACATGAGCTCAGCCTTTGCGGTGCTGAAAATTACAATTTCTGGATCGTGGATAAACTGCGCGTGAAGCGGCGGCTGAACTCCTGCCACGCCTGCAGCGACTTGGCGAGCAAGGTCTTCCCCCGCGGCGTGAGGCGGTAATATTTGCGGTCGGGGCCGCTGGCGTCGGATTTCCGCCAGTACGAGCGAACCAGTTTCGCCGCCTCCATACGCTGCAATGTCGGATACAGGAATCCCTGTTTCAGCTCGAAGAAGTTGTCGCTGCTTTCAAGGACCGTGCGGGTGATTTCGTAACCGTACTGATCCTTTCGCGACAGGACGCCCAGGATGAGCATTTCCGTCGTGCCCATCTTGAGCTGCTTGAGGATGCGCTTTTGATCGTCCATTTTTTCCGGACCGAAGGTTATAACAGCCGAAAAGCCAGGTACGTTGCGGAGCGCTGTTGCTTGTTGATTCGCGCGTGTCAACAACCGCGGCTTGGCGGCAGTCCACGATTAATGCCAACTTCGAGTTCGCCATTATACCCGAATCAAATGACGAATCTGCCGAGCCGGCCAAAAATAGCCACTGCCAACCAGGAAATTTTGGGAGAACGGGAAGGACTTGCAGGGAGGATCTCACGGCGCGCGCACGAAGCGGGTGAACGCCTCGTTAGCGCTTGCCTGTCAGCAATCCCCAGCCCATCGTGAACAGCCCGCCGATGATCATGCCGACACTGACGTTCTGAGGGATCAGGTCGCCATAGTAGAAGAAGCAGAACACCCAAGCCAGGATGATGAAAGCGCCAAGAACGAACATAGTACTCCTTCCGCTTTGCAGCAATTATTTCGTCGGCGGTCAATCCCGTCAACCCGTGGTTTAACCCCAGGAGCGTCCAGGACTTTGGTACGTGTGTACTCAGCGTGGGCGCTGGGCTTTGAACCGGCCCGCTAAGGAAAACCTCCTAGGGGTCGCGCCTCGCATTCCCGCCAGACATTGAGAACAAGGGGGATAGGTTGCCAGTGTCGGCGTGCGTCGGGACACAAAGCCTTAAGCGGTTTCCCCTGGCCTGGGTTCTTCGAGTACCTGGGAAAGAGACGAGAAAAAACGTTTGACGAGCATTTTAGCCGTCATATCCATAAGGCGCTGGCCGACGCCGGCGATCATGCCCCCAACATTGACATCGCCTTCGTAGTGGACGATGGTGGCGTTTTCGCCCTCGGGCTCAAGCTGGAAGGCGCCGCCGCCCTTTACGAAGCCAATTTTGCCCTTGCCTTCAAGCTCCAGGCGGTAGCTTGTGGGAGGTTGCGTGTCTTTGAGATGGACCGTGGCGTCGAACAGGCCTTGGACGCTCGAAATGGCAAGCTTCATACGCATCTTGTACTGGTTTTCACCGACGGGGTCGAGGGATTCGCAACCCGGCAGCGTCCGAGCCAAGACGTTGGGATCAAGCAGCGCTTCCCACACTCTTTGCTGGGAGCCGGGAACGGTGTGCTGGCCTTTGACGCGCATGGTCTTCGAGGTCGGGGATTCAGGCGCGAAGGCCCGCCATTGTCGCCACTGTCGCCATTGATACGAGCGCGGCCCGGCTAGATCTGGCTCGCCGGGCTCGGGTTTACATAGCTCGCCGGGCTCGCGCTACTTGGTCCGCTTGGGCCGGGCCTACTTGGCTCTTGCAGCGGCCTCTTCCAACGCCCGCCGCGCCTGGACTCCGGCCAAGTGGGCGCGATATTCCGCCGAGGCGTGCAGATCGCTGAGGGCTTCGACTCCTTCAGCCGCCCTCTGCGCCGCCTGGCTGAACAGCTCGGCGCTCGGAGCCTGGCCTAGCAGCGCGCTCTCGACCGCCGCGGCGCGGTAGGGCTTGGCGGCGACTCCGGTCAGGGCCACCCGGGCGCTCGCGATCTTGCCGCCCTTCACCGAAAGGCGTACTGCTACGCCGACAATGGCGTAACCCGATGCGGGCTGCACCATGGTCTTGTAGACAACGCCCGCGCCGTCGTCTTCGATCGGCACGTGGATTTCGGTCAGGATCTCCGACGGCCCCAGCGCCGTTCCCATCTCGTCAGGGTCGCCCAGAAAATCGGCGTAGCGCAGCACCCGCTCTTTGTTCGGGAGCACGCGCCAGTCTTTCAGCTCCTGGCGGCGTTTGGGGTCGGGCTCTTTGGCTTCGATCTCTTCCCATAGCGCCTTGGCGCCCTTGACGATCTGGCCGAGCGCGGTTCCGGCGACCGTCCCGGCGGTCTCCCAGGATTTCGGAAGCGGCGGGCGCGACACCAGGCGCACTTTCGCTTCCAGCGCCAGCAGCGCCGCCGGGTAGTCGGCCGCGGGGTCGGCATGCACGACGCTTCCGCCGATCGTGCCACGGTTGCGCACCTGCACGTCGCCGATGTTGGCCGCGGTCTCCGCCAGCAATGGACATTTTTCCCGCAGCAGCTCCGACGTTTCGACCTGGTTGTGGGTCGTCATCGCCCCGATGCGGATCACGCCGCCGGTTTCGGCGATAAAGTGCAACTCCAGGATCGAACCCAGATCGATCAACTGCGCGGGCTCGGCCAGCCGCAGCTTGAGGATCGGAATCAGGCTCTGCCCGCCGGCGAGAATCTTGCTGTCGGGCTTGCCGGCCAGCAGTGTCAGAGCGTCGCCAAGACTTTCCGGGGCCGCGTAGTCGAATTGTGCGGGAATCATGCCTGGCTCCTTTCCTGGATCGCTTTCCAGACGCGCTGCGGGGTCATCGGAATATCGATGTGCTGAATGCCCAGCGGCGAGAGCGCGTCGACGACCGCGTTGACGATGGCCGGCAGTGAACCGATGGTGCCCGCTTCGCCGACGCCTTTCGCGCCCAGCGGATTGCCCGGCGCGGGCGTCACGGTGCGGTCGGACTCGATCCACGGCATGTGCTTGGCCTTCGGGATCGCGTAGTCCATGAAGGTGCCGGTAAGCATCTGGCCGTCTTCGCTGTAGACGACTTCTTCGAGCAGCGCCGGGCCAAGACCCTGAGCGATGCCGCCGTGGAGCTGCCCGTCGACCAGCAACGGATTGATGACGTTGCCGATGTCGTCTATGGCGACGTAGCGCAGCAGCTTGATCTCGCCGGTTTCCCGGTCGACCTCGGCGATAACGATGTGCGCCCCGAAGGGAAAGGCGAAATTCGCCGGCTCGTAAAAGCGCGTAGCCGAGAGGCCGGGCTCGGTGCCCGGCGGCAGCTTGCGGCACAGATGGGCTTCGAGCGCGACTTCCTGGAACGTAGTCGTTTTACCGCCAGGGCCGGAAAATACGCCGTTCTCGAAAGTCACTTCCTCGGGCTCTGCTTCCATCAGGTGGGCGGCGAAGCGGATGCCTTTGTTGACGACGTCTTCCATCGCGAGATGGACGGCCGTGCCGCCGATGGCGATCCCACGGCTGCCGAAAGTGCCGATGCCGTAGTGAACCTTGGCGGTGTCGCCGTGAATGACGACGACGTCGTCCATGGCAATGCCAAAACGGTCGGCGGCCATTTGCGAAAACGCGGTTTCCTCGCCCTGGCCGTGCGGCGAGATGCCGGTCATGATCGACACCTTGCCGGTTGCCTCGACGTGAATCGTGGCGCTTTCCCAGCCGCCCGCCGGAGTTGCCGGCGATGGTCCAAAGGCGCAGATCTCGCCGTATGTGGAGAGGCCGATGCCGAGCAGCCGGCCGTCCTGGCGCGCCTGCCGCTGTTCGTCTAGGAAGTTCTGGTAGCCGACTCTTTCGAGCGCCAGATCCATGACCTTCGCGTAGTCGCCGCTGTCGTAGGTCAGGCCGGTGGCGGATTGGAACGGGAAGTCGCCGGGCGCCGGAAAATTCTTGCGGCGCAACTCGGCGGGGTCCATGCCGAGTTTGTCGGCCATGATGTCGACGATCCGCTCGATGACGTAGGTGGCCTCGGGGCGGCCCGCGCCACGGTAGAGATCGGTGGGCGCGCGGTTCGTGAACACACCGGTCAGGTCGGCGGTGAAACTGCGGAACTTGTAGAGGCCGGGCAGCATCAGCACGGCGAGCGTTGGGATGATCGGCGTCAGCAGTTGGTGGTGGCCGCCGATGTCCTGAATGATATTGAGCTTCATGCCGAGCAGGGTGCCGTCGTTCTTCGCGGCCAGCTCGACATGCGTAATGTGGCCGCGGCCGTGGGCGACGACCATGATGCTCTCGCGCCGGGTTTCGATCCATTTCACCGGCTTCTTGACCTGCATCGCGATCAAGCCGGCCAGGGCTTCTTCCGCCCACACGTTGCACTTGCTGCCGAAACCGCCGCCAACTTCCGGCGCGATCACGCGGACGTGATGCTCGGGCATATTGAGCTGCAGCGCCAATTGCGTTTTCAGCAGGTGCGGTATCTGTGTCGAGGAATAGATCGTCAGCTCTTTGGCGCCCTCGTCGTATTCGGCCACGACGCCGCGAGTCTCCATCGGCGACGGCGCCAGGCGCGGCACGACGAAACGCTGGCTGACTGTTACGTCGGCTTCCGCAAAAGCCTTCTCAACGTCGCCGCCTTCCTGGTGATAGGTGAAAGCGACGTTGTCGGGGTACTCGGGGTGAACCCGCGGCGAATCCTTGCCCAGCGCCGCTTCGGGATCGGCCGCGACCTCGTCGAGCGGCTCGTAGTCGACTTCGATGCGCGCCACGGCGTCCTGGGCGATGTAGCGGTCCGACGCTACGGCTGCCGCAACCGGGTGGCCCACGTAGTAAACGCGATCGGTGGCGAGAATCGTATGGTGCGGCACGCGCAGTGTCGGCATCGAGCCGGCGCAGGGCACCGGTCCGACCGATGCGGCATCTTTGCCGGTATAAACCGCGCGCACGCCGGGCAGCTCCAAAGCTTTGCTGGCGTCGATGCTTTTGATCTTCGCGGCCGGGTAGGGGCTGCGCAGCACGGCGAAATAAAGCATGCCGGGCTTCTTGATGTCATCGACGTAGGTCGCCGTGCCGGTGATCAGCCGGGGATCTTCCTGACGGCGGATTCTGCGCCCGACGAATGGTTCTGTCTTGGTCGTGGTAGGGCTGCTCATCTTACGCGCCTCCTGCTTTGGCCTTGGCCGCCGCTTCGACGGCGTTGACGATGTGCTGGTAGCCGGTGCAGCGGCACAGGTTGCCTTCGATGCCGTGGCGGATTTCGTCCTTCGTCGGACTGGGATTGTCGGCCAGAAGCTGGCAGACCGACAGAATCATGCCGGGCGTGCAAAATCCGCACTGCAAGCCATGCTCGTTCCAAAAACCTTCCTGCACGGCGTGTAGATCGCCGTTGCGGGCCAGGCCTTCGATGGTCTCGATTTTCTTGCCGTTGGCCTGCACGGCGAGCACGGTACACGACTTGACGGCGCGCCCTTCGAGCAATACCGTGCAAGCGCCGCAGACCGACGACTCGCACCCGATGTGCGTGCCGGTAAGGCCGAGATCCTCCCGCAGGAAGTGGACCAGCAGCAAACGCGGCTCCACTGTGCGCTCATACTCCCGCCCGTTGACGTTGACCTGTATTGTTTTTTGCATCGGGGCACCTCTTGCGACCACCAATAATGTCGCACCGGCCCAAAAAACGTCAAGGGAACGAGGGCGCGGCGACGGAATGTTTCGGACCGCTCTCGTACAGCCGCCGGGCGGCCTCGGCCGCCACAGCGACTGCTGGCTGCCCACTGTATCCTGGCGCCAAACCTTTTGCTTCGCCTTTGGCGGCCTCGGACTCCCCGGCGTTGGCCGCCGAAGGTAAAGCCGGTTGGCTGCGGGGCGCTTCCCGGCCATGGTTGTGTACACTGGAACTCGGCTCGCAACCCTCTACGGCCTCGCCACGTCGGGATTGTAATGGATCTAAAAGTCGTGATTATCGGCGGATTGCTCGGCGCGCTGGTGCTCGCCGGCGGACTGCTGCTCTATAACAGCGACACGGCGCCGCGGCTTGACGGCGAGATCACCCAGGTCCGCACGCTGGGGATGGATCAGAGAAGCTCGGTCGCGATCGTCAACTTCGACGCCATTAACGGCTCCGATAACCTCTTGATCATCGCCCGCCGCGATCTGCTCGTGGTCGACCAGTACGGCACGGAGCGCTCCGGAAGCACCATCAGCATTAGCGACCTCAAATATCTGTTCGATCTCTATCCCGCTCTGGGAGGCATGGGTTTTGAGCCGCTGGCCGACCGCGTGCGGGTCGAATCCGGAGGGCCCCTGCGAGGCATTCTGGCGGCGCGGTTTGACTTGCCCAAGCACGAGCTCGATCAACGCCGGGCGATTATCTTCCGTACGGAGGACGTCGACGGCAAGCAGTCGGACCTGCGGCTGGAGTCCGAGCCCCGCCCCGTCGAGAAACAGTAGCCGCGGGGCTGGAACCCGTCAGGCTGCTTTCTTACGCTTCAGTTTCTTGCGCCGCTTCTTTTCCAAACGCTCTGCCGCCCAAACGGCGAAGGTCTGATCGTTGTCGAAATAGAGATCGTACTTGAGGTCGTCGGTGAAATACTCGCACGGGCCGTCCTCGGGCATGCCGTAGTCGCGGCAGATCTGCGGCCGCGTCTCATAAATCCCGCACCGGTTGTCGGCTTGCAGGTGCTTGCAAACCGTGCGTACCTCCAGATACCAGGAGCCGTCGTCGACCCACACGGCGATGCCTTCGTGCATCAGGTACCAGCGCACGTACTCGTGGTCGGCCTTGGTTTTGGGCTTGTCGATGGGCAGCGCAAAATATTTGCAGCAACGGGCGCTGCACATATGGCAGGGCGGCCCGTCCTTCTCCTTCGGGCGCTTCATCGGCGTCGGCGAGTTCAACACGGTGAGGGCCACGAATCCATTGAGCCCGTCGAGCCTTAAAAGGTCGCTACGCTGGGAGTCCCCGACGATCCGTTTCTTGTTGCGAGTGCTGCCCACTGCCACCTCCTGGCGTGCGATTGGAAAATTCTGGCCGGCCCATCCGAACGGCGGCATTGCGGGCCTCGTGGCAGCCCAGCAATCCCGCTCGCTAAAACATTATAGTCACTCATTGTTTCGTGTGTACCCAGGTTGACCCTACGACCCGGCGCCTGGCGGCGCGATTTCGGTCAACCCCAGGGCGCGCTTGGAAATCGCCACGGCGCCATTCGGCTCCCCTGAGGCGTCATCCGCTGTAGACCCGGGCCAGGCTCGTCCAAATGGCCTTATAATCAGTAGATAGAGAATCAGGCAGCGCACGGCTGCCCCACCGATCGCCCGGAGCGCGGCCATCCGTCGGCTCTCCGTCCCCACCGCGAGCCGGTCGCAGCACCCCCCGGGCTAGGATATATGCAAAGTCGGGAAGATCGTACAAAACTGCTCGCAGCGGCCTTGGAGCAGCGCATTCTGGTGTTGGACGGCGCCATGGGCACCATGATCCAGGCGCACAATCTCACTGCGTCCGATTTCGGGGGGCCCGAATACGAAGGCAGCAACGACTACCTCGTGCTGACGCGCCCCGATGTCATTCTCGACATCCACTCCAAATATCTCGAGGCGGGCTCCGATATCGTTTCGACGAACTCGTTCAACGCCACCGCCGGCGACCTGAAGGATTTCGGACTCGCCGCCAAGGCCTCCGACATCAATTTCACCGCGGCGAAGCTTGCCCGGCAGGCCGCCGAAAAATTCTCGACCACGAGTAAGCCCCGCTTCGTGACCGGGTCGATGGGACCCACGACGAAAACCGTTACTGTCACCGGCGGCATCACCTTCGACGAGCTCCGCCAGAACTACTACGACCAGGCGAAGGCCCTGGTCGAAGGCGGCGCGGACATCTTGTTGCTCGAAACCGCGCAAGACACCCGCAACGTCAAGGCTGGCCTGATCGGCATGCAGGAAGTGTTCCAGGAATTGGGTTATCGCGTGCCCGTTATGGTCTCGGGAACGATCGAGCCGATGGGCACGATGCTCGCCGGGCAGGCCGCCGACGCGCTCGTAGCGTCGCTCGCGCACATCGATCTGCTCTCGATCGGACTCAACTGCGCCACCGGCCCCGAGTTCATGACCGACCATCTGCGGACCATCCATCAGATGACGCAGACGCACGTGTCGTGCTACCCCAACGCCGGTCTGCCGAATGAGGACGGAGTGTATCTCGAAACGCCGACAACCTTGGCCGCCGCGCTCGATCGCTTCGCCAAAAACGGCTGGCTCAATCTGGTCGGCGGCTGCTGCGGCACGACGCAGGAACACATCCGCGCCATCGCGCAAATGGTCGAAGGCCACCAGCCCCGCCGCCATCGCGGGCCGCGCCGCAGCTACTACACCGGCATCGAGCTGGTCGAGGCGAGCGACGACAACCGCCCGCTGCTGGTCGGCGAGCGCACCAACGAAGTCGGCTCGCGCGCCTTCAAGCGCCTGATCACCGAGGAAAAATTCGAGGAGGCCGCCGAGATCGGCCGCAAGCAGGTTCGTAACGGCGCGCAGGTCATCGACATCAACCTCGAAAATCCCGACCGTGACGAGCTCGAAGATATCGACCGCTTCTACGAGAAGGTCATCCACAAGGTCAAAGCGCCGTTGATGATCGACACCACCAACCCGGCGGCCGTCGAGCGCGCGTTGACCTACTGCCTGGGCAAAAGCATCATCAACTCGATCAACTTCGAGGACGGCGAGGAGCGTTTCGAGCGCGTCATGCCGCTGGTGAAAAAATACGGCGCCGCAATCGTCATCGGCTCGATCGACGAGGATAAGCAGCAGGCCCAGGCGATCACGCGCGAGCGCAAGCTCGCCATCGCCGAGCGCGCCTACAAGTACTGCGCCGAGCGGTGGGGACTGCCGCCCGAGGATCTGATCTTCGATCCGCTGGTATTTCCCTGCGGAACCGGCGATGAGAACTACATCGGCAGCGCGGTCGAGACGCTCGAAGGCGTCCGGCTGATCAAGGAAAACCTGCCCGGCGCCAAAACCATTCTCGGGGTGAGCAACGTCAGCTTCGGAATGCCCGGCGCGGCGCGCGAAGTGGTCAATTCCGTTTTCCTGTATCACGCCACGCGTGCCGGGCTCGACCTGGCCATCGTCAACACGGAAAAGCTCGAGCGTTACGCGGCCATCCCCGAGAAGGAGAGAAAACTCGCCGAGGACCTGCTGTGGAACTATCCGCCGGAAGGCGATGACGCGCCGCGCGACTATCGCGAGCAGACCAGCGAGCAAAAGGCCCGCATCAACCAATACCAGATCGCCCGGACCGCCGAGCATTTTCGCGACGCCACCGCGCGCGTGAAGAAAAAAATAGCGGATCTGCCGATCGACGAGCGCCTCGCTAACTACATCATCGAAGGCACCAAGGAAGGCCTTGTCCCCGATCTTGACCAGAAGCTCAAAGACGGCGTTGCACCGCTCGACATCATCAACGGCCCGCTGATGGTCGGCATGAAAGAAGTAGGCCGGCTGTTCAACAACAACGAGCTGATCGTCGCCGAGGTGCTGCAATCGGCCGAAGCGATGAAGGCCTCCGTGGCCCATCTCGAGCAGTTCATGGACAAGTCCGAGGGCTCGGCTAAGGCCAAGATCATGCTCGCCACGGTCAAAGGCGACGTCCACGATATCGGCAAGAACCTGGTGGACATCATCCTGACCAACAACGGCTACACGGTGATCAATCTCGGCATCAAGGTTCCGCCCGAGGATCTCATCAAGGCGTACCGCGAGCACAAGCCCGACGCCATCGGCCTTTCCGGCCTGCTCGTGAAAAGCGCGCAGCAGATGGTGATTACGGCGGGCGATCTGCGCGACGCCGGCATTGAGGCGCCGATGCTGGTGGGTGGCGCGGCGCTCAGCGACCGCTTCACGCGGCGCAGAATCGCACCGGCCTATACGAAGCTGGTCTGCTACGCCAAAGACGCCATGAACGGCCTGAACTTGATGAACCGGCTGATGGACGCTGAAGAGCGCGTTGGCCTTGAGCGGGAGCACCGCCCCGACGAGGACGAAGCGCTGCAGGAGGAAGCCGTTGAGGTTGTCGAGATCACGACTCGCAGCTCGCGCGTGAGTCTCGATGTGCCGCCCAATCCGATCCCGTACCGCGAGCGAATCGTGCGCGACGTTCCGCAGCTACGCGAAATTTGGAGCTTCATCAACTCGCAGATGCTCTACGTCAAGCATATGGGCTTTAAGGGTAACTTCGAGCGGCGTCTTGCCGAGCGCGATCCCAAGGCCCTTGAGCTCAACGCGATCATCGAAGAGATTAAGGACGAGGCCGCCAAGTTCATGAAGGTGCGGGTGGTCTGGCGGTTTTTCGAGGCCGAGGGCGAGGGCAATACAGTCCGCGTGTTCGAGCCAGGAAGCAACGGCACTC
>JBBDWJ010000314.1:383-13341 GCA_040902925.1 Bryobacterales bacterium | reverse complement strand
GCGGTTATGAAGACAAGGAGCTTAGGTGCCGAATTTTAAGTGGGAAAGTAGCTAGTTTTCCATAAAAGTCAATGCAGCGAGCCGTTCGCTTGCCTGTCTGGTTCATTCGCGGTGATCCAAACGAGTGGGCCTTCCTTTGGGCTGATCGCTAGCCGCATGGCAGGGTTCGTTTCCTCTAGATATGCGAGAATAAGTGCGTTCCTTCCAACTACCCTGGAGTAGGCCGGATGCGTTGCGCCTCTTGGATTCCGATCGCCTTCGCCGCCGTTGTGTGGCTGAGTGGGACTGAATCCCTGCGGGGGCAGGCGAACCCTTCCGGCGACGATCTCGCGAACGCTTTCCAGAATAGGGTCGGCTCTTTTCTTTCCAACAACTGCCTCGCTTGCCATAACGCAAAGCTGAAAACCGGCAACCTGAACTTCGAGCTGTATCGCGACGGGGCCGCGGCTGTGCAGCACCCCGAAGTGTGGAGCAAAGTGCTTGCGATGCTCAACGCCGGGAAGATGCCGCCTCCCGGCCTGCCGGCTGCGAACCCGGAAGACATCAAGGCCGTCACTAACTGGATCGGGAGTCTTCTGGAGGATTCGGGCTTTCGTCCCGTGGCGGACCCGGGTCGGGTTACGGCCCGCCGCTTGAACCGCCTCGAATACAACAACACGATCCGCGATCTGCTGGGCGTTCCCGTGCAGCCGGCGGAAGACTTTCCCACGGACGACTCCGGCTATGGCTTCGACAACATCGGCGATGTGCTCTCGCTTTCTCCCTTGCTGATGGAGAAGTACATGGCCGCGGCGAAGGAGATTTCCCGGCTTGCGGTCGGCGCGGGTGCGGAGATTCCCGAGGAGCCGACCTTGCTGGCTCGTTACATGGCGAAGCGTTCGGCGGGTCAGGCGCCGGGCGCCCACGATTCGCTCGTTTTGCCCTATTCGATCCGCGGGGCTCTGTATGGTTCGCACTTTTTTCCGGTGGATGCGGAGTATGAGCTGCGCTTCCGGCCGGTGAACTACCGCACGTTGACGAATTCCGGCGGCGGCATCGCGGGCCTTGAGCCGCCAGCCGACCCGCGGGACGCGCGGCGACGCGGGATCGCTCGCCGGCTTACGCAGGAAGAAGACCGCGAGGGGATCGAGCAAGCACGCGACAAGCTTCCGCCGGTTGACGTCGTGTTGACGGTCGATGGAAAACGGGTCGCTTCGCGCACCCTCGAAGGTATCGATAATGTCGATTATCAACTTGGCGACGTCGTGGCGCGTGTGCGGCTTACGGCAGGAGAGCATCAGTTCCGCGCCTCGTGGCCTGAGTTGGCCAACCTCGACGACCCCACTGTGAACATTCGCTCGGTCGACGAGCGCAGGAAGCTGTTCGTCGACTATTTGGATATCGTGGGGCCGTTCAACGCGAGCGCTGCGCCGCCGGAAAGCTACCGGCGGATTTTTGTTTGCGGCCACGCGCCAGGACGTCACGAAGACTCGTGCGCCCGCGCGATCGTAAAGAATCTCGCACCCCGCGCTTACCGGCGGCCTGTAAGCGAGAGTGAAGTCGAGCGGTTGCTTGGCCTGGTGAAGCTCGCCCGGCAGGAGGGCGATTCGTTTGAGGGAGGCATCCGGCTGGCCGTGCAGGCGCTGCTGGTGTCGCCGCATTTTCTGTTTCGCATCGAGCGCGATGCGGCGCCGAACGATCCCGCGGCTTCGCACGAGATTAGCGACTACGAACTGGCATCGCGGCTCTCCTATTTCCTGTGGGCCAGCATGCCGGATGAGGAGCTGTTCCGCGCTGCTCAACAGCGGCGGCTCCGCCTGCCCGCCGTGCTCGAAGCGCAAATTCGGCGCATGCTTGCGGATTCCCGATCCAAAGCCCTGGTCGACAATTTCGCCGCGCAATGGCTGCAGCTTCGCCAGTTAGAGCGCAGCACGCCGGACCTCAGCCGCTTCCCCGCCATGGACGACGAAATGCGCGACCTCATGCGCCGCGAGACCAGTCTGTTCCTCGAAACGATGATTCACGAGGACCGCAGCGTTCTCGAATTTCTCGACGCGCCGTTTACTTTTCTGAACGGACCTCTGGCGCGCCACTACGGAATCTCCGGTATCGACGGCGAAGAGTTTCAGCGCGTCAGTCTGGCGGGCACCGCGCGCGCCGGATTGTTGACGCAGGGCAGCATTCTGACAGTTTCTTCCTATCCGACTCGAACTTCGCCGGTGTTGCGCGGCAAGTGGGTTTTGGAAAACATACTCGGCGCGGCGCCGCCGCCTCCTCCCGACGATGTGCCGGTGTTGGAGGAGTCGCGTGCCGGCACGGCGGCCTCGCTGCGGCAGCAGTTGGAGCAGCATCGGGCGGATGCGGCGTGCGCGGTGTGCCACGACCCGATGGATCCGATCGGTTTTGGCCTCGAGAACTACGACGCGGTTGGCGCTTGGAGAAACAGCGACGCAGGCGTTCCGATCGATGCGACGGGAACGCTTCCGGACGGCAGCTCGTTTGACGGACCCGCGGAATTGATCGCGGTGCTGAAAACGCGGTCCGACATTTTCGCGCGCAACCTTACCGAGAAGATGCTGACGTATGCTTTGGGGCGCGGGCTGGAGAGTTACGACGCGCCCGCGGTTGAGCAAATCTGTAGAAACATCGAGGCCGGCGGTTACCGGTTTTCGGCGCTGGTTTCCGAAATCGTCAACAGCAAACCCTTCCAGATGCGAAGGGGCGATGGAGGCAAGACATGATCTTCGGCAAGCACGTTCTGCGGCGGACTTTTCTGCGCGGCCTGGGCGCGGCGATCGCGCTACCCCTGCTCGATGGCATGACGCCCGCTCTCGCCGCCGCAAGCAAATCGGCAACGGCGGCGCCCTCCCGCATGGCATTTATCTACGCGGCCAATGGCATCATCATGGAGGAGTGGACGCCGGCGACCACGGGCAGCGAAGCGGCGCTGCCGCGGGAACTGCCCGCGATCTTGCAACCACTCGAGCCGTTCCGGCAGCATCTGATGGTGCTGTCGGGGCTGGCGTCTGATCCGGCGCGCGCTCACGGCGACGGCCCGGGCGATCATGCGCGATCGGCCGCGGCGTATCTGACGGCAGCCCATCCGAAAAAGACGTTCGGCGCTGATCTTGAGGCCGGCGTATCGATCGACCAACTGGTCGCGCAGAAGATTGGCGGCGCGACGAAGTTTGCTTCGCTCGAGCTCGGTTGCGAGCAGGGGCTGCTGGCCGGCAACTGCGACAACGCCTACAGTTGCGCATATACCAATACGATTTCCTGGCGCGCGCCGTCTTCGCCGCTTCCCCCGGAAGTGCATCCGCGCGCCGCGTTCGAACGGCTCTTTGGCAGTGGCGACATCGAGCAGGACCCCGCTAGGCGCGCCCGCCAGCGCAAGTACGACCAGAGCATTCTCGATTTTGTTTTGGAAGACGCCAGCCGCCTGAAGGGAACGCTCGGCGCCACCGACCGCCGCAAGCTCGACGAGTATTTGTTCTCGGTGCGCGATATCGAGAAGCGCATTGTCAGCGTCGAGCGCGATTCCGATGCGGCGCCTCCCGATATGCCAAAGCCGGGGCGCAGCATTCCGCAGGACTTCACCATGCATTCGCGCCTGATGCTCGATCTGCTCGCGGTGGCGTTCCAGACGGACTCGACGCGCGTCTCGACGCTCATGTTCGGGCTGGAGCAGAGCAATCGCAATTTCAACGAGATCAATATCCCCGAATCGCATCACGGGCTGTCGCACCACCGCGGCGATCAGGAGAAAATTGCCCGGCTGGCGCGCATCAACCGCTACCAGATGGAACAGTTCGCCTACTTCCTCAAGAAAATGAGCTTGATTCAGGACGGCGACGGCACGCTACTCGATCATTCCATGATCATCTACGGCGCGTCGCTGGCGGATGCGAATCGTCACCAGCACGACAACCTGCCGACAATTCTGGCGGGCGGCGCCGCTGGTTTGCGGCCCGCGGGGCGTCACGTTAGCTATCCAGAGGAAACGCCGATGGCGAACCTGTTCGTCGCCATGGCCGGCAAAATGGGCGCCGGCATCGAGTCGTTTGGCGATAGCAACGGCGGCTTAGCCGGGCTTTAAAACTCCGCGAGCAGCGATCAGAGCGGACGGGGAGTTACCAATTCGTCCGCGGCCCGCTCGATCCGAATCGGGTTTCGCAGCGCCCGGCCGAATCCTCCGAACTGCACCTTCATTACATCGCCGTCCAGTAGTTCGATTCCGTCGCCGAAACTAAACGCGTCTGCTCCAAAAAAATGGACGTGTACGTCTCCCGGGCGGCGATGCTGTTCGTATTTGAAGTGATGGTGCTCGAGGTTCGCCAGGCTGTGGCACATCGCGTTTTCGCCGCTGCGAATTTGCTGTTCCCAAAGAACCTTCCCGCCTCGCTCGATGGCGACCCCTCCCTCGGCGGAGCCAAAATCAGCGCGAACCGACAACTCCGGCCCGATGGCGCAGGTGCGCAGCTTGGAGTGGGCGAGGTAAAGATAGTTCCGCTTCTCGAGGCGATGATCGGAGAACTCGTTGCCGACGGTAAAGCCGATGCGCCTCGGATTGCCGGACGGGTCAATGATATAGACGCCCGCGATCTCCGGCTCCTCACCGCCATCCTCCGCGAACGGCGGCATGGCCAACGCTTCGTTGTGAGCGCGCAGGATGGCGCCGCTGCCTTTGTAAAACCACTCCGGCGCGGCGCCGATTTTGCCAGGCTCCGGCTTGCCTCCTTCGACGCCCCAGTTGTACATCCGAATGCTGTCGGTCACGTGTTCGCCCGCGGCGTGCATGGCGTCGCGGCGGCTGGCGCTCGCCAGATGGGTCAAGCCCGTGCCCGAAACCAGGCAGCGTGCGGGCTCGCCGGGGTGATCGGCAGCGGGCAAGATCCGCCAGTCCGAGCGCCCTTCGTAGATGGAATCGTAGTCTAAAGAATCCGCGGAAAGCTGCCGCTCGACGATCTCGCGCAACGCGATGCCGGCAGAGATCGCGGCGCTGGCCAAGGCGAACACGGACGGGGAATCTTTCAGCAGCCGGAGACGAGGATCGTCCACCAGCGCGACGCGCCGCCCCTTCGCAGAATACAGTTGGACAAGCCGGATATTCTCACTCACTCGACAACCTCGAAGTGCTCAGAACTTTTAGAATCGCGAATCGCCAGAACGTCGCGCAACGCCGCTTGGGCGGCGTGATAGCCGCACATGCCATGAACGCCGCCCCCAGGCGGCGTCGACGACGAACAAAGATACCAGCCTTGGCGCGGAATGCGGTAAGGATTCAAAGACAGCACGGGCCGGGCAAGCAGTTGCCCGAGCACATTGGCCCCGCCGCCGATATCGCCCCCGACGTTGTTGCCGTTGTGGCGTTCTACATCGCGGCAGGTCATGGCGCTGCGGCCGATGATGAGATCGCGGAACCCGGGGGCGAAACGCTCGACTTGGTTCTCGATCGCCAGCGTCATGTCCATCGTCGAGCCATGGGGGACGTGGCAGTAGGCCCACGCCGTGTGAGAGCCCGCCGGAGCGCGCGAAGGATCAAACAGGCTGGCCTGCGCTAAGAGCACGAAAGGCTTTTCGGCGTGGCGGCCTTCCCACGCAGCCGCTTCACTCGCCGCTATCTCTTCGAGCGTGCCTCCGACATGTACCGTAGCGGCGTGCAGGCACTCGGGGGCGCTCCACGGTATCGCTCCCGCCAGAGCCCAGTCGAGCTTGAAGATCCCGGGGCCATAGCGGAACGATTGCAGCTTGCGCTGGTAACCGCCGGGCAGTTCGCCGGCGGCGATACGAAGCAATTGCCTTGGGGTCACGTCGAAAAGAACAACGCGCGCGGGCGGCAGATCTTTGGCAGTGCGCACCGCTGCGTCCACTGTGATTTCGCCGCCTAGAGAACGCAGATAAGCCGCCAATGAGCCGGAGATTCTCTGAGCGCCACCGCGTGGAATCGGCCAGCCCACTGCGTGCCCTGCCATCGCCAGCACCAAGCCGATCGCGGCCGACGCGGACTGCGTCATCGGCAGGATGGAATGGGCCGCCAGCCCGGCGAACAGCGCTTTAGCTCGCGGCCCGCGGAAGCGTTGATTCGCCACGGCCGAAGCGGAACGCAGACCCGCCATTCCGAATCGCGCCATCTTCAACGGATGGCGTGGAAAGTGAATCGGCGCCAGGATCTCGCCTGACAACTCACGCCAACTTCGCACCAGCGGACCGACCAGCGATTCGTAGGCGCTTCCGTCGGGCGCGATCGTTGCGGCCGTATCCTCGATTGAGCGATGCAGCAGGCAGGCGGGCTCGCCATCGAGCGGGTGAGCGAGCGGAGCCGTGGGGTGAATCCACTCCAGGCCGTGCTCGGCGAGGGGCAACGTCTGAAAAAAAGGAGATCCTACACCCAGCGGATGGACCGCCGAGCAGATGTCGTGAACAAACCCGGGAAGCGTCAGCTCGGCCGAGCGAGATCCTCCTCCAATCGTGCTATTCGCTTCCCGCACCTGGACGGAAAGCCCTCGCTGAGCCAGCACGATGGCGGCCGCCAATCCATTCGGACCGGAGCCGACCACTACGGCGTCCCATGATTTCATCTTCGATTCGAGATCCGGCGGGACCATCCCTCCGTGAACAGTGTGCCAGTTTGCGCGCCGCCTGTGCCTGGCAGTGGAATCCGCGAGACGGCGGATGGATAGGGGCGAGGCTACAGATCGGAAACTACCTGGGCATGGTTCAGGGCGGAAACCAGCGCCCCGCCCCCGAGCGTATTTCCGATCAACGTTGGAATCATATAGTATGCGGCGGCGTGCAAGAAGGCTTCTCCAGAAGGCTTCTTTCGAGGGCCTGGTCGCGTATACTTGTGACCGCAAACTGCCCGCTCGGAATTCGCGCTCGGAGCCGCGCCGCTTGCCCTAAGTTCGGGCGTTCACGGGCAGTCGGGCCAAGGTTCGCACAGAGAGGATTTTGATGATGAGGAACTCCTTCGAATCGACCCAAGGGTGCCGGTCAGCCATTCTCGGACTCGCCTGTTGCCTCGTTACACAGGCAGTACCCCTGGGGGCGCAAGTCCGCGCGCTCCACACGCGCGACGCGACGCGTCTGAGCCAGGTCCAGGTGATGGATCAACTCCAGCGCAGTGATGTGATTTTTATTCCGCTGGGATCGGTCGAGACCAACGGAATCATGCCGAGTGATCGCGACTATGTGTCCGCGCTGGGGTACGCCATGGCCATGGCGGAGGAGACGGGCGGGTTGTATATGCCCGGCCTGGTGCATTCGTTTCCCGGCACCACGGTCATTGGCTCTTCCACGGTTTATATGTCGCCCTCGCAAGGGTTGGCTTTCGCGAAGACCGTTGCGAGATCGCTGCTGCGGCAGGGATTTCGAAGACAGGTATGGCTCTCTTCCGGACACGGGCCGGCTCCGCTGACGGGCGGCACGCTGGTGCGTGAGTTTTTCGAGGAGACGCACGTTCCGATCCTGTACATCGAAATGGGCGACCACCTTTCGAAGCTCAGTGTCGGCCGCGATGCGATTTCGAAAGCCGTCTTCGGCGCGCACCTGATGACAGGCCGCATCGAGGATCTGCCTTTGCAGGGTGACTACGGCGACAACGAATCGCACGCGGCCGGATCGGTTCCCGAGAACGAAGGCCTTGCCACGTTGGGAAAATTGCACTATTCCGGGAGCCTGACGCTCGGTTCGTGGATCGCGGACGTGATGGCTCACGGCGGAGCGCGGGATCTGCCAGCGAACGCCGCCGAGCGCGAGCAATGGGGCAAGGACGGCGTCGCTCAGATCAAGGCCGTGGTCAAGCAGATGCGCCTCGGCGAAGCCATGGACGCGCTGAAGAAACACGATGAGTTCACGCAGAAAATGATCGTCCCGAAGTTTCGGGACAAGCTGCCGACGTGGGACTCGTTCTGAGCAGGCGAGCCTGGCTTCGGCCCCTTTGCAAAACGGTTCTCTCGTTTTGATAGAAGCTACGAAAGAAGCGCTCTGCCAGAGCCTGGCTCGGCAGGAAGTCAAGAAAAAGGCGGCTCCCGAAGGAGCCGCCAAGCGAAAACGATAAGGCCGAGCCGCGGCGCCTAGAATCGCAGCGTCAGCCCGAATTGGAACTGGCGCGCGTCGTCGGCGGCCCCCTGGACGCGCCCGAAGTTGGGGTTGCTCCGATCGCCGTTTGGGGTGTTGAAGTGCGGCGTGTTGGTGAAGTTGAATGACTCGATCCGCAAGGTCAAGTCGGCTCCCTCCCGGAAGGGCATCGGGAAGCGCCGGAAGATCGAGAAATCCAGGTTGAGCAGCCCCGGCCCGTCGAAGATATTGCGGCCCCCGGTCCCGAAGGCGCCCTGGGCCGGTACCGCGAAGGCGTCGGTGGTAAACCACAAACCCGTGCCTCCAGGACCCGCAATGTCGCCGACCCGCTCAGGCTTGCCTACCACGTTGGCGCGCTGCTGGTTGCCCGGAGCGTTGAGCGTGGAAGCGGCTGCCGTAACCGTGAACGGCAATCCGGACATGGCGCTGAAGATGCCCTGTACTTGCCATCCGCCCAGGATTACCGCGCCGGCTCCGCTTTGCAGAAGTTGCTTACCCTTGCCAAACGGCAGCTCATAGGTATAGCTCTGCGTGAACATGTGCGTGCGGTCCTCGGTCATGCGGCCCTTGTTGTGGGCAAGGCCGAAACCGTGGACGCTGAGGCCGCCGTTATCGTCGCTGAAGTTGATTCCCTTGCCCCAGGTGTAGGCGGTTGTCAGGCCGAGGCCGCCCTGAAAGCGGCGGTCGACCTTCACCTGCAGGGAGTTGTAGTAGGTGTGCGTGCCGAGCCTGGTGTTCGTATCGTTGGAGCGGCCATAGGCCTGGAACAGCAGCCGTCCGTTGTTGCCGCTGTTGGGAGTACCGGCGGCGTTAATGTTCCAGCCGCTCTCGTTGTTCACGCCGTGGTTGCCCACATAGGCGACTTCGAGCACGAACTGGCCCGGCAGCAAGCGCTGCACGGCAATGTTCCAGCTTTGCACGTAGGGCCGCGGCGCGGACAAGACCTGATTGCCGAAATTCTGCCTTGCGAACAGGGCATTCTCCGGCAGACTCAGGTCGATGATGCCGTTGGAGGGAATCGGGAACTCCTGAAAAGCCGGAAAGCCGGTGGCCATCGCGCCGGACGAAACGAAAGCGTTGTCGGAGACAAAGGCGTTGTTCTGCTTGACGGGGAAATTTTGTTGAGCCATGTTGCGGTTGATATAGCTGATGCCGTATCCGGCACGCACCACGGTTTGCTCCGTAACCCGGTAGGCGATGCCGATGCGCGGCCCCAGGCCGAGCCAGTCGTCGCGGACGCCGTTGTCATTGGGCCGCCCGCCCAGCCCGCTGAGCTCCAGCGTATTGTCGAAGTAGTTGAAATTCGAGTAGCCGCCGCCAAAACGCGGCTTCGAGGACATCTCCATCTCCCAGCGCAAGCCGGCGTCGATGGTCAGCTTCGGCGACACCTGCCATTTGTCCTGCGCGTACCAGGCCCAGATCAACTCGCGGCGGGTCGGGAACTGGATGTCGATATCGCGGCCGTGACGGTTGGGTACATCCAACAAGAAACTCGCCATGGCGTTGGCGATGCCGCGATTGGTGTCCTCGACGGTGCTGGTTTGGCCGCGGTCAAACTCGAAGCGCCCTCGGGGGTTGAAATCCTGCGTCTGCAGCAGGTCGTTGCGTTCGCGGCGCATCTCAAACCCGAACCGGACGACGTGGTTGCCGGTGGTCTTCGTGAAATTGTTCGTGACGCCGAAGAAGGTCACCGAACGGGCCCACGGCAGTGATGGTGAGAAGCCGACAACCGGCGTGGTAAAGCCGTTGATGCGGATCTCGGTCAGGCCGCTGGTCCAGTCGCTGATATTGACGCCGGGAATGCCGATCTCTTGGGACGTGTTCAAGCCGCGGTCGGCGTTAATAGCGTCGTTGCGATTTCGCACAATGCCGAAACGGCCCTCCCACACGAACGACGGGGAGAAGACTTGCGAGTAAGACACCATCGGGCTCTGTGTCGTCGCGGGACCGGAACCGGAAAATCCGCCGTTGCGCGGCCCGCCGTAGATACCGCAGTCGGGGCCGTACACGCCGCAATCGATCACCTCGGCCTCCTGGCGGCTGTAGCGCAGCATGAACCGTCCGTTCGGCGTAGTGATCCAGTCGTATTTCACGTCGAAGGCGTCAATGTTCTTGACACGGGTGGTGTTCTTCTCGAAGTTACCTTGTCCCGCGTTTCCCGACCTGGTTGGGTTGTCCACGAATCCGAGAATCCTGTTGGCGATCGGGCTGATGCGGCTGCCCGGGATTGTGTTGTTCATGAACTGCGTGCGGCCGCTTCCGTTGGCCGCGCCGGTCGCCGGGTCATAGACTTTTTGCGCTTCCGCGCTGAAGTCGCCAACGCGAAACGGCAGCGTCGGGATCGCGGGCTGCACCACTTGGCCAAGGTTATCGCGGCTGCCTTGATAGTCGCCGAAGATGAACATCTTGTCGCGGACGATCGGGCCGCCGGCAGTGAAGCCGAACTGGTTGTAGACAGAGGGCGCCTTGCCCGAGGCAAAGACCTGGCGCGCCTGGGCGTTCTCGTTGCGGTGGAACGCGAAGACGCTGCCGTGCAGTTCGTTGGTTCCCGAACGCAGCGTCACATTCACAACAGCGCCGCCGGCGTTGCCAAACTCCGGATCAAAATTCGAGGTCGAGATATCGACGGTCTGGATCGCCTCGATGGGCGGCACCAGCGCCGTCAGGTTGCCGTTGTCGATCTTGTTCTCGATGCCTTCAATCTGGAAATTGTTGAACTGGCGGCCCTGGCCGTTGACGCGCACCGAAAGCGAGTCCTGCGAGTTGTAAAACTCCGAGTGAGGGCGGAAGGGGCGTCCCGTGCCGGGCACCAGCACAAGAAGGCTCTGATAGTTGCGGTTGAAAAGCAACGGCAGCTCTTGCAACTGTTTCGTCTCGATCTTCGAGCCGGTATCGGCACGGTCGGTTTGCAGCGCCGGCGGCGCCCCGGTCACAAGGATCGTTTCGGTGACGGCGCCCGGGTTGAGCTCGTGGTTCACGCGAACCGTCGAATTCGGCAGCAGGTTAATGTCGCCGCGCACGGCCACGTTGAAGCCTTCCATCTCGACCTTGACTTCATACGTGCCTGGGTCAAGGTTCGGGAAGACATACAAGCCGCTCTCATTAGTTTGAGAGGTGCGGACGGAGTTGGTTCTTGTTTCGGTCAGGGTGACCGCCGCGGCCGGAACCACGGCGCCGGATGTGTCGGTGACAGTGCCGAGAATCTGTCCTTTTAGGACCTGAGCTCGGACTTCGGTAGGCATGCCTGCGGTCAGCAGGATCACGCACAAGAGTACAACTCGGAAGAGGAACGTTCTCATCCTGTCTCCCTCCAACAGTCAAGGTTGGGTTGCTACGAACCTAATCGCAGGGCAAAGGGTTTGTCCTCTAACGGGCGGGCATAGACGCTGCATCCTCAACAGCCGAAGACGAGTGGGGAAGGCGACCCCTTTTAGCGCTGAAAGCGCTTCTAGCCTTCCGAAGTAAAACCCAATTTTGAGTTTTAGCGCCAGTAGTATACACCCGGCCGGTTGAAAAGCGAGCCTTTTTTTCTGCGCCCGTGAATTTTTCCAGCCGTGCGATAGGTGTGCCTGGGGACCGTCACCGCCTGTGTGGGTGTGCGTGTGTGCCTGGGGGACGGTCACTACCCTTCGTGTTTTCGATCGACTTACACCCCGAGAGGTGGTGATTGTCCCCATCGGCCCCGGCGCCCCATCGGCACCCATTGACAGCGGCGCTCTATCGGCGCACTACCCAGCGCGGGGCAAGTCTGTTAGGATGTCGAACCATGACACGGCGTAGCTTCCTTTTCGCGAGTTTCGCTTCGATGGCGGCGGGCGGCGGTTCGGTTTCGTCCGGGGCAGCAGCGGCGGGGCCGATGCCGCTGGGCTACAACACCTATTGCCTCCGCTCGATGAACTGGAACGACGAACGGCTTCTGCAGTTCGCCGTGGATCACAAGCTGGACGCGGTCTTTCTGCAGGACACCAGCGACCCGCGCGCCAATGAACCCAGCCACTGGGCCGAGGTCAAGGCGCGCGCGGCGGATTTGGGATTGCATCTCGAGTCGGGCGGCGGCTCGATTTTGCCGCGCAACTCCGAGGACGTTCCCGCGAAACTCGCGCAACTGCGCGGTCATATCGCACGGGCGAAGGGGCTGGGCTCGCCGCTGGTGCGCTGCCTGTTTGCCGGCATGCGGTCGCAGCTTCCGCCTGGGCCGGTCGAGCAGCACATCGAGACCATGGCGCGGCTGGTGAAGACCGTGCGGTCTGAGGTGCTTGACGCCGGGGTGAAGCTGGCCTTCGAGGTTCACAAAGACCTGCAGGCTTGGGAGTTCAAGACGTTCCTGGACGAGGCCGGCACGGATTTCGTGGGCATCTATCTCGATACCGGCAACCCGGTGTTCGTCCTGGAGCACCCGCTGACCACCGTCGAAACCCTCGGCCCTTACGCGCTTACGCTCCATCTGCGCGATTCGGTGGTGTACGAGCATCCGCGCGGCGTGGCGGTGCACTGGGTTCCGCTCGGAGAGGGCGTGGTGGATTTTCATGAAGTTGTGGCCCGCGCCCGTGAGTTGTGCCCTGACGTCTACATCCACGTGAAACCGATCACGGGCCGTCCGGCGGAAGTCATTCCCTATCTCGAGCAGGATTTCTGGAAAGCGTACCCGCGGGCCCGCTCCCAGGATCTCGCCCGCTTCCTCACGCTTGCCAAGCGCGGCGTGCCCTACGACAAGCCCGTGGTGAACGAAGATCTGCTGGGGCGCAGAATGCCGGACTACCTGGTGCCGGCGATCCAGCACCAGCAACTCGATCACATGGAGCGCAGCCTGGCCTATGCGAAAAAGTCGCTGGATCTGGGGAGGCGTTGGCGACAGGGGTGATGCGCGCTGGGTGTGGGGTTCGTGCGAGTGGTGCGAGTGGGG
>JBBDWJ010000314.1:0-373 GCA_040902925.1 Bryobacterales bacterium | reverse complement strand
CACCACGCCGCACAGTTTGGCTTCCGCTTCGATGTCGTGGCGTGGTGACTGTCCCCCGTCGGCACGACGTAGTGGCGTGTTGAGCCTTCCATGTCGTCGTAGTCGCCGAAAATCAGAGGCCGGAAAAGGGCTCCGTCCATTCAGTTCCCCATTAGCTGGAGGGGACAGTCACCCGGCACGCTATGTTGTGTGACCGCGCGAGCTTCGGTGATCGGGTGACTGTCCCCCTCCAGCACCCGACCACCAACGTTCGCGCAAGATTACAAAACGCGTGGCCTATCCCCGAGTGCCAAACTCCATCCCCCAGTCACAGCCTCCCAAGAAATCTAACCCGCTGATTCCAATCCCCTTAGCAAGTCAACAACCGCAAAAC
>JBBDWJ010000313.1:0-13357 GCA_040902925.1 Bryobacterales bacterium | reverse complement strand
TTGAGAACAAGCCAGATCGCGAAGGGCGCGAAGGCCGAGAAGCCGAAGCCGTAGTTATTTTGGGATAAGAACCGGGGATTGCCTCCTCCCCAATGGCCAAAAAGCGCGGCATCCGACAGGCGCAGCATACCGAGTGCAAACGTGCCGGCCGCGAGCGCTGTGGCAAGCCGGGGCCCGAGACTGTAGCGGTCAACCAACAAGGCGGTGACAACAAAGACCAGCATCCAGAACCCAAACCGCACGAGCAGCACTGCCTGGGTGGCGCTAAGCACCGCCAGCGAGCCGGTGAAGACGTTGGCGGTCAGGGAGAACAAATGAGCCATCCAGAAGAGGGCGGCCAACGCGATCCAGTTGCGATAGATGCGCCACGAGACTGGCCGGCACAGGCAATCGAGGGCAAGGAAACAGAAAACCGGCGCCGATAACGACAGGCCGAACATCGGCACTTCGAGAACCGGGACCGCGAGATAGGCCGCAAAAAAGGATGACAAGCGGCCCACACGAGACGATGCCGCGCTCTGGTCGTAGGCTGACGCGGCCGGCGCATAGGGCGCGGGTGACGATGCGGCAAGCGAGTTCGCTAAGGAGTTCATAGTGAGGCAGCAATGAGAATGCGCGTCCGCGCCAACGCGGATTCGGCGTCCGCTCGCCAGTCGATCCCAGGGGTGAGGCGGCGGCTGGCCGGCGCTTGCAGCGTCCCTCGCAGAGCGCCTAGCGTGTAGCCGGCCGCGAACGCTCTGGCCTTTCCATCAGCAGGGCGCAGGGCTCTAACCCAACTGAGGGATGCATTGATGGCGTAGCTTTTTATCAACGCGAGCCGGTCCGGCCACTGCGGAGGATCGAAACCGCGAAAGTGATCGTTGAGCAGCCGCCGGCTGAAGGCGGTCGCGTATCCGCGGCCGAACGCGTCGCGTCGATAAGCCACGGGCGCGTGACCGTTCGGATGCACGATGCCGGCCTGAAACGCCGTCAACAGGACTCCTCGGGAGCCGATTCTGCGGGAGAGCAAAGTGTCTTCACCCAACCCCCAGCCGCGCTCACCCATCGCGAAAAGCGCGTCGGAAAAGCAGTCGCGCGTGATCGCGCTCATGCGATAGGCCATCACGCCACCCCGTAAGCAGCCGACGCGTCCATACGGCTTGTTGCTGACGGCGGGCGGGCGGCGATGGCCCGCGGGGCTCAGTCCGCCGGCAGGAATTCGATGCGAGCTTCCGAAGCGGCGAAATCCATTCCAAACTCTGAGGCCATTACAAGACCCGTGGGTTGGCCGGTTAATACCGCCGCGGACGCCGCGATCTTGATCTCCATCTTCACGGGGCAATGCGAATTCGGTTGTGATTCCTACAACCCGCCCGCGGTCTGCGCGCAGGGGGCGCAGGAGTGTCGCGACGCTCTCGGCCGAGAGCAGCCGCAAGTCGTCGTCGAGGTAGAGCAGACGCGCCGCGCCGCTCGCCGCTTTCCACCCCAGGAATCGCTGGTAGGGAAGGTTGGCGTGGTTCGAAGGCACGTAGAGCAGTTCGCGCGCCGCGCACGGCTGCTGCTTAAGGGTTTCGGCGACGTCGGCCGAAGACGGATCCCCGTCGACGATGATCAAGCGGTCAATCGAGACGGTTTGGCGGCGCAGATCGTCCAGCAGCAGCCCAAGCAGGCGCGGGCGGCGGTACGTGGGAATGCAAACGGCAAGATGGAGCGAAGGCTCAGACATGCGGCGGTTGCCGGCTCGGAATCCGGCGCGCGACTTGCTCGTAAAAAGCGAGATTGCGGGTCGCCGCCACTCGCAGGTCGAAGTTTTCGACGACCCGGGATCGCGCGGCGGCTCCCAGACGGCTGCGCAATGCGGCGTCGTTGAGAAGGCGGACAATCGCCGAAGCAAGCGCACTGCTGTCGCCGGGCTCGACTAGAAGCCCGGATTCCCCAGCTTCGACGAGCTCGGGGCCACTGCCGCCCGCGGTGCTGACCACGGCGGCGCCGCAGGACATCGCCTCGACGCAAGCGAGCCCGAAGGCTTCGCCCTGCGACGGAAAAACCGCTACGGCCGCCCGGCGACAAAGGCGCGGCAATTCCTCACGGGAAACCTGACCAAGAAATCGGACCCTTGCGGATCTAGAAGACGGCGAGCCGTCGTTACTGGCTGGCGGCAACATCCGCAGCAGCGACCGAAAAAGCGACGGCGGCGAACAAGCATCGGCTGGGTCGTCGGGGTAACGGCCTGCGATCGTGAAACACGCGTTCGGTGCGGCATCGAGAATCCGCGGGATGGCTTGAAATAGTTCCTGAATGCCCTTTTGCTTCTTGACGGTGCCCACGAAGAGAACTTCTTGGGTAGCCCGCGCGGAGACACCAGGCCGGAACCGCCCGGTATCGACGCCGTGATAGAGCGTTGTAAACGGTTTGCTGGCGAGCCCCAGCACGTCCATCGTCCTGCGGCCGATGAACCGCGATGCGGAGACAATCTCATCCGCCATGCGAACGTTTCGGCGCTCGACAAATTGCATCAGCCGGGGCGCCCTCCCGGAAGCCAGCGTCTTGTAAACACTGCTTGCGCCATGCAGGCGCACGACCAGCGGCCGCGCCGGCGGCGTCCATAAAGGGCCGCTCCAGTCGTGCGACTCGACCACCTGGGGACGAAACTCGCCGGCCAGTCGGGCGGCCTCACGCGAGAGATTTTTTCGGGCGCTGACCGCCGACGAATCGACTCGGAAGTGGCCCAGCCGCAGCACGCGGCCTTTACGAGGCCAAGGCAAACGCACTACGCGCACACCGTTTTCGCGGGCCTCGGTAAGTGCGCCGGTGTGCGAGGCGTAACCGATCACAGCTATGTCGTGGCCCATCTCCGCCAACTGCTCTGCGAGCGTGCGGACGAAGATGCCGATGCCCCCGTGAACGGCGGGAGGGTATTCGTTACAGATATAGAGGATTCGCATGCGAGAAAACGCAAGCCGCGAAACGCAAGGTCGAAATGCGCGATGCTGAGGATCAGTCCCCGATCGAGCGCCTGGTATTGACGGGCCTCGCCTCTTTGGCTCGGACCGCAAGAGCGCAACGCACCAACTTTTCCGCCTCGTCCATGGGCGACGCATACCGTCGTGGAGGCGAAAGGTCCCAGACGCCTGGCTCGTCCAAACGGCACGCCAGCAGTTCCCGAAAGTCTCTTTCCGAGAAGGCTCCGGCCACGAGGGACGAGGTGCGAATTCGCTGATAGAACGGGGCGCCCCAGAACCGCGCGTTCGACGCTTCGGGCGGCAGGGGCTTGGCGTCAAAGCAGACATTCAGGGTCAGGCGCCCGGCGGCCGAAAACTCCAGCGTGACGGTCGAGGGAATCGAGACGTTGAACGCCGCATGCTGAACTGTGGCAACCCACGTGTCGAGGTCCTGAGGCAGAGGCGCGTTCCAGTCCTTGCGAGGGTCCCACTCCCAACATGGTTTTTGGAGAACAAGATTTGCGAACCTCGACTGCAGAGGCCGAAAGCGTTCGCCGTCTTCTCTTGGATTGAGGCGCAGCAAAACCTGCGGACGGGAGCGGTGGTGCTCGATGGTTTCGAGCATCGTTTCGACGATCGATTCCTCGCCGGTCACGGCGCGCGGCGCGGCGGCGGTGTAGCAGACAAACGGCCGGGAAGCGTCGAGCCCCGCCTGGCGGCAGAATTCGGCGCGGCGCGGGACTCCGCTGGGCTTCAAAAAACGTTCCAGGTGTAGCGAGCCGACGACCGCGACGCGATCTGTGGAAAGGTGCGGGTTCGCGCCGCAAAGATAACTGGCTTCGGGCCAGCCGGTCACGCCTATACATGTCGGCGGCGCGGCAACGTAAGGATGAGCGTAAACATCCTTCCAGGAATTGCTCACCACAACCGTAGCCAGATTCTTGCGGGACGCCGCTCGAAGCGCGTCGACCGCGGCGGGAGCCGCGTAGTCCGCCGCTACAAGACAGTCGAGTCCCAACCGCTCAAAGAGTCGCGACCAACTCTTGCCGCTGCCCGCGAAAGGCTCCCAGGTACGCTCGATCAGGGTTGCGGCTCGGAGCCAGCGGGGGTGATCGTTTCGAAATCGGGCAGTCACCTTAGCGTCGGCATGGGCTGTCTCGCCGGCATCGACACGCGGTGATGTCACCCCGTCGCGGAGTTCGTGCCGCCATCGCGCGTGCCCCTGGCGTTGCATCCAGGCATCGTGAAGCCCCTGCTGCCACCCACGCAGCTTTTGGAGCACCGCGGAGGGAGACGGCTCGGGCGCGCGATGGACCTGCCATCGGCCGTCCGAGAACGCCGCCGAAGCCGGGTTGACGGTGATCACCGAGACACGGTACCGCTCCGCAAGTTTGTGCGCGAAACCGGACTGCAGGAATGCGCGGACTTCGGGGCCGAACAGAATCAGCAGCCCGATATGAGCCTCTTCTCGCTCGAGCCAAACGGCGGCCCGCGGGGCCGTGCGATGCGTCGACTGCCTCGCCGCCCCCAGGGCCGGAATGGCTTCCCGGAACAGATGGTTGAGCTGATTCACCAACATGTCGACAGATCGTTCATCGCCGCAGTAACGTTGTTCGGCGCTGCAAAGCTCAAACGGCGGTGGAATCAATAGGGATAGTTCAGGCAGCGTCGTGCAGTGCTTAGAGGGGCCGAGAGGTCCACAGCCCAAGATAGGCGTCGGCTTACGAATTTAAGGACTATCGCAGTTCGTCTGCCCGCCGCGGTTCAATAGTTTTCCGCGGCCCGGGAGTGGCAAAGTGGCGGGACCACCCGCCGGGCCGCGTCTGGGGGAGATCGAAAAATCATGTGCGGCGAACCATGGGTAAATACATGGCGGCAAGCGCGCGGCGGGAAAAGCTAGCGGGCGCTTGTCGTTCGCCCCGCCAAATAGATGTCGTGCAGCCGAATCAGGCCGGCGCAAGTCCCGTCTGCTTCGACGACGGGAAGCACGGAAATCTGCGACGGGCGGTCTTCCATCAGGCGAAGGGCTTCGCGCAACGGCGCGGCAGGCGAGATGGTCACGGGTCGGCAAGTCATGATCCGCGCGGCGAGCAATCCGCTCAAGTCGTCGCAGTTTTCGAGCGTACGGCGCAGATCGCCGTCGGTGATAAGACCTTCAAGCCGGCGTTCTGGCGACACGACGCACGCCGCGCCCAGCGTACTGCGGGTCATCGCGACAACGATCCGTCTGAGCGGATCCGAGGAGCAGACCCAGGCGATCTCCTCTCTCGTATGCATGACATCTTCGACCTTGAGCGGCAGCGTCGCGCCGAGGTGGCCGGCCGGGTGGCGCCGCTGAAAGTCCTCGGCGGTAAAGCCGCGCGCCGTCATTACCGCAAGCGCTAACGCATCGCCAATGGCCATCGCCGCGGCAGCGCTGCTCGTAGGCGCGAGGTTGCCGGCGTCGGCCTCGCGCCGCACGGACGCATCGAGCACGAGATCGGCCTGCCGCGACAGCAGCGAAGCCATGTTGCCCAGGATTCCGATCAAGGGAGAGCCGAGCTCGCGCAGCACCGGAACCAGCTTCAGCAACTCGGCGGTGGCGCCGCTTTTTGAGACCAGGATCGTGGGATCGCCGTGCGAGTAGACCCCCAAGTCGCCGTGCAGCGCGTCGGTTGGGTGGAGAAAAATTGCGGGCGTCCCAGTGCTGGCTAGGGTCGCGGCGATCTTGCGAGCCACGTTGCCCGACTTGCCCAGCCCGCTCACAACTACCTTGCCGGGATGAGCGGCCAGAATGTCGACCGCGCGGGCGAATGAGCCGTCCAGCCGCGCGGCGGCCTCGGCGATGGCTTGCGCTTCGGCTTCCATGACGGTACGCGCCGTGGCTGTGCAGTCCGGCGCCGGAGGATTTGCCGGCGTGGCCGTTGGGCGATCGAAGGCGGGCTGGGGATGACTCATAACAGGTTCAAGAACACGGGCCGTTTGAAGTGCTTTCGTTTACTCGGCGTTCGCGCCAACGAGGGGCCCATCCGCTCGGGGTGCGTCCGCTCGGGGCGCATCAAACAGCATGGAGCGCACCCAAAGCGTCAGACGACTCTTGACCCACGGGTCGAGCAGCGTTGCCCACAATAACAAAACACCGCCGGCAGCGCTGAACAGCGCACCCGCTGCGGCGCCCGGGTATCCTGCGAGCGAATCCGCCGCGGCTCGGCCCATCCAGGCCACGGGCGCCAACAGCGCGGCAAAGAGCGCAATCCTGCCGTAGACGTCTCGCAACGAGCGCCAGTCACTCGCCAGCACGCGCAAAGTCAGCCGGGGCAAATACCATACCGACGTTCCCAACGCCGCGAGCGACGTAGAAAGAACCACGCCGGCCAGACCGAATCTGGCCGTGAGCCAGACGGCGAGGGCGAGGTTCAGCGCCCCCTCGGCGAGCCGCGCCAAAGTCTGCGGCCGCACGGTGAGGTGAGCGGCGAGGACCGCGCGGTTGGGCAAAATCGCGAGCGCTAAAACGCAGTTGAGGCCCAGCAAGGCATCGAGCAAAGGTCCTCCGTAGTAGGCGGGCCCGACCCAGGCCTCGATGAAAGCTTTGTTGGCCGCCCAGATGCTCGACGCCGCGACCAAGCCCAGTCCCGCGCCGCCGAGTACCAATTGACGATAGGTACGCAGAACGGCCGCGGGACGATTTTCTCCAAAGAGCTGCCCCAGCGCCGGACGGGCGTTGTTGATCACCTGGCTGAGCGCGGCCTCGGCAAAAATGTAGGCGCCGGCGGTCACGCTTAACACGGTCACCGCTTCGAGCGAAATCATTTTTCCCGCCACGATGCGGTCGGTCCCGTTGATGAGCAGGCCGGCCGCCGCTCCGGCGCTGAACCAGGCGCCGCAACTGGCGATGGGCTTCAGGTCCGCGCGCGAAGCCGCTGCAGGACGGACCCGCAGCCCCGGCATGAGGCGAAACGCCCAGAAAACATTGAGGGCCGAGGACAGCGCAACAGCAACCAGGTGGGCGACTCCGAGGGCGGTCAAAGAATGTCCCCGCCGCAGCAGCAGGACCAGGACCACTGCCCGGACCGCGACGAGCGCCAGCCGCGAAATATTTTCCCGCTGGAGGTGCTGATGGGCCACCAGCACCGCGTTGAAGGATTGGGTCGCCAGCGAAACCGCCACCGCCGCCGCCAGCAACATAACGAGCAAAGCAGCTTCGCCCGCCAGTGCGCTTGAAACAGAAAGCATCCCAGGAACCACGTTCGCGGCCGCGACGCCGCCAAGGCAGACAAGCAGCGCGATGCCAAGCTGCGCAAAGAACGTCGAGCTCACCAGCCGGCTCGTCGTTGCCGGGTCCGCGGCGGCCGATTTGCGGGCGAGATGCGCCTTGAGCCCGGGAGTCAAACCAAGGTCGAGCAGCGCCAGCCAGGCAATGACGCTCGAAGCCAGAGCGTAGAGTCCAAAAGCCTCGCGGCCCACGCGGCTGAGAACAAAGGGCGTCAGCCAAAGGCCGATAGCCACGGGCAAGACCTTCGCCAGCAGACCGCTCGTCACGCCTTGCAAATAGCTATGCGTTCGTGAGCGGCGTGAATCTCGTGTTGCAGGGACCAGTGGGTTCATGGCTGAAAATTTTCGCGGAGTCCTTCCCCGATGCAGATTCCAAGAAGCGTGCATGCGAACTCCGTGGAGTTGCTGCGTTGGACGGCCGGTGCTTGTTAGGTCACTCGATCAAGGCATCGATGCATCGAGGTTGGACGGTTGATGCGGTGCATCGCGGACAACTCAGGCGCTGGCGGCAAGGGCCCGCTTGGGTGCTTCCACAGGCGTGGGCGTATAGTCGTAGCTCCCGGCGTAATAGCCGCGCGCGCCGGCATGCGGTTTCCAGGCGTTCAAGACGACACCTAGCAAGCGGCTGCCGTCGATTTGAAGCTGAGCCGCCGCAAGTTGCGCTTCCTCGCGCTTGGATTCCTGCAGCCGCAGCACAAGCACCACCGCACCGGCGAAGCGGGCCAGCACCCGGCCGTCGGAAACGGGGAGCAGCGGCGGCGTGTCGAGAATCACGAAGTCGAACTCGGATTCCAGATTGCGAAGCAGCTCAACCGTGCGCTCGGAGTGAAGTAACGCCGGGCCTTCGCTGTTCATAGTGCCGCTCGGCAGCAGGCTCAACCCGGGAACCGCGGTCTCGCGCAAGGAATTGTGCAGCGGCAGCCGAGTTAGCGGCTCCGCTGCTTGAAGCAGATCGCTGAGGCCGCAGCCGCCGGAAAAACCGAACACCTCGTGGAGCCGCGGCTTTCGGAGGTCGGCGTCGATGAGCAGCGTACGGCGCCCGGTTTCGGCCATCGCGATCGCGAGGTTGCACGCGATGGTCGATTTTCCCTCCCCAGGGCACGGGCTGGTGACGACAAGGCTTTTCAGCCCGCCGTGATCGCTGCCGTGAAACAGGACCGAAGTTCGCGTGGCGCGGAAACACTCCGCCCAGCGAGAATGTTTTCGCTGCCAGACGCCCAGCTCGATACGCGATTGCATTCCGGGCCGTGTTTCCCTCGGAGCGATAGCCGTGGCCGCTGGATCCTGGCGCCAGGCGATCCGCAGCACCAGATTCGAGCCGCGATACAGGCCCGCTCCGGCAAGCCGCGCCGATTTGTAGATCACGCCGAGTTCGGGCGCCCCCAGGTGACCTGCCGCCTCGCCTGGTTGTCTCAAACGATGATCGGCCTGATCCCGCAGAAAAACCAGGACCATGCCCAAAAAAGTCCCCGAAAACAGCCCCATCGCGGCGCTAAGCGGAGTGTTGGGCTTGTAGGGAGACCCCGGCGTTGTGGCGCTATCGATAATTCGCGCGGGGCTGGCGGTCATGGCGGAGGCGATACCCGCTTCCTTGACCCGCTGCAAGAGAGTTTCGTGAATCAGGCGGGCGGTCTGGACGTCCCGATCGAGTAGGTTGTATTCGACGGCCACGTCGGCCTGCCGCAACACCAGCTCTTTTTGCTCCCGATACCCGTCCGCCAGCAGCTTTTCGCGCCGCAAAGCCGCCTCGAACTCATTATGGATACGGCTGATCCGAGCCCCCCGCTCCTGGTCAACGATCGGTTCTAGAATCCGGATCTGCGCCAGCACTTGCTTAACCCGATGGTGCTGATCCGTATAGATGGATGACAACTCAGCATATTGCCGCCGCAAGTCCACCAGCTTGGATTGATACTCCCGCAGAGCGCCGTCGTCGAGCACTTCGGAGATCGACTCCGGGCGGCGCGTATCGGCGAGTTCATGCCGCGACTGCCGGGCGACGCGATCTTCTTGCGCGCGCCCCAGCGCCTGTTGGAACTGCCCGAGCCTCGCCTCCTCCAGGCGATGCTGCTCGGGGGCAAAAAATAGACCGCGTTGTTGAACGTAACCCCGCAGGCTATTTTCGGCCTGCTCGAGATTCTCACGTGCTTCGGAGAGCCGGCCATCCAACCATTGCTTGGTCTGCCGCGCCGATTCCCAACGCGAGCGCAAATCCCGGTTGATGAATTCGTCAACCACCGCGTTGACGAAACCGGCCGCAATGCGCGGGTCGGTCGAGTCGCATTGGATCGTGAGGACGCGGCTGCCGTCGGAGGAGCGGACCTGCAGACTGCCAGACGCTCTCCGGATCGCATCTCCTCGTGCGGCCTCGGGTGATGCGGCCACACCATGCAGAATTCCGAGGAAAGCACTGCGCGGGACGCCCGGTTCCAGGTCCGAGGCTCCTTGACCCGTCGAGCTTGCCAGCCGCTCCACGGCGGCGTCGATGACTGCGCGGCTTCCGAGAATCTTGACGTGGGTCTGCAACTCGGTACGCGCCGGCGACCCAGCCCCGCCGCTGGTGGTGGCGGCGACTTGCTGCATGTCCAGGAAGTTGTTGTTTAAATCCTGAACCTCGAGAAGCGCTTTGGCCTGATAGAGCGCCGGTTGCAACCCGGCTGCCAGCAGTCCGCACAAGGTTCCCAGGGCAGCGAAGGCCAGAATCACAAGCTTTCTCCGCCAGAGCACTTCCCAAATTTCGAGCAGGCCGCCTTCCGCGGGGGCGGGTGGCTGCACCGGCGCGTGCGGATAGCCTACGGCCCCGCGCCAAGCAAAGGCGTCGCCGCCGCGCTGCAAGTCGAGCTGTTCCCGTGTCTGCAATTCTCGAGGCACTTCGCCACCTTGAATGCGCATCGTTCCCTCCGCTCGGCTAGCCTAGCCCGCCGCTTTTGCCCGCAGCGCGCTCGACCAGTCCGTCGGGCTGATCCAGTCCTGGTCGACCTCCACCGAGACAGAGCGTTGCAACAGAGTGACCGACACGATCAGGCGGCTGTGTCCCTTGGCTTCGAGCAGCAGTCCGCTCAAGCCAGTGAGCGGGCCGCGGTCGATAGAAATCTCCTGACCGGTTCGCAGGTAAGGGCAAGGAGACGCGGGCACGCGCGCCTGGATGACCTTTTGTAGAGCCTGAATCTCGGCCTCTTCGACCGGCACCGGAGAGGCGCCCCAGCCCACGATCTTGCGGACGCCCGGCGTGCGCAAAACGCGAACTCTTTCGCCGGGTTCGAAGCGGCAGAAGGTGTAGCCCGCCAACAAGGGCGCCTCCAATGTTTTGTGACGGTCCGACCATTTGCGGCGTACGACGCACAACGGAAGGAACTCTTCGAAGCCCTTCGTGCGCAACGCGGCGGCTACAGCTTTCTCGTGCCGCGGCTTGACCAGTAGCGCAAACCAGGGAGTCATTCCATGCCTTCCGTTGGAGTGAAAAAAACGGCAAAGCTCCAGCTTTCTGAGTCCCAGATGCTCGGGATTCAGGACACACGAATCCCTGTAAAAGATCCGCCTTTTCGTTTTTGGGGGTAACAACCCGGACACCTTCGCGCGGTGTGGGTCCGCCTGGGAAGGTCTTCTGCGGCAGGCAGCGAGATTCAGTACCTTGCCGTTGTCGTTCTAGGAAGCCGCACTAAGAGATGTACCATGAAGGAAGAAGGAGTGTCAACGATTCTCTGTATGCTTTTTAATTTAAAGCGTTGTATTTAATCTGAATTACGAAAGAACGAGTTTCGCCCGGCCGGCGCTCGGCGAGCCGGCTCACCACGGACGATCCGTTCGAACGACCGCTCCAGCCGCGGTGTGGACTGTGAACGTGGACGCCCAAGCGGTAGCGCCAGTTCTCAGGATCGCGGGACGTGCAAGCCCGTCAGGGGCTGATGCTTCCCGTTCTTCAAAACAGGCGCCTTGCACGGCCAAACGAGGTTCGGCAAGAATGAGGGGGCGGCGCCGGTGTGCCAACTTTTGTGCAGGCCGGCGTTTTTCGACGGGTCCACTTTCTGGCCGAATTCAACAATCGAATGCCTTTCAAGCCCGCTCCCTCTCCCGCGCCGTCGAGTTTACGAAAAGGCCGCCCTAGGCCGTTGCCCCTGTGGAAGTGTTGCCTATGTTGGGGGTGGCTGGCTGTCGCGTCAGGTTGCGGTTCGAGCACTACGGGTCCCAAGGAAGCGGTCCCTGAAGGAGCGATCTTTCGCGAGGCGGCCGCCGCGGCCGGGCTCAATTTTCAACATTTCACCGGCTCGATAGGCGAGTACTTCCTGCCCGAGGTGATGGGCGCGGGGGTCGCGCTTTTTGATTACGACGGCGACGGCGATCTGGATGTCTACCTTCTTCAAGGGACAATGCTCGATCCCGCCAAAGACCTGAGCCAGGCCCGCTTCCCGCCCCCGCGGCACAACTGGCCCGGCAACCGGTTGTTCCGCAATGAACTGATTCCCGAGGGCAAGCTCGCCTTTCGGGACGTGACGGCGGAAGCCGGCGTCGGCAACATCGGATACGGCATGGGAGTGGCGGTCGGCGACTACGACGGCGACGGCGACCTCGACCTTTACGTGACGAATTTCGGCCCCAACGTCCTCTATCGC
Organism: Bryobacterales bacterium; assembly: GCA_040902925.1. GTDB lineage: Bacteria > Acidobacteriota > Terriglobia > Bryobacterales > UBA6623 > JBBDWJ01. Next base: position 1,575 of record JBBDWJ010000313.1, on the reverse strand, counting down.
AACAACGGCAACGGCACTTTTAGCGACGTGACCCGCGAGGCCGGCGTGGACGATCCGCGCTGGTCGGCTAGCGCCGCCTTTGTCGACTATGACCGCGATGGCGATCTCGATCTGTTCTTTGCCAACTACATCGACTTCACCATCGCGAACAACAAGCATTGCTTCGATCCTACTGGCGGGCGGGACTATTGCACTCCCACCACCTACCATCCGGCCCCCGACCGGCTGTTTCGCAACGAGGGCGGCGGGAAATTCGTGGACGTATCCAACGCGGCGGGATTGGGGGCTGCGTTCGGCAACGGCCTGGGGGTCGTCTGCGCCGACCTCGACAACGACGGCTGGATTGATCTCTACGTGGCCAACGACGGCACCGCCAATCAGTTGTGGCGAAACAAGGGCGACGGCACGTTCGAGGACACGGCGTTGATGGCCGGCGCAGCCTACGACGCTGACGGCCGCTCGGAAGCCGGCATGGGCGTGACGGCGGGCGATTTCGACGGCGACGGCGACGAAGATCTGTTCATGACGCACCTGGCCCAGGAGACGAACACCCTTTACGTCAACAATGGCCGCGGCATTTTTCGGGATGAGACCGACCGCTTCGGCCTCGGCAGCGTCAGCATGCCCTACACCGGCTTCGGCTCGGAATGGCTCGACTACGACAATGACGGCAAGCTCGATCTGTTCATCGCCAATGGCGCCGTGACGATCATGGAGCGTCTGCGCGGCGAGCCTTACCCGTTTCACCAGAAAAATCTGTTGCTGCGCGGCGGCGAGGATGGGCGATACACCGATGCCAGCGCATCAGCCGGGCCGGCCCTGGAGCTCTCCGAGGTCAGCCGCGGCGCCGCTTTCGGGGATATCGACAACGACGGCGACGTGGATATCGTTGTATCGAACAACAACGGACCTGTCCGGCTGCTGCTGAATCAAATAGGCTCGGCGCGGCCGGGTCTGCGGGTGCGGCTGCGGGGAAGGGGCGCCAACCTGGAAGCGATCGGCGCGCGCCTGGCGCTGTTGCGGGCAGGCAAACCTCCCGTATGGCGGCGGGCCCATCGCGATGGCAGTTATCTCAGCTCGAGCGACAGCACGGTCTTTTTCGCGGTCGAAAATGAGCAAGTGGAGGGCATCGGTGTGGTTTGGCCCGGAGGACGGCGGGAGCGGTTTGCAGACCTGCCGGCCTCAGGTGTGGTCGAACTAGTTGAGGGACAGGGGGAGTCCTGGGAGGTCCCATAGAAACGGGGCGTTTTTGCATCATCGAGGCGCATGCCCCACCCGCGCGGCTAACGGCTCGGACCCTGCGCGATTCACGCATCCGTAAGGGGGAGTGGTCCGTTGTGCTGCTGTAAGGGAATTTCGGAATCAGGACACTAGGTTGCTCAATAACCGGTGGGTTCCAACGCTAGCGTCTGGCTGGTCTGCAGGGCCCTGCCGGCGCTCGAGCGGATCTGGTTGAGCACGCTGACCAGCTTCGCGATGTCGAAATCCATCGAGCCGTACCAGCCCGTCAGGCAACGCAGCCGCAAGACGAAATAGAGACAGTGGAAGAGGACGAATTGGCGCAGCAGTAGCACG
>JBBDWJ010000312.1:0-13359 GCA_040902925.1 Bryobacterales bacterium | reverse complement strand
GGCGTACAACTCATCGAAGGGCCGCTGGCTGGGTTTGGCTGCCTTGCTGGTTTGCTTGTTCTTGCTTGCTGCCCTCGGCGGCTATTTGCTGCAACGCGGCAGTTTCGAAACTTCGCCGCAAGATGAACTGGCCTCCGCGGAATCGCACGAAAGTTCTGTGAGTAGCGTTCCGGCCGACGAGCCGACGATGGTCGAAGATCGTCAATCCGAGCCCGCCGATCAGGGCAGTTCCGGCGTAGAGACGGCGGAAGCGCCGCCGGGCGGGGCCGCCCCCGCGACGAGCGCTCTCGAGAAGGTCGCCACCGAGAAGGGCCCCACAGAGAAGGTCGCTCTCGAGAAGCGAGTTCCTGAGGAGAGCGCATCCGGAACGAGCAGCCCTAAAGCGAACACGACTCCCGCAAATTCGCCCCCGATACGAAGGCCAGCCCAGAATCGTGCCGAACCCAGCGCTGGACTCCAGAAGAGCACGACACCGTCGGCATTCGCAGTCGAACCGCCGCCACAGAATCCGCCTCGGGAGCCGCTTCGAGTTGAAACACCGCCTGCCGCACCGAAATCCACGCCGGGCGTAGATACTCCGCCTGCATCCACGGCGGCTGCATCCACACCGGCCGAATCGCAGAAACCCGTCGAAACCACGATAGCCGCCGACGCGGCGACTCCGGATCGAGTCCCGCCGGGACGCCGGGCCCCTCCGAACACGCGCGTGCTCAGGCCCGACGGGCCAGCGCCGCCGGTTACTCCTCCAGCGATCGCTGACTCTCAGCCCGGCCTGAAGCCGCCCACGCCGCCTCCCGCGGTCATCGAGGAGGGCATCATCTACTGGACCGGACGGCTGCAAAAGAATCAAGTGATCGTGATCGAGACCGGCCGCGCCAGCCTCGGCCAAGCGGAGGGAACGCTGCCGGGAACGCCGGTGGATGTGTGGCTGCCGTCTCCGGCGGTCGTCCTCACCGAGCGGCCGAACGCCAAAAACAACTGGAGCCGCGTTGCCTTCCGTAGCCTGCAAAACACCAACCGCAACGTGACGATCAACGTACAGTGGAAGGTGCTCCGCTAGAAAGCGCTCGGGATTCCCAATTGCGCTTTTCGGGATAGGCCGGTGGCGAGGGAATATTGGGAAATTCCGCCGATCAGCTCGCAGCGTTTGTCTCCGCGGAGTTGCGTGCGCGCGCCAATCCCCGGAATACCGGCCCGATGGCTGCCTATCTGAAGACCTCGATGCCGTTCTACGGCGTCAAAAAACCCGACCGCGTGCCGATTCACCAGCAGATGAAGAAGCGCTTCGCCCCGGCGAACCGCCGCGCGTACGAGGCCGGAGTGAGGGCGCTTTGGGGACTGCCCCACCGCGAGGAAAAGTATGCCGCCATCGTATTCGCGCGACAGAGCGATGCCTTCATTGCCGCCGGTTCGATTCCCCTTTACGAACGGATGATTCGCGAAGGCGCCTGGTGGGACCTCGTCGATGACGTCGCGGTGAACCTGGTCGGGCGAGCGCAATACAAGCAGCGCCCCCTGGTCCGGCCGGTGATGCGCCGCTGGATCGACGACGAGGACCTTTGGATCCGCCGCACGGCGCTGCTTTCGCAGAACCGCCACAAAGAGAAGACCGACCAGCGGCAGTTGTTCCGGCATTGCCTGCGGCGAGCCGGCGAGAAGGAGTTCTTCATCCGCAAGGCCATCGGCTGGGCCCTCCGCGACTACAGCTATACCGCGCCGGAAGCCGTGCGCGATTTTCTGTTGGCTCACCGCGAGCGGCTCTCTGGTTTGAGCTTCCGTGAGGCCGCCAAACAGCTCAGGCGCGCGGGTGTCATCACCGGCCCGTGAAGCGTCCCCAACGGGCGTCGCGGGTTCTATTACTCAGTTGAGCGATAGGCATATTACCCACTGCCGCTAACACTCCGGGCGCAACAGCCTGGGTACCCCAACCAAATCGCTAGGCCAGACCGGTTCGGATGTTCGGAAGCGCGTTTCCGCTGGCTGACGTTAGCATCAGGATTTCCGTACTGTTTCATCAGGTTAGCCCCCTGGAGCGGATCGCCCAGAGAGCGCTCGGTTGACGATATAAGATTCATAATATCAACAACTTAATCAATAGGAACCGGGCAGGTTCGGGGGGCTTTTACTTTGGTAAGGCGATTGCCCAAATCCAGGTGGCGATTAAGGTGTTGCGGTGCCCGGATTTACCCGAAGTGCGTGATCCGGGCCGGTGGTTTGCCGTCAGCAAAACGCTACGGCGGAACCGCTCCGCATGGTTCCGGGATCCATGAAAAACGACTCGTTTCAAAGCACTTACGGTCCCGCTCCGATGCAGCAGGGGATGCTATTTCATCACTTATCGGGGCGTGGCGGGGTCGATATCGAGCAGATCGTCGGGAGGTTGAGGGAACCCCTGGACGAAGCGGCATTCGAATGGGCTTGGCGGCAGGTGACGGCCCGCCACGATGCCCTGCGGACGGTACTGCGGTGGAGCGACGTCGAAATCCCAGAACAGTGCGTGCTGGAAAACGTGGAACTGGCCTGGGACAGCCACGACTGGAGCAGTGAGCCGCCCGCCACGCAAGAAGAGCGCTTCGAAGCGTATCTTCAAGCGGACCGCGAACGTGGCTTCGACCTTTCCCGAGCGCCGCTGTTCCGGGTGGCTGTTTTTCGCCTAGGCGACGCCGAATACCGCTTCGTTTGGACCCTTTCTCACGTCCTGATGGACGGCCGCTCGTTCGTGGTGGTGCTGCGCGAAGTCTTCGCCTGCTACGAAGCACGGCTGGCGGGGCGGGAACTCAAGTTGCAGCCGGCGCCGCGTTACCGCGACTTCATCGCCTGGCTTGGGGCGCAAGATCTCGGTGGGGCAAAGGCATTCTGGACGGCTGCACTGAAGGGCTTCCGTTCTCCAACGCCGCTGCCCATCTCGAAAACCGAACGTGAGGGCCGCGGGCACGAGCACGTCAGCCTATTGATCGAAGCGACCGCGCGGCTCAAGGCGTTGGCCGAAGGTCACGGCCTGACGCTGAACACGATCGTGCAAGGCGCATGGGGTCTGGTGCTGTCACGCTACAGCGGCGAGGAAGACGTGCTGTTCGGCGCCACGCGCGCGGCCCGTTATTCCGCGCCGATCGATGCCGAAACCGCCGTCGGCCTGTTCATCAACACGCTGCCGGTTCGGGTCAGCACGGGCGGGGATCAGGCGCTGATTCCCTGGCTGCGGGAGCTGCGCGAGTCGCAGCTAAGCGTTCGCGAGTTCGAGCACACTCCCTTGGGAAACATCGTGGAGTGGAGCGAAGTCGAGGGCGGCAAGGCGCCGTTCGACAGCATCATCGTGTTCGACCGCGAGACGCTAACGTCGATGCTCCGCAAGACGGGGCCGTCGTGGACGAACCGTGAATTCGAGCTGCTCGAGCAAACGACATTTCCGCTGACGCTCTATGGCTATGGCGAGCCGGCGCTGTCGTTCAAGCTAGCTTACGACCGCGATGCGTTCGAAACCAAGACGATCGCGGGCATGCTGCGTCATCTTGCGACCTTGCTCGATCAGATGGCCGCGCACCCCGAGCGGAATCTCTCGGCGTTCTCGATGTTGACCGACGCGGAGCGCCAACAACTGCTCGGCGACTGGAACGACACCGCGGCGTACTATCCCAAAGACCAGTGCATCCACCAGGCGTTCGAGGCCCAGGCCGCGCGCGCGCCGGATGCGGTGGCGGTCGTTTTTCGCGACAAGCAGATCACCTACGGCGCATTGAACGAGCGAGCCAACCGCATGGCGCGCCGGCTGCGCGCGATGGGCGTGGGTCCTGAGACGCTGGTCGGCATTCACGTGCATCGCTCGATCGAGATGATGATCGGGCTGCTCGGCGTGCTCAAAGCCGGCGGTGCGTATGTTCCGCTCGACCCCACATATCCGAAAGAACGTATTGCGCTGATGGTCGAAGACTCCGGCATCAAGGTACTGCTGACCGAGACCGATCTCGCGCCGAGCCTGCCTCCACATCACGCAGCGGTGCTTTGCGTCGATCAGCCGTGGGACGCCGGCTTGCCCCCGGCGGCGGGAAATTTCAACAGCGGCGTGCGACCGCATCATCTGGCGTACGTGATTTATACATCGGGCTCGACCGGGAAACCCAAAGGGGTGATGGTCGGGCACCGCAACGTGATGAACTTTTTCGCCGGCATGGACGAGAGGATTGGCGCCGAGCCGGGCGTGTGGCTCTCAGTGACGAGCCTGTCGTTCGATATTTCGGTGCTCGAGCTGTTCTGGACGCTCTCGCGCGGCTTCAAGGTCGTGATCCAGGCCGACGAGGACGAGACGGCTGAAGCGCCGGCAGGGCGTATCCACCACAGCGGCCGCGGCGTCGAGTTCAGCCTGTTTTATTTCGCCGCGGATGAAGCCGAAGACGTCAACGACAAATACCGGCTGCTGATGGAGGGCGCCCGCTACGCCGATGAGAACGGGTTTGCGGCTGTCTGGACCCCCGAGCGTCACTTCCATGCGTTCGGCGGGCTGTATCCAAATCCGTCGGTGACCAGCGCTGCTATCGCTGCGATTACCAAGCGCGTCAAAATTCGCGCCGGCAGCGTCGTCCTTCCGCTGCATCACCCCGTGCGTGTAGCCGAGGAATGGTCGGTCGTCGATAACATCTCGAAGGGCCGGGTGGGAATTTCGTTTGCCTCCGGCTGGCAGCCGCGTGATTTTCTGCTGCGCCCCGAAAACTTCGCTGACGCGAAAGACATCATGCTGCGCGACCTGGAAACGGTTCGCAAGCTTTGGCGCGGCGAAGAAGTTGTCTACACCGATGCGCAGGGCAACGACGCGCCGGTGAAGATACTGCCGCGGCCGATCCAGCCGGAATTGCCGTTCTGGCTGACCGCCGCCGGTAATCCCAACACGTTCGAGGCCGCCGGCCGCGCCGGCGCCGGTGTACTGACGCACCTGCTGGGGCAAACGATCGAAAGCCTCGCCGACAAGCTGCGCCTCTACCGCCAGGCCTGGAAAGACGCGGGGCATTCGGGCGAAGGCCACGTCACGCTGATGCTGCACAGTTTTGTCGGCACGGACCCGGACGCGATTCGCGAGCTGGTGCGCGAGCCCTTGAAACAGTACCTGCGCTCGTCGGTCAGCCTGCTCAAGGGATACGCCTCGTCATGGCCGTTGTTCAAAACGCAACACCGTAACGGCAACGGCAATGGAATCGACCTCAACGCGCTTCCCGAGGAAGAGATGGAAGCACTGCTCGATCATTCCTTCGAGCGCTACTACGAGACGAGCGGACTGTTCGGCACGCCCGAGAGCTGCCTGCTGATGGTCGACAAGGCGAAGGGCATCGGCGTGGATGAGATCGCCTGTCTGATCGATTTCGGCATCGGCTCCGAAGCAGTGCTCGAAAACCTGGCGCATCTCAACACGCTGCGCATCGCGAGCAACACGCCCGAAGCCCCGGAAACCGCCGGCACCGCGGAGGCCGTGGACTTTTCGATTCCGGCGCAAATACAGCGGCACGAGGTGACGCACCTGCAGTGTACGCCGTCGATGGCGATTCTGCTGACGCAGCGGGATGACACGCGGCAGGCGCTGTCCGGATTGAAAAAGATGATGGTCGGCGGCGAGGCCGTGCCGGTGAAGCTGGCCGCGGATCTGGAAGCGCTGGTTCGCGGCAAAGTGATCAACATGTATGGGCCGACCGAGACGACGGTCTGGTCGACGACGCACGAGCTGGTAGGCGTGGATGGTTCCGTGCCGATCGGCCGACCGATTGCTAATACGCGGATCTACATCCTCGACAGGAACATGCAGCCCGTTCCCGTGGGGGTGCAAGGCGATTTGTTTATCGGCGGCGACAGCGTGGTCCGCGGGTATCTGAATCGGCCGGAGTTGACGCGCGAACGTTTTCTGCCGAATCCGTTCCCGAACTCGCGCGGCGGCTATATCTATCGCACCGGCGACGTGGCGCGATATCGCGCCGACGGCGTCATCGAGTTTCTGGGACGCGCGGATTTTCAGGTCAAGATTCGCGGCCATCGCATCGAGCTCGGAGAAATCGAAACCGTGCTCGGCCAAAATCCCGCCGTTCGCGAAGCCGTTGTCACGGCTGCCGCCGACGCGGGCGGACACCAGCGGCTGCTAGGCTACATCCGCCTCAAGGACGGCCAATCGGCGACCGTGAACGATCTACGCGAGGGCATCGCGAGCCGCTTGCCGGAGTACATGGTTCCATCGGCCTTCGTTTTTCTTGACGCCTTCCCGCTGACGCCCAACGGCAAGGTCGACCGCAAGCGGCTGCCCTTGCCCGAAGCTGAGCGGCCGCAGTTGAGCGAGGAATACGCCGCGCCGCGCAACGGCATCGAAGAGATCGTGGCGCACATCTGGCAGGACGCACTCGGAGTCGAGCGCGTCGGAATCCATGACGACTTCTTCGCGCTCGGCGGACACTCGCTCTCGACCGTGCAGATCACCTTCCGTATCCGCCGCGAGTTCAATGTGGACTTTCCGCTGCAGGCCCTGCTGCGCTTTCCGACAGTCGCCGGCCTCGCCAAGGAAATCGAAGCGCGAACGCTCGAGCAAGCCGATGCCGAGAAGCTGGAAGCCATGTTCAGCGAGATCGACAAATTGAGCGAAGAGGAAGTGCAGTCGATGTTGCGGGGGAGCGTCTGAAGCCGGGTTGAGCTGAACAGCGAAAGCGACGATGACCGAGCTGCAAGAAAAATTGAGACGGCTGAGCCCCGACAAGCGGCGCTTGCTGGCGCTGCGCTTGTCGTCGCAAGCCAACGGCGCGCACAAGGGCACCGAGCCGGCGCAGGCGTCGATCCCGATCGAGCCGGAAAAACGCGGCGATCCGTTTCCGCTGACCGATCTGCAGCAAGCCTACTGGATCGGCCGCGGCGAGGCGTTCGGCATCGATGTCGCCAGCCACTGCTATCTCGAACTGGAAGGCACGGGCGTCGATCTGAATCGCCTGAACGACGCCTGGCGGCGCGTGATCGAGCGGCACGAGATGTTGCGGGCCGCCGTTCTGCCGCACGGCGAGCAACAGATTCTCGATTCGCTTCCGCCTTATGAAATTCAGGTCACCGATCTGCGCGGAGAAGGCGCTGCAACAGTTTCAGCGAAGCTGACGGCGCTACGCGACGCGCTCTCGCACCAGATCTTGAACCCGGAACAGTGGCCGCTGTTCGAAATTCAGGCCTGCCAGCTCGACGAAGACAAAGTACGCCTTTTCGTCAGTCTCGATGCGTTGTTCATCGATGGCTGGAGCATCTACCTGCTGCTCAACGAGTGGTCGCGTTTCTACAACGAACCGGAATGGTCGCCCGAGCCGATCACTTTGTCGTTTCGCGATTGGGTGCTGGCCGAAAACGAGGCGGCGAAGTCGGCGGACTTCCAGGCCGCGAAACAATACTGGCAGGAGCGCATTCCGAACATGCCGCCCGCGCCGATGCTGCCCCTTGCGTCGCAGCCGGCGCTCAAGAACGCCCGTTTCGTGCGCCACGAAAGGCAACTGGACGCCGAGCACTGGCAGAAAGTGAAAGCCCGCGCGGCGAAAATCGGCATGACGCCGACAGGTGTTCTTGTCTCCGCTTACGCAGAAGTGCTGTCTCTGTGGAGCGGCAGCCGCCGCTTCACGATCAATCTGCCGAGCTTCAACAGGCCGCCCCTGCACCCGGAAAGCAACAAGCTCGTAGCCGAGATCGCTTCGTTCACGCTGCTTGAAATCGACAACAGCGGTGACGATAGCTTCGAGGCGCGCGCCAAGCGTCACCAGGAGCAGCTCTGGCAAGACCTGAGCCACAGCGCATTCGGCGGCGTGAAGGTTTTGCGCGAGATGGCGCAGGCGCGCAGCGGTTACACCGAAGCTTTGATGCCGGTGATCTTCACCAGCCTGCCCGAGAACACCCGCGTCTCTGAGCTGCCGGGCCTGGGCAAGGTCGTATTTCGCATCAATCAGACGTCGCAAGTATGGCTCGACAACCACGTCACCGAACAGGACGGCGCGCTGATCATCGATTGGGATAGCGTCGATCGGCTGTTGCCTGAAGGCATGTCCGAAGACATGCTCGACGCCTACATGCGCCTGCTCAAGCGGCTCGCCGATGAAGAAGAGTGCTGGCAGGATAGCTGGACGGTATTGACGCAGAAGCTGCTGCCCCGCAAGCAAGTGGAGCGGCGAAACAAGATCAATTCGGTGAAAGCGCCGCTGCCCGAGCGGTTGTTGCAGGACTTGTTTGCCGAGCAGGTGCTGGAGCGCCCGCATCAGAAAGCCGTGGTCGCCAAAGACCGCACGCTGACTTACGCCGAGCTGCATGACCTGTCGCTGCGTTGGGGCCGCAAGCTGCGCGCCCGCGGCGTCGGGCCGAATCAGCTCGTCGCCGTGGTGATGGAAAAAGGCTGGGAGCAGATCGCGGCCGTGCTCGCAATTCTCGAGGCCGGCGGCGCCTATCTGCCGATTGACGCTTCGCTTCCCAAGGAACGCCTTTGGTATGTTCTGCAGGATAGCGGCGCTAAAATCGCGCTGACTCAGTCATGGCTTGAAGATCGCCTTGAATGGCCTGAAAATCTGAAACGCTTCGCCGTCGATCGCGAAAGCGTCGCGGAGTTCGACTCCTACCCGCTCGAGCCGGCGCAAACGCCGGACGATTTGGCCTACGTGCTTTATACGTCGGGTTCGACCGGCCGCCCCAAGGGGGTCATGGTCGAGCAGCGCGGCGTAGTCAACTGCATACTCCGCACGAACACGCAGTTCGGGATCGGTCCCGGCGATCGCGCGCTTTGCGTCAGCGCCCTGCATCACGATATGTCGGTGCACGATGTGTTCGGGATGCTGGCCGCCGGCGGCACGCTCGTCATGCCTGGCGAGTCCGACCGCCGCGACCCCGTGCAGTGGCTTGAGCTCATCCGCCGGGAAGGCGTCACGGTATGGACGTCGGTGCCGGCCATGATGGAAATGCTGCTCGAGTACGCCGGCTCGCTGAGCGGTGAGATACCAGAGTCGATGCGGCTGGCCTTTCTAGGCGGCGACTGGATTTCGCTTACCCTGCCCCAGCGGCTGAGCAGCACGTTCCCGAAAGCGCAATTGGTTTCGGTTGGCGGACCGACCGAAACGACGCTCTGGAACATCTGGTACCCGGTGGGAAAGGTTGATACGAGCTGGAAGAGTATTCCTTACGGCAAGCCGACCGCTAACAATTGCTACTACATACTCAACGAGGCTGGCGGAGACTGCCCCGACTGGACGCCCGGCGAGCAATACGCGGGCGGCGTGCAAGTGAGCCGCGGTTACTGGGCCGACGCGGAAAAGACCGCCGAGCGATTCGTGACTCACCCGCGCACCGGCGAGAGATTGTTCCGCACCGGCGATCGCGGGCGGTATCTGCCCGACGGCAACATCGAGTTTCTGGGCCGCGTTGATTTTCAGGTCAAGATTCACGGCCAGCGCATCGAGCTCGGCGAGATCGAAGCAGCGCTGCAAGAGCATAGCGGGGTCAAAGCCGCGGTCGTCGCTGCCTGGGGTGAAGGTCAAGCGAAGCAGAGACTCGCCGGATACGTCGTGCCGCGGGGAGAGCCAGTCACCGCCGAGGAGCTGACGGAGTTCCTGCGGACCAAGCTGCCCGATTACATGGCGCCATCGGCGTACGTCTTTCTCGATCAACTGCCGCTGTCGGCCAACGGCAAAGTGGACCGCCGCCAGTTGCCGCAGCCCGAAACGCCGGCCCCGGCAGCGCAGCCTACGGACGATACGCGAGACGAATCAGGAACCGCGCGCACGATCGCGCAAACGGTCGGCGAGGTGCTCGGAATCGCCGCGCCGGACTTCAACGCCAACCTGGTGGGTCTGGGCGCCAGCTCGATCGACATGGTGCGTCTCGGCAACGCGCTCGAGAAACGGTTTGGGATGCGGCCGCGCATGGACCAGATCTTCCGCATGCAAACGGTCGCCAAGCTCGCCGAGTACTACGATCAACAGCTCGGCCAGCAAACGATGGGCGCTAGTGCGGCGAGCACCCTGAATTCCGGCGACCCGGTCTCCGAATTGATCAGCTCCTACAAGGTGATGATCAACCCCGAGGAACGCGAGCGGTTCAAGGAATCGAAACCCGGTATTCGCAAGAACGATCAGGCGAAATCGTCGGTCGCGCTGAGCCAGGCCGAGCCAAATGAGGCGCTGCTCGACGATTACCGCAAGCGCCGCAGCTACCGGCGTTTCTCGCTGCGCCCCGTGCCGTTTGAATCGATCAGCCGCTTGCTCGGCTATCTGCGTCCCGTGAAGCTTGACGGCAAGGCGAAGTATCTCTACGCGTCGCCGGGCGGACTCTACCCCACGCAGGTGTATCTGCACTGCAAGACGGGCCGCGTCGAGGGTTTGGATTCCGGTACCTATTACTACCATCCAGTCGATCATCGTCTGGTGCTGCTCGAAGCCAAGGCCGAGATCAACCGCGATATTCACATTCCTTTTATCAACACGCCAATCTACGACGAAGCGGCGTTCTCACTGTTCTTCGTGTGTGAATTTGCGGCTCTGGCGCCGGGGTACGGCGAGCGGTCGCTCCATTTCGCAACGATGGAAGCCGGCATCATGACGCATTTGCTCGAAAGCCGCGCCTACGCGCACGGCATCGGCCTGTGCAGCATCGGCAGCATCGACTTCGAGCAGATCCGGCCAATGTTCGATCTGAGCCCGAGTCAGGTTCTGATCCATTCGATCGTCGGCGGGCGGATGGAAGACGCGGCGGACGTGGGCGCGCTGCAAAGCGATCGGGTCGCAAGCCTGCAAGAACGCATCAAGAAAATGTCTCCTGATGAAGTGAAGTCAATGCTGGCGGCGCACAAAGGGCGCGCCGGCGAGGGCAACCGCGCATGAATCCGGCGGACGTGAAAGATCTAACGGTGGAGCAGCGTGAATTGCTCGAGCTGCTGCTTCAGCAGGAAGGAATCGACGCGGCGGAAACGCCCATCCTGCGGCGCGACTCCGCGCGGCCGGCGCCGCTTTCGTTCACGCAGCAACGTGTCTGGTTTCTGCGCCAGATGTTGAAGGATTCCCCCTTCGACAATTTGCCGATGGCGTTTCGGGTGAAAGGCCGGTTGCAGCCAGAAGCCGTCGCGCGCAGCGTCCACGAGATCCTGCGGCGGCACGAAGTTTTGCGCATGAGCTGCCGCATGGAAAACGGCCAACTGCTACAGCGCTTACATGATCCGGCGGAGTTCGAGCTGCAAGTATCGGATTTGCGTCCGCTTCCGCGAGAGGGGCGCGCCATCGAGGCTTCGCGGGAAGCCCGAGAGATTGTTCAGCAGCAGCTAACGCTAAGCGAGGGGATTCCGATCCGAGCCGCGCTGTGGCGTCTCAACGAGGAAGACTGGCAGTTGCTGTTTGTGCTGCACCAGTTCGTCAGCGACGGCTGGTCGGCGCGGCTGTTCTTACGGGAGTTCGCGACGATCTATGCGGCCTATCTGCGTGGGGAGGCTTCGCCGCTCGACGAACCGCCTATCCAATACGCGGACTACGCAGCCTGGCAGCGCGGCTGGCTGGAATCCACGGCGATCGGGCAGCAGCTCGACTACTGGAAAAAGCAGCTTCAAGGCGCTCCGGGCCGTCTGAATCTTCCCGTTCGTACGCGCGCCAAGCTCACGTCGATGGCGGGCGCAACGCATTCGTTCCAGCTCGGGCGGGAGCTTTCCGATCAGCTTCGCGAGCTCGGCCGCGGCGAGGGCGCGACTTTGTTCGCAACGCTGCTGACCGGTTTCAAGACATTGTTGCAGCGCTATGCCGACGAATCGGATGTGGTGGTCTGCACTGCGATCTCGAGCCGCAACCGCCCCGACATCGAGCAGATTCTGGGCAGCTTCTCGAACTACCTTCTGTTGCGGACGCCATGCGGCGGCGATCCTACGTTCCGCCAGCTCATCGAGCGGGTACGCGGCGTGGTCATGGACGCCTTCGCGAATCAGGACCTGCCTCTTGAAAAGCTCATTGAGGCCACGCAGAACGAACCCGGCCGCTATCCGCTGCCGCAAGTCTTCTTCGTATTGCGCGACGACACGCCGCAAGAGAATTTGCAGATTCCAGGACTCGAGTTCTCCGACGTGGCGGTGCCCCTGGGCACGGCGACTCTCGATCTGAGTCTGGACATGACCGACACCGAGGGCGGGCTATCGGGGACGTTCACCTACAAGACGGATCTTTTTGACGCCCAAACGATCGCCCACATGAGTGAGGATTTCTCGAAGGTGCTGGCATGGGCTGTCAGCGACCCCGATCAGCGAATTTCTTCGCTCCCCGTGGCGCGGCCTGAACGCCCTTCGGCGCCAGACCCGGCGGCCAACGGCACGGCATCGAAGCTGATAGCGGAGAACTGGAGCGAGTCGAAACGGATCGAACAAGCTTTGCTGGCGCACGAAAGTATCGAAGCCGCGAAGGTAACGACGCATCCGGACCACCTCGGCGAGCCGAAGCTGACCGCTTACGTCGTCTACGCGGAGGAACAGGAACTGACGGCGACGGAAGTGCGCCGCTTCCTGCGCCAATCGCACCCGGAGCTCACTCCGCCGGCGTTTGTGGTCGAGGTCGAGGAACTGCCGGAGACGGCTATTCCGCAAGGGCCCGCCGCGCCTCTGAACGGGGCGGCCAACGCGACTCGACGCGAGCCGTCCGCCATCGAAAAGCGGATCGCGGTGATCTGGCGCGAGGCGCTCGGCATCGAGCATGTCGATTCGCACGACAGCTTTTTTGAACTCGGCGGACATTCGTTCCTGGCGATGCGCGTGTTAGCGCAGATTCAATCCGAGACGGGCTGCCATATCGAGCCCCAGGCGATCGTGCGCGACACGCTGGCTCAGATCGCGGCTCGCGTGGAGGAGCACTTGCGGCGATCGGAGCACGGGGAAAGCCATTGAATACGATGACCCCGATCCATTTCGGCACGCGCGAGCGGATGCTGTTCGGAATCTACTATCCCGCCGCCGCCAAACCGGTGCGCGAGGCGGGTGTGGTGATTTGTCCGCCGGTCGGCACCGAATACGTGCAGACCTACCGCGCTTTGCGCCAAGTCGCGCTGTATTTGAGCAATGCCGGCTATCACGTGCTGCGGTTCGATTATTTTGGGACCGGCGATTCGTCGGGCGACACCATCGAAGCGAGTTTCCCGCAGTGGCTACGCGACGTATCCACCGCGCTGAACGAGCTGAAGGACACCGCCGGCGTTTCGCAATGCTCGCTGATAGGCCTTCGGTTGGGAGCGTCGCTGGCGCTGCTTTCGGCAGCGGAACGCAACGACATTCGCGACATCATCCTGTGGGACCCGGTCGTTCGCGGACAAGACTACATCGACGATCTGAGGCATAACGCAAAGGGACGGCTCGCCAGTAACGGCGCGAGG
>JBBDWJ010000311.1:0-13379 GCA_040902925.1 Bryobacterales bacterium | reverse complement strand
GCCCCAAGAGGCCGCAAACGTTTGTCCACCTAATTCGTGGACACTACACTAGCATTCACCCCCCATGCCGCACTATCAGTCCATCTCAGTTGACCTGCCGCCTCGCCGCTTCGCGGCGAAGGGACCGGCACCAGGAGCGGCGCTCGCTTGCCTCTCCGGAACGCTCACCCACCAGCGGCCCCAAACTTGCGACAATGCATGAAATCCAGGAGGGCAAGCGCCATGATGCGACGAGGTTTCTTCACCACGGCACTGGCCGGCGCGGCGGCGCTGGCGGGTTCGGCGAAGGGGCAAAGCAACGCCGCCAAGTTCAAGCTGAAGTACGGGCCGCACGGCGGGATGTTCAAGGAGTCCGCCGGCGAGGACATGATCGACCAGATCAAGTTTTCCGCCGATCAGGGTTTTACAGCCTGGGAAGATAACGGAGCGATGGGCCGTCCCGTCGAGCTGCAGACCAAAATCGGCGAGACGCTGCAGAAGCTCGGCATGACCATGGGCGTGTTCGTCGCCTTCGGCAGCGCCTCCGGCAAGGAATCCGACGTGGTCACCAATACCGACCCGGAATACCGCGAGGGGCTGCGCAAGGCCATGCGCGGGGCGATCGAGACAGCCAAGCGGGTCGGCGCAAAATGGTCGACCGTAGTTCCCAATGCAGTCAATCCGAAACTTGACCCCGGCTATCAGCTCGCCAACTGCATCGAGAATTTGAAGGTCATGGCCGAAGTCTGCGAACCGGCCGGGCTGGTGATGGTGCTCGAGCCGCTCAACTGGTATACCAACCACCCCAGGCTGTTCTTGCGCACGGTGCCGCAAGCCTACGCCATCTGCAAGGCCGTCAACTCGCCGAGTTGCAAGATTCTCAACGATCTTTACCACCAGCAGATCGATGTCGGAAACCTGATTCCCAATCTCGAGATGGCCTGGGACGAGACTCCTTACATCCAGGTGGGCGACAACCCCGGCCGCAAAGAGCCGACCACCGGCGAGATCAACTACAAGAACATCTTCAAGTGGCTCCATGAAAAAGGCTACGACGGCGTCGTCGGCATGGAGCACGGCAACAGCAAGCCAGGCAAGGAAGGCGAACTGGCGGTGATCGCCGCTTATCGCGAAGTCGACAATTTCTGACCGCTGCGTTCTCACTTTTTTGTAGCGCCTGTCGGGTCTCGTCTTTGTGGCATGCCGGAGATCAGCCGATTCCTTGGCATCGTGATAGCGATGTTCTACAACGACCATCCGCCGCCGCACTTCCATGTGCGCTACGGCGAGCAGCGGGGGCTGGTGGAAATCGAGTCGATGTCGCTGCTACAGGGGAGGCTTTCGCCGAAGATTCTTGGGCTTGTTGCCAATTGGGCAGCCGCCCACCGTGACCAACTGTGGCAGAATTAGAATAGAGCAGAGCGGCAAATGCCCCTCGAAAGAATTGCTCCTCTGGAGTAGCGGCTTGCTCAAAGACATTATCCAAGTCACACCTCTGGAAGGTTTTCGGTTGCGTCTTCGGTTTGAAGACGGAGTCGAGGGCGAAGTAGATCTTCAAAAGGTCATCCGTTTCGAAGGCGTATTTGCCGCGCTCAGAACGCGAGGCGAGTTCGAAAAGGTACGAGTCGATCCCGAGCTCGGCACGATTTGCTGGCCAAATGGCGCGGACCTCGATCCGGACGTACTCTACGCTCGGGTAACCGGCCAGCCGGCGCCGCAACCTCGCCGTGCAAGCGTGGAGGCCGAATAGTTCAGTTCATGCCCGATCCTGCCACCGACCGTGAATCCAAAGCCATTCCTCAGCCGCTGGCCATAGCCACCGGCCTGGGGCTGCTTTTCGCCACCTACATGATCTTCGTGTGGGCGCCGACGGAGAGCACGATGGGCGTGTTGCAGCGGATTTTCTACTTCCACATGCCGTCGGCGGTCGTGGCCTTTGTGGCCTTCATCGTCGGCGGTATTGCCGCCATCCGTTACGTGGCGACCCGCGAGTCTCGCTTTGACGATCTATCGGTGGCCTGCAACGAAGTGGGGCTGGTGTTCGCGGTCGTGAACCTGGTGACCGGCATGATCTGGGGCAAGCCGGCCTGGGGCGTTTATTGGGCTTGGGGCGACGCGCGGCTGATGACCGCGCTGCTGCTGGTATTGATCTATGCCGGATATTTGATCCTGCGGCAGTCGGTCAACGAGCCGAACCAGCGGGCGGTGGTCTGCGCCGTGGTTTCGATTTTCGGCATGGCCGATATTCCGATCGTGTACATGGCCAATCGCGTCTGGCGGACGCAGCACCCCGGGCCCGTGATTGGCGGCGGCGGCGGGCTCGACAGCAACATGTGGCTTGTTCTGCTGGCTTCGCTCGTCGCGCAACTTCTGATGATGTGGTGCCTGGTGCGCGCGCGGCGTCACCTGGAACGGCTGCGGCGGGAAGCAGACGGACTGCGGCGGGAAGTACACGCGCTGTAGCCGGCGGGCTGTAAACAGAGTAAATGATGGAAGACAGCCTGACAATTCTTTGGTGGGCATTCAGTGTCGTCTCGGTCGGCTACGTTGTGTTCCTGGTGGCCGTTTCGGGCCAGCAGAAACGAATCGGGGAGCAGATTCGCCAAATCCGAATGCGCCTGGAAAGCGTCGAAAAACGCTAGCGCAACAACAAAGCATCTCATCATGCAAGAGTTAATTCCTTGGGTCTGGTACGCGTTTAGCATCGCTTGGGCCTTTCACGCCCTGTACGCCGTTTCCCTTTCGATGCGTCACAAGCGCCTGCAGCGCCAAATCGAGGACCTGGCCCAGATCCTCAAGGAACAGCAGGGCGGATAGCACCCGGCCGGTTGCGGCGCGCCGCGCACAACCCCGTCCTCAGGCACATCCGGAAACAGAAGGAGCACGATTCCCTTGGGTAATTCGCGCAAGCCGGTCATCGCCGGCAACTGGAAAATGTTCAAGACCGTCGCCGAGACGGTGCGGTTTTTCGATGAGTTCAAGCCGCTGGTGCGGAGCGCCTCGCACTGCGAAATCGTGATCTGCCCGACCTTTCCGGCGCTGGCCGCCGCCGCCGATGCCGCCCGCGGCAGCAACATCCATATCGGCGCCCAGAACCTGCACTGGGAAAACGAGGGCGCCTTCACCGGCGAAGTCTCCGGCCCGATGATCGTAGCCGCCGGCTGCAGCCACGTCATCATCGGCCACAGCGAGCGGCGGCAGTTGTTCGGCGAGACCGACAAAACCGTGAACCAGCGCCTGTTCGCGGCCCTAAAAGCCGGCCTCACGCCCATCGTCTGCGTAGGCGAAACCCTCGACGAACGCGAGGGCGACAGGACCAAAGCCGTTTTGATCCAACAGCTTGAGGGAGGCCTGGCGTCTTTGACCGCGCCCGATTTCGACCGTATAATTATTGCTTACGAGCCGGTTTGGGCCATCGGAACCGGTCGTGTCGCCACTCCGGATATCGCCGCCGAAACCCACGCCGTGATTCGCGAGAAAACCGCCCAGCAGTTTGGATCCGAAGCGGCCGCGGGCCTGCGTATCCTGTATGGCGGCAGCGTCAAGCCGGACAATGTCGAGGGACTGATGGCGCGCCCGGAAATCGACGGCGCGCTGGTCGGCGGCGCCAGCTTGAAACCCGATTCGTTTGCCGCTCTAGTCAACTATCCAGGTCGCTAGATGGCCGTTTTTGCGGGGCCGCCGGACGCCCCGGCTATCGCACCGGCCTGATGAGTTGGCCAAATCGCGTGGGAGTCACAGGGTTTTCGGCACGAAACAGCAGGCTGGCTGGGGCGAAATCCAGAATTCAGTCGTGCAACAATAACAAGAGCGCAGGAAAGTCATGCTAATCGTCCTCACCATCCTTCACATCCTGATCTGTTTCTTTCTGATCATCGTCGTGCTGCTGCAAAGCGGCAAAGCGGCCGATCTGGCTGGAGCTTTTGGCGGTATGGGGTCGCAAACCGCCTTCGGGCCGCGCGGCTCGGCGACGTTGCTCTCAAAAGCCACCACGGGGGCCGCGGTGCTGTTCATGCTGAACTCCATCGCGCTGGGCGTCCTGCACACCCGCGCGGCGGGAACGGGCCAGTCGGTGATCGAGCGAACCGGCGGCGTGACCGAGACGGTGCCGCTGACGCCCGTCGAGCAGCCCGCGACGACTCCCGCGCCCGATGCCGGCGCCACCGAAACACCCGCACCGGAAACCACGCCACCGGCGGGAGAAACAGCACCCGCCGCACCCCAGCCATAAGGCCGGTATTCGGCCGTAGCCGCCTCCCCCGCGGGGACAAAGAAGGCAGCCCGTGTCGGACTGTCTACGACGCGGTCGTTGTAAACGGTCAGGCTGCGGGCGGTCGTGCATCACAGACCGCGCGATACCACCTGATCGCCCAAGGCTTCAGCCATGGCGGCCATTCCTAGATACCGGGCGCGCCCTGAAGGCGTCACGCAGTTTGCGCCGCCCCGGTCCCGGACAGAGCAATAACTACACCACCAGCGATGGCTCGCGGTCGCGGGTCAGTCCGTCGGCAATGCTTTTGGAACAGGCGGCTAGCTGGCCTGCGCGTGCTGCCGCATGATGTCGTACATGCGGTCTTTGAGGTGAAGCTTTTTCTTCTTCAGCCTGGCTTCTTCGAGTTGTTCGTCTTGGGAGGGAAACTTACTGTGGGCGAGTTGTTCAAGTCGGCTGTCGAAACTAGAATGCTGCTCAGCGAGTCGCCGGTATTCCTCGCTGGTAGCCATCAGTTGAGAGACCATTTCCTGATCGGCTGAATGAGCCATGGTTGCTTACCTCCTGCATGTCCGAATAGAGTTGATACGCGGTGGGGAAGAGGGAGAGGATGGGGACAGGCCGTGGATTTCGTGATGGCAGGGGCTGCGAAAGGATTCATCACTAAGACCTATCCACCCCAAACTTAACAGAGTTACATCCGGATTTCAATATCACTCGAACGATACCGGACATGATCCTCACACTCGGGCCGCCTAGGGGCCTCCATCCGCCCCGCCGGAGCTGCACTTCGTAGCGGTGGAGCCGCATTTCGTAACGGCGGAGCCCCACTTCATAACAATCGCGTCTTCCTGAGGATCCCGATAGTAGTCCTTGCGGCAGCCTGTTCCCTCAAAACCGCAGCGGCGGTAGAACGCCTGGCCGCCCAGGTTGCTGCGGCGCACTTCGAGGTACACCTCCGCGGATCTCTCGCCCGCTACCCGCACCAGCGCCCGGCCGATTCCCTGCCGCCGGTTTTCAGGCGCAACAGCCAGATTGAGGATCTCGGATTCGCCTGCCACCGGTCCGCGGAAGACGATCATGCCCGCCGCGTCGCCGTTCCATTCCGCGACGATGCAGCGCAGCGCAGCTTCCCCGGCGATCGCACTCCGGCACTGCGCGGCGCTCCATTGAGCCGCCTCCGTGCTGGCCGCCTGCAACTCCAACAGCCGGGCAAGGTCGCTCTGTTGGGCGGGTCGAATGCGGAATGCCACCGGTTCAGTGTATCGTGCGCCGTGGGCCATCTTTGCCGGAGCCGCAGGTGCAACCCGGAGGTGCAAGGAGTCCCCCGGGGGCTTATCCACGTGTTGCATCAGAAGGTTTCTGAAAAATTCCGCGCCGGGGCGTCAGCGGCCGGGCTGCGCGGGAAGGAATTGGCGACGTCGGATGCCGCAAACGCACTGAGAACTCGGTACTCTCGCAAGAACTTGGGAAGTACCACGGGAGTCCCGCTGTTCGGCCGCCCGCACAGGCGGCTTGGCTCGGCGGAAAGCAATGCCAAAAGGCCCGCCGCGTCTGAAAAAGGCCAAAGAATCCAGCTCCACGCCGGGCAACTCGGAACGCCGCCGGCACGGCGCCCGCAGACTAGCTCCCGTCCCCGGAAGCGGCCAGAAAGGGCTGATTCTGAGCCACTTTCGAGACTCTGCTCAGTGTTTTAGAAGTACCTTGGTACCAAGAAAAATTGTGACCCTAGGGCTATTGTTGTTTGAAGGCTCTAAGGTAAACAATGTACGAACATGCAAGCTCGCCCCAAGCGCTACACCATTCAGCGCCCGTTAGAGTATCGTCTCCGCGGGTTGGCGGGGCGATCCCTAGGTAAGGGCCGCACCCTCAATATCAGCCGCCGGGGCTTGCTCTTCGAAACCGAGGACGAGCTAACGGTGGGAAGCAAGATCGAGTGCGTGGTCCAGATGGGTCCCGCGAGCAATGAAGGGCCGGATGTGAGCCTGCACGTTCACGGCGTGACGGTCCGCACGCAACGCGGGCTGGTCGCCGTTTCGATAAAGAAATACCGTTTGCGCCCAAAAGAAACCCCGCCGGCCAAATCAGCCTGACCCGCGCCCATGCGTTATTGACCTGGGCAGAAATCTTCCCGCCCAACTTCGTGGCGAAGTTGCTTCGCTGTCTCAACCGCCTTCAACCCGTTTTTAAACTGGAACCCGCCGCGCGTGACACGGCGATATCATCTTCGTCGTAGTAATCGAGCTTGTGGAGCGGAACCACCACGCTCGACAACAGATTGAGGACGTGGCCGCACACGCGCTTGTAGTATTGAGTGCCCAGCACGAGCGCGGTATGGGTGGCGGCGTCGAAAGGATGCACCGCCAGCAAGCGCAACACGCCGTCCCCGCGGTTAATCAGGCCGCGCCCGTGGCGAATCATCTTCACCGCGGCCTCGTTGTCCGAGGAATTGAGCACGCCCCGCACATCGGACATCATCTCTTCGACGCCCGCGCGAATGAGCCGCAGCTCCTGAACGATCTCGTGATCGGTGAACGCCGCCGCCGCGAATTCATGGACCTCTGCCAGTTCCTTGGCGTAGTCGCCGATGCGCTCGACATCTTTGACCAGGCTGATCAACAGCAGGCAATAGGGCAGGTCGGGGGCGTTGGACGAAGCGGACAGGTGCGTCACAATGCGCTTGCGGATCTTGCGCTGCAGCTTGTTGACCTTGGTGTCTTTGCCGCGCAGCTCCACCAGCTCCTGGGGATCGGTCGATTCCCGGAAATAAATCTTGCCCGCCCGCACAGTGAGGTCCGCGGCCAGCTCCACCATTTTCGTGAAGCTCTCCCCAAGCGGCATTGACGGCTCGCCCGAGCGCAGGATTCTAAGGAGTTCGCGAATCATCTTGGGATCAACCCGTTCTTATTCTACGTCCGGCCCCGCCAACTGTCGATTGGCGCGTCGTGTCCTAACCTGGCGCGCTTGCGGCAATTGCCAAGCTTGGGCGTTTTGCCTCGCCGGCTAGCCAAGCCGTGCTGGCCACCAAGGTTTCGCGTACGGCTACCCCACTCGGGCGGCCGTGCCGGCACCGAAAAGGCGCCCCAACGGGACTGGCTTATCGCACGCCTTGTGATACGCTTGTCGTCTATGCTGCGGCGGTTCTATCCAATTGCCGGTTGTGTGCTGCTAACGGCGATTCTGTTGGCGGCGCAGTCCCTCACCGTCGAGCAATACGAGCCGAAGTCGACGCTCATCGTGCCGGAACGCCTGGTTCCTCGCGCGAAATACCCCGTCATCGACGTGCACAGCCATCACCGCAACGTTTCGCCAGACAGGCTGAATCAGATCCTGGGCGAAATGGATGCGCTGAACCTGCGCGTGCTGATCAATCTCAGCGGCGGCAGCGGCGCAGGGCTCAAGAGCATGGTCGATTCGATGAAAGGGCGCCACCCGAAACGCTTCGGGGTTTTCGCGAACATCGATTTCGACGGCATCGGAAACGCCGACTGGGGCCGCAAAGCCGCCGCACAACTCGAAGCCGATGTTCAAAACGGCGCGCAGGGCCTGAAATTTTTCAAGAACTTTGGGCTCTCGGTGAAATATCCCGATGGAAAGCGCGCTCCGGTAGACGATCCGGCGCTCAACCCGATCTTCGAAGCCTGCGCCCGGCTCGGAATTCCGGTTCTGATTCATGTCGGCGACCCGGGCCCCTTCTTCGAGCCCGTGGACCGTTTCAACGAGCGCTGGCTCGAGTTGACGACGCTGCCGAACCGCCGGCACCCCCCGCCGCCCACGTTTGAAGAGCTCAATAGCGAACGCGACCGGCTCATCGCCCGCCACCCCAAGGTCAACTTCATCGTGGCCCATCTGGGTTGGCACGGCAACGACCTGGGCCGGCTCGGTAAGCTGATGGACAAATACCCCAACTTCCATACCGAGGTGGGCGCGGTGCTGGCCGAGTTGGGCCGCCAGCCGGTCACCGGGCGCGAGTTCATGATCCGCTACCAAGACCGCGTGCTGTTCGGCAAAGACAGCTACGAACCCGGCGAGTATCCCTACTACTGGCGCGTGTTCGAGACGCGCGACGAGTATTTTGAGTATTACCGCCGGCGTCACGCTCACTGGCGGTTGTACGGGCTCGACCTGCCAGACGACGTGCTGAAAAAGGTCTACTATAAGAACGCGCTGCGGCTGATCCCGAAAATCGATTCGGATGGATTCCCCCCTTAGCGGCCTGGCCAGTTGCCGATGGTCCCGGTAAGCCGATGGTTATCATTCGCCTACTCACTTTGATGGCCCTCGCTTGGCCGGCCTGGCTGAGCGCGCAGACTCACTACGTCATCGACCTCGCCGAAGCGAAGTCGGGCTGGTTGACGGTCTCGGTCGAGACTGCCTGTAAGGACGAGGGCTGCTCGTTCGAAATGCCGGCCTGGAACGCCACCTACCAGATCCGGGATTTCGCGCAATACGTTTACCAGTGGCGCGCGGAATCCGCGAGCGGCGCTCCGGTTGTTTGGACCAAGTCCACGCCTTCGCAATGGCTTGTGGCGGCCGGCGCCGCAAAGCGGGTTCGCGTGCAATATCGCGTTCTGGCAGATCGCCCGGGCCCGTTCGGCGCGGTCGCCGAAGCCGAGCGTGTGATCCTCAACCTCGGTCAGGTACTTGTCGTTCCGCTCGACGGCCGCCGCGAAACCTGCACCTTGCGGTTTCGTAACCAGCCCCCCGATTGGAAGACCGCGATCGCACTCGATCCCGGCGGCGAGGATTGGTGGACCGCCGCCAGCTACGACCGCCTCATCGACACGCCCGCCGTGCTCGCCGATTTCGAGCAGGTGGAATTCGAACACCGCGGCAGCCGCATTCGCATCGTCGCCGACGGCGAGCGTGGCAGCTACGACATCGGGCTGCTGGAAGATACGGTGCGCAAGGTCGTCGCCGCCGGAACCCGGCTCATGGACGATGTCCCCTTCAAGCGCTACACCTTCGTCTACAGGTTTTCCGATGAGGACGGCGGCGGGATGGAATACCGCGACGGCACGGTGATGTACGTCCCGGCAAACTGCCGCCGCTGCGACCTGTCTTCGCTCACTGCCCACGAGTTCTTTCATACCTGGAACGTCAAGCGCATCCGGCCGCGGTCGATGGAGCCCGTCGATTTCTCGCAGCCGCAAATCACGGGCTCGTTGTGGTTCGCCGAAGGCGTCACATCGAGCTACGCGCAGTTCATCCGGCGCATGTCGGGTCAGATGACCGAGGCGGAGTTCGTGGCGCACCTCACCCGTCTGGTGAACACCTATGAAGCGCGCCCCGCGAAGCTGTCGCAATCGGCGCTCGAGTCGAGCATCGAGGCGTGGCTCGAGCGCTACCCTCCCTATGGGCGCACCGACCGCAGCGTCTCTTACTATCTGCAAGGCGAGCTGATCGGCTATCTGCTCGACCTCGTCATTCGCGAGCGCACCGATAATCATAAAAGTCTCGACGATGTGATGCGGGAGCTCAACCGCCGCTATGCGCAGCGCGGGTTGTTCTTTGACGACCTGGCGGCGATCGAACAGTTGGCGGCCGAGATCGCGGGCGTCAGTCTCGTCGAAGAGTTCGACAAGCTGGTCCGCTCGGCGGCGGCGATTGATTGGAACCGCTACCTGGGCTATGCCGGGTACCGGCTTGCCTCCACCGAGCGCACCCGCGTCGATGTCGGACTCGAGCTATCGAGCCCGCCGGGCCAAGGGGTCGTAGTCGCGCGCGTCGCCGCCGGCAGCCCGGCCGAAAAGGCAGGATTCCGCCGCGGTGACCGCATTGTCAAGCTCGCCGGACGCCCCGCCATGGGAGGCGCCTTGGAAGTCCTCGAAAAACTCGAAGCCAAAGAAGGCCGCAAGGTCTCCGTCGATATCGAGCGCGGCGGAGCGCCGATCGAGTTGAGCGTGGAACCAAGGAAGGTCTCCGACCCCGTGCTCGAAATCGTCGAAGTGGCGCGGCCAACCCCCTCGCAGCTACGAATCCGTACCGGATGGCTCGACCGCAAGACCGAACCTGCCGCCGCGCAGGCTGTCTCGCAATAGCGAAGCACCCGCAGCGAAGCACTTGCAGCGAAGCACCTGCAACAAACTACCTGAAAACAGTGCAGAGCGGTTCGCCCCGGGCGCCGCTCCACTTGTAAAGCCTGTGTTAATAGAGCTTTTACTTGGATTTAACCACCACCCGCTAACCGTTTACCCCGTGCTCGTCGTCCAATAAGACAGAAAGGTCATCTCACAAATCATTCAGAAGTACGGAGGACACAAACCATGAAGCTAAAAACTATTCTCGTCACGGCGGCACTGTCGGCATCGACGTTGCTGGCGCAACCCGGACCTGGCCGTGGACCACGTGGCGAGGCCAGTCTTGACGCCCTCAAGCAGGTTCTCGAGCTGACCGACGCGCAGGTAGCCGATCTCAAGACGGCCCGCCAGACCTTCGCGGAAAACGAGCTGCGGCCCATCATGCAGCAGATTCGTGAAAAGCGGCAGGCTTTGCGGGCGGAGATGGAGCAGGCATCGCCCAACGCGACGATCGTCGGCCAGCTTCAGGTCGAGACCGCCGAGCTCGGCAATCAACTGAAAGCGAAGCAAGCCGGGCAGGCCGGGCAACTGCGCGCTACGTTGACCGACGCTCAGAGGGTAAAGCTCGATGAGCTGCAGGCGGCGGCCAACCTGCTTCCCGCCATTCATCAAGCCAGGGCGCTGAGCCTGCTCGATGCTCCCGAGGGCGGCTTCGGGATGGGCATGGCAATGCGAGGTCCTCGCGGATTCCGCGGCGGACGCGGCTTCGGCCCCCAAGACTAAGCCGGGGCAATGAGCCCAGGGCAATGAGCCCAGGGCAGTGAACACTGTGCCGGGCGCGTCCCGGCACAACGGTGGTCACCGGGCGGCGCTTTTACCCTTCTTTACGCCGCCCGGTCGCCTCACCGCCGTCATGGGAATCCACACTGCGCCATCCGGTTCTTGCCACGTAAACGATTCATCCGGTCTTGGCTTTCCACCAGCGTGACCGGCCCTATTCCAGACAACCCGATTTCCTGAAAGGAGACCACGATGATCGAGACCGCTGTTCTTACCCTTTTCATTCTCGCCATGGTCACCTTGGCGGCGGGCCTGTGGGGTTTGAAAACCATCGCCGCGGCGGGTTTCATGCCGGAAACGCGCGGCAGCGAAGGAAAGCGGAATTGACCCGTGCTCGATGCCCCGTTGGAGCCCTTGTGGGAGCCATCGAATGGAAACTGGCGCGGCCAAACATCGCATTCGCGAGTTTCGGCTTCAAGAGACACCAAACCCAATCCCAAGTTCCCAAGGAGAAAAAGAATGTTTGAAAATTCTGTGCAGGCAAAGCCGGAAGGTACGCCCTGGAGCGTGATCGGCGGCCTAGCGGCCTTCGCGGTTCTGCTGGTACTCGGATACGCTCTCGTGGGCTAGCGAGCCAAGGGTTCAACGGCACAGTAACCGTTCGGCTGCCCCAATGCTTCTACGAATTTGCTCCTCCCAAAAAAGCCAACGCCCGGCTCTCGGTTGCAGCCGAAGGCCGGGCGCTGGGGGTTCAGGATGAGAATGGTTTGCTTCTGGCTAGGAAAGTCGCCGCGCCCGGGCCCCAGGTTACACGCCGTCGAAAAAAGTCTTCCCGCCAACGCATTGGTCCCCAGTTTAGGCTGTGGCAGCGAGACTCTGGCCGCAAAGGATTGATCGTACTGCGGCAATCTTGTCGCGGACATAGCGGTCAAGCGCGACGGACGTCACGCGCCCGCTCGTCTCCAGCGGCCGTCGCCGCCAGCCGCCGCCGATAGGATTCCCCTTGGCGTGGCATACTGAAAAGTCTCCACGTTCGCTTTATCCCGCTGGTACACTTCCGCAGCTAACGGTTCTGTCCGGTTTCGCACAATGGGACTCCGCCTGCTCGTTGAACTCGTGCCGCTGCTGGCGGCGGCGCTCGCCGCCTGGGCCCTGCCCCGCATAGCGCCGCGCGTATGGGCGTTGCCGTCGCGCATATTGCGGCGATTCGCGGCGACCCCGCGGCAGGCCATCCTGTGGGCTGCGGTGTTGTCCTTCGCGGTCTGCCCGATCTTCTCTTGGGTACGCCCGCCATCGCCGCACGTTCACGATGAGTTCAGCTACCTGCTGGGAGCGGACACTTTCGCGCACGGCCGGCTAAGCAACCCGAGCCACCCGCTTTGGCAGCACTTCGAAACCTTCCACGTCATCCACACGCCGACCTATCAGTCGAAGTACCCGCCGGGGCAGGCGATCTTCCTAGCTGCCGGCCAGGTGCTGACCGGGCACGCCATTGCCGGCGTCTGGTTGAGCGTGGCCGCCGGCGCCGCCGCTGTTTGTTGGATGTTGCTGGCCTTCGCCCCGCCGCGCTGGGCGCTATTCGGAGCGCTGCTTCCCGCATTTCGATTTGGAACGCTGCCGCTGTGGGATCACGACCACTGGTTCGCCTACTGGAACACCGCGCTGTGGGGCGGAGCAGTGGCCATGATCGGCGGCGCCTTGATTCTCGGCGCGCTGCCCCGTTTGCTCCGCAATCCGCGGGCTAAACACGCCGCGCTGTTTGCAGCGGGCCTGATCGTGCTGGCCAATAGCCGTCCGTTTGAGGGCCTGGTGGTAGCGGCGGTGGCCGCGATGCCGCTGGCCTGGTTCTTCGTGGTGCGCCCGCAATGGCGCAGTGCGGTTCTGCGCGTCGTGCGGCCGGGCGCGGGCGTGCTGGCTTTGGGAGCGCTCGCGATGGGCTACTTCGACTATCGCGTGACCGGCGACCCGCTCAAGATGCCCTATCGCGTCTATCACGAGCAATACGACGTCATCCCGCTATTTAGTTTTCAGCCTCTGCGCGGGCAGAAAACCTATCGCTACGATGTGTTCCAGCAGTACTCCGATTGGACGCTGCCCCATTACCACGGCCGGTCCGACGGCTCGGGCGTATTTTGGGGACTGTCGAAAATGGATTTGACCGATCAGCTCGATTTTTTCTGGGGCCTAGCTCTATGGGTGCCCTTGTGCTGGTTGCTGGTGAGGCCGTGGGACCGCTGGGCGGCGTTCGCGGCCGCGGTCATCGTGTTCCTCGTGATCGCAAGCACGTTCACCGTCCAGCCGCGCTTGCAGCCTCACTACCTGGCGCCCGCGGCGCCCGCCTTCGTCATAATGGCCGTAGCAGGCGTGCGACGGGCGCGCGCCTTCCGGCT
>JBBDWJ010000310.1:0-13382 GCA_040902925.1 Bryobacterales bacterium | reverse complement strand
GCGCCCCACCGGCGTTCAAAGCGAGCTGGCCGAAACATTCCGCATCCCGCAAGCCAAAGTGCGCGTCATCGTTCCCGACACCGGCGGCGGATTCGGCGGCAAGCACACCGGCGAGACCGCCATCGAAGCGGCGCGCATCGCGAAAGCCGCGGTCAAACCAGTGTCATTGCGTTGGACGCGCGAAGAGGAATTCACCTGGGCCTACTTCCGCCCCGCCGGCCTGATCGAAGTCAACGGCGGCATCGACGCCCAAGGCCGCCTCGTCTCATGGGAATTCATCAATTACAACTCTGGTGGATCGGCGCTCGAAAGCCCCTACGACATCGCGCACACGCGCCATCAATACCGCTCGAGCGAATCCCCGCTGCGCACAGGCTCCTACCGCGCCCTCGCCTCGACAGCCAACAACTTCGCCCGCGAATCGTTCATGGACGAGTTGGCCGCCGCCGCCAACCAGGACCCGCTCGACTTTCGCCTGGCCCATCTCAGCCACAAGCGGCTGCGCCCGGTGCTGGAAGCAGTAGCCGAAAACTTCCGATGGCGAGAACGCCGCAAGAATCTGCAATCCGCCGGCTCGCCGATCAACGGATCAACGGATCAACCGATCAACGGAATCGGCATCGCCTGCGGCACGGAAAAAGGTTCCTACGTAGCGGCCTGCGCCGAAGTCAGGGTCGACCGCGAGAAGGGGACCTTCGAGATTCTCGAAATCTGTCAGGCGTTCGAATGCGGCGCGATCCACGACCCCGACAATCTGAAAGCGCAATCGGAAGGCTGCGTCATCATGACGCTGGGAGCGGTGATGGGCGAGGAAATCCTGTTCGAAAACGGCCGCATCCTCAACCCGCGCTTCGCCGAATACCCGGTGCCGCGTTTTAAAGACGTACCACCGATCGAAACCGTTTTGCTCAACCGCCCCGATCTGCCCTCGGTCGGAGCCGGGGAAACACCAATGATCGCCGTTCCCCCGGCGATAGCCAACGCCATTTTCGAAGCCAGCAAAGTGCGAGTCCGCTCACTGCCGATCCGAGCAGCGGCTCTGAAACGCGCCTAAAGCGAAGCAAGCAACGAACGGTACACATTCGTGAGGACCTGTACTCGTGCCGGTCCTTCGCCGCGAAGCGGCGATCACAAAACGACGCCACTCACGGCTCCAGGCGCTGATCTTCAATGCTTGTTCGCGCCATTCGCACCCTCAGTCCCGCCTCGCCGCCGCCGTAGCTGTTCGCGATGCCGCCCGGTCTTAAGAATGTAATCCTCCGCGTCGTGCGTCTTACAGCTCGTCTCTCCGTGGTCCACTTCCACCTTGCCGATGCGCCGCGCCGCCGCGATGCCCTCGCGCTTCAATTCCGGGTTGCGCAGCGCAATCGCGATCAACGCCGAATTCATCGCGTCGCGCGTGCGGTTGGGGCTCGATTGGATGCGCCGTTCGATGGTCACGAGATATGGCTTGAAGTATTCGCCCCGCAGCGAAGCGTCGTTAAGGGCTAAGTGCGTCAACAGCATCCATCCGGCACGGCCAATCCATTCTTTGTCGGATTCCAGCCACATCTCGGCGGACTCTTGCGCCAAGGTCGTCGCCGCGGCAAATTTCGCAAAGGCGTCGGCAACGATGTAGTTGTCCAGGCCGTCTTTCCAGGAGTCGAGCAGTTCCGGCGTCGTCTCCTCCGGGTCGGCGATCATGGTGGCCAAAATGCGCGCATCATGATTCCCGGTCGCCCACAACCGCCGCGCCAGTTCGTGGTCGGTTTTGATCTCTTTCTTGAGGTTCTTGAGGTTGGCAAAACTGACGCCGTAAAGCTTATCGCCAACGCCGTGGCGTTGGTAAACCGTACGGTTCTGGTCGGTGCCAAGCTTCTTAAGTTCAGCGACAGCTTGTTGAATCGTCATAAGTAAATCTGCCTGGATCGAAAAACCGGGAGCCGTTGAGCCGTTGGAGCCGTTGGGGACAGTCACCGTGTTTCGCGCCGTTATTTGACCGGTGGTCTCAGCTATTCGTGCGGGCGCGAATCACGGTGACTGTCCCCCTCAAGCAGTCCCCCTCAAGCCCTTTCCATTCCTTCGATCTCCTCCAGCAACGCCCGGTAACCACTGCGCGTCTCATCCAGCGAATGATGCTTCGCGACGAAAGCCCGGCCTTGCCGGCCCATCGCCGCGCGCTTCTCCGGTTCGCCGAGCAATTGCGCCAGCGCTTGCGCGAGGCGCGTTTCCTCATATAACCCGGGCTCGACCAACACGCCGCAACCGGACGGCAGCGCCTCTTCAATCGCGCCGGCGCGGCAGGCCACCACCGGAACCTGCATCGCCAAAGCCTCTAGCAGCACCAACGGAATTCCCTCGCTTTGCGAAGGAATCAGCAGCAGATCAGCGTCCGCCAGCAGCTCGGCTATGTCGGCAACGTGGCCCAACAGCGTGAAACTTTCCTCGAGGCGCTTTGTCTGAATCGCCGAGCGCAGCGGGCCAGCCTCGGATCCATCGCCCGCCACAACAAAATGAACATCGCCCTCGCCGCGAATGCGCTTCAGCTCGTCAGCAACCTCCGGCAGCAGCAGCGCTCGTTTGACCGGGTCGAGCCGCCCCGCGAACAGCACGATCGAGGTCGACGCATCCAGATCCAACTGCCGCCGCAGACGTCCACGCTCGAAACGCGACGGATCAAGATAGTCCAGGTCGACTCCGTTGCGGATGAGGCGGATTTTTTCCGCCGGCGTATCCATGTCGTCAAGCCGCTTGCGCCCGGCTTCGGAAATTACGATGCGGCGGTCGAGGTGCTCGGCGACATCCAGCGTGGCGGCGAAGAAATCCCAATCCTCATCGACGGCGTGCAACAGATCGGCCACGCGCATCGAAGGCCGTTTCTCTTTTAACGCCGGTAGAACGCTGTAGGCGGCAGCGGCATTCTGCACGACGAGCGTATCGAGCTCCCAGTTCGCCGCGATCGAATAGAGAAAACGCGGCGCATGTTCGGCGGAGACGAGCCGCTCCAGGTCGTAAATCCAGTCGACGCGCTCGCGCCACTCGAGCAGCAATCGCGAGTCCCTGGAATGCGTGGCGATCAACAGCACTTCATATTTCGATCGATCGATCTGCCCCGCCAGCTCCAGCAGCACATTTTCCGCGCCGCCCACTCCCAGATGCGGCGTGAACAGGCCGATACGGCGCGACTGTTTGAGCGGCGGGATATAGTCGAGGCGCTCGGTCAGCGCGCCACCAAGCAGCACCGAGCGCGGCTGGAATTTCAAATAGAAGCTGAGATCGAAAACCGCTTTGCCCGCGGCCTGATTAACACGCTCTTTCCATCGCAGCGGAATCAGCCGCGCCGACGACCGCAGCGGATGATCGAGCCACGCTTCGCTCGAAAGCAGCTCCGCGTTCTGAAGATGGTGCAGCAGGCGGTCGACGCGTCGGCCGAAAGGCGATGAGATCGGAGCGGGCGGACCCTCGACCGGCATCGGCTCGGCCTCAATCGTGCGGGTCGCGATACCGCCGTCATCCGCATCGGCGCTCATGGCTGCAACGCTCGAGGCCGTCGCGGCAACGCGCCCGGCGTCGGCCGCCCGCGCATCCTGCGCTCGTCCCACGTCCCCTTGATGCGCCGCACCCAGGGCTCGGGACGCGCCGCGCTTGTTCCCGGAAGGTTGCCCTGCCTCGCGGCAGCGCCAAGGCAGCCGCCGGACCACGCCCGAAGGCTTGGGCTCGGGCTGCTCCATCGCGCGGCGCGAAACGCCCAGCGGTCCGGCGCAATCTTTCAATGAAGGCGGCGGCGCGTCGCCGGTGTCCTTCCAGGTGACCCAATCGGCTTCCGTCAGTCCCCAGATGCACTCCTCGGCGGCCTGCGGTTGCAGCGCGCGGTCCCCGGAAAGCCACAGGAACGCCGGCGCGCGCGACTTCTTCAACGCCGTTTGCCCATCGACGTTCGCGAGCACCTGATAGTCGCGCACCGTTTGGTTCTCGAACGAAGGCGTGTGCCCGCCTTGCACGATGAAACAAATCGATGGCGCCCACTCGCGTTTGATATCCAGGCGGCCTTCGGCCAACAGCACCTCGGGGTGCCGTTCGATCATGTGCGCCCAGTTGGTGTCGTGCCGTTCGAGACCTATATAGTGCAGCCCGCGGCCGTGCGTGCGGTATTCGAACAGCGGACGCTGCACGTAGCGCCCGAAATATCCATGCTTGCCAAGGTTGAGGAAGAAGCTCCAGTCCTCGTATCCCCAGCGGTGCCACTCGTCATAGCCGCCAATGGCCTCCCACACCGGCCGGGCGACGAAGATGCAGCACGCCATGAAGTTTTCTTCGAGCAGCCGGTAAAAATTGTACTCGCCCGGCCGCTCGATATAGTTGACGTCGCCGAACACGCGATAGTCGAAGTAGCAGAAGCCGGCTTCGGGATGCGCCTTCAATTCAGCCAGGCAGACCGCCATCATCTCGGAGTCGAGACGGTCATCGGCGTCCACCGGAACGACATACTGGCCCAGCGCGTGGCGAAATCCACTATTGCGCGCGCCCGCCAAACCACGATTCTCCTGGTGGACAACGCGCAGGTTCGGCGTGTTACGGGCTTCGATCCGGGCGATCAGCTCCCGGCTCTCCGCCTTGTCGGTGCCGTCGTCGACCAGAATGATCTCTTTGTGAGGATGCGTCTGCTTCTGGATGCTCTCAATCGTTTCCTCGACAAAAACCGTGGGATTGAACGCAGGAATAACGGCAGAGATCAGGTCCGGATGAGCCATTGAAGCCGGGGCGTGCGGCCGAAAGCCGCCACGATACCCCTCAGACTACACCACAAACGGGGCGCAGGACGTTGCGGCAGGCACACGGCCGGGCGCTACTGAATCCCGCCGCAGGACAACAATCAACGCGCGCGCCTTGCTAAAATTGAGGTCGCGCGCCACCGGATCAGCTTCCCAACCGGACGTTAGCCAACCAGCCGCCGACAGATGCGGCGGTAAGAAATGTCCGTAGAAACCACGCAAGATTTCGAACGCCTGCAGGCCATCGGCCGCATCGTCGCCCTGGTTCTGAAAGCTTTGGCGGAGAAAGTACGCCCCGGCGTCACAACCGGAGAACTGGACGAGGCCGGCGCGCGCCTGCTGGCAAGCCATGGCGCGCAGGCCGCGCCGCCCATCGTTTACGGCTTTCCCGGCGCGCTCTGCATCAGCGTCAACGACGAAGCGATCCACGGCATTCCCGGAACGCGAACGGTGCAATCGGGCGACTTGGTCAAGCTCGACCTGGTTGCTGAAAAAGACGGCTATTTCGCCGATGCCGCGGTGACGGTTCCCGTGCCTCCGGTAACGACTTTGGCGCAACGATTGACGGCCTGCGCAAAACAAGCTTTTCAGAACGCGATGGATGTGGCCCGCGCCGGCCGCCGCGTTCATGACATCGGGCGCGCCGTCGAGCAGCACGTACGCCGCAACGGCTTCCGCGTCATTCGCGAGCTAGCGGGGCACGGCGTCGGCCGCACGATTCACGAACCCCCTTGCGTGCCGAACTATCCCGACCGGCGGGCTACTGATCTGCTCACCCAAGGGCTGGTGATCACGGTCGAGCCGATCATCGCCGCCGGAAACGGCCGCGTCGTGCTCGACAATGACGGTTGGACGGTGCGCACCCATGACGGCAGCTTCTCGGCCCACTACGAGCACACCATTGTGATCGACCGGGGAAGACCGATCCTGCTGACCGCCCTGTAGCGGCCGGATCAGAGCCGATGCCGGCTGCGTGGAAATCAACTTGGAGACGATCATGACTTCACAACGTATTCGGCGCCATCTGCGCTTCCTCGCAAGCCTGCGTGTTCGAGCCATGGCGGCGGCCGCGCTCACCGCGGCGCTGCTCTCACCGGCAGCCGCGCAACAACGCGATGCCAAGGCGGTAGAACTTGGCAAGTCGGTCATGCAGGCGATGGGCGGCGAAAAGGCCTGGGACAATGTCCATTTCGTGCGCTATGACTTCATCGTCTCGATGGGAGGCGAAACGCGCGCCAACCGCAGCCACCTTTGGGATAAGTGGGCGGGCCGCTACCGCTTCGAGAGCAAGACCAAAGAAGGCAAGAGCCAGGTCGTTCTGTTCAACGTCAACGACCAGCAAGGCGATGTGTACATCGATGGAGCGCGCATCGACGGCGAAGGCGCGGCCACGGCGCTCAAAGGCGCCTACTCGGCGTTCATCAACGACATGTATTGGCTCGCCATGCCGTGGAAATGGCTGGACCAGGGCGTCAACCTCAAATACATCGGCGCCAAGGAACACGAAGGTAAGAACTACGAAGTAGTGGAGCTGACCTTTCAGAAGGTGGGGCTAACGCCGGGCGACACCTACAACGCCTACATCGATCCATCCTCGAAGCTGATGACCCACTGGGAATACACACTGCAGGGCGGCAACAAAGGCGCCTGGAACTGGGAATACGGCACCCACAACGGCGTCAAGCTGGCCAGCAACCACACAAACGCCGAAGGCGCCTCGATCAACATGGGCACGGTCGCCGTGTTCGAGAAGGTTGAGGACGCATTCTTCACCGACCCGGCGCGCGGGCTGTCGCAACTGCGGTAACGGAACTCGCGGGGCGTGAGTTGGTAGGATGCAAGAGTATCGCTATGCGTGTGACCGTCGATATTCCGGACCATCTCTACGAGCAGCTTAAGGCGAAGGCGGCTACCGAGGGTTCGTCCATCAAGCAGATCATCGTTGGCCTGATTGACCGTGAGCTACGAGCATCGGGTTCGAAAACCGCGGCGTCGCTTCCGCGTCCGTTTCCGCTCATCAAAGGCAAAGCGAAAAGAACGTTGCGAATTACCAATCAGGAAATCGACGAGATCCTTTTCGGTTGACTCCGGGGCCAAGAAAACGGCACCCTAACCGCTTGGCCTAAAGGCGGCGGTGAGTCTTTCAATGAATTACGGGCAAGGCGGGCGCCGCGGCAATCGGGACCGCCAGCTCAAATGTGATGTTTCTATCAGAGTGATCTGGATGTTCCCGCCAGGTTCAGCTCGACCGCGAAACAGCTATGAGCGACTTGACCAACCCCAAGGCCCTCTCGCGCCAAATCTCGGCCGACGGAAACAGGCGCCCCAATTCGCTCGCCGTCATCAGGCGGATATCGCGCAAAAAGGCGTCGCAACCCTGGGGCGTCGGTCGCACCAAAACACCCCAAACGGTGAAATTGCGCAGCAGCTTGCGTTGAACGCCGCGCGGCAGGTAGTGGATGAACGGCGTCATCAGGTGCGGCTCGACGGGAAACCAGCGCGAAGGGGTTTGCACGTAATAGCGCCGCCCGACGCGCACGATTTCGGACGCAAACGCCGCGCGGTCCGCCGGCGCTGAGATGTGCTCAATCACCGAGTTCGAAAACGCCACATCGAACGCGCCGTCGCGAAACGGCAACCGCCCGGCGTCAGCGATCACCCATTCGAACCGGCCGTTGCGGCTGGCCGGCGGCTCGAGATTGACGATAGTCACCCGCGGCAGGCGATCGAAGAACGACCAGTAGTACTCATACCCGCCCACGTCGAGAACGCGGCTTTGCGGTGTAAGTTGAAAGGCCTTCCAGAAGCGGCGGAAGCGCCTGCGCCGGTAGTAGCGGGCTATCGGCTGGTGGATGCTGGGGATGCTGAGGGCGATACTGATGGCTCCCGTGAGACAGACATCTTGCCTGCCCTTCCCAGGATACAGAAACGCCGCCAGCGGGATCGACAGAGCGCCCGGCCCGCGCAACAGGAGGCCTACCGCGCTGCAAACGCCCGCGGAGTCACGGCGACTTCAGGAAACGACCGCAGCACGCCCCTGTCCGACGTCACCATGCGAACAGCGAGCTGCTGGGCAAGCGCGATGAACTCGCAATCGTAGGCAGAACAAGAGGAAGCAGCCGCCAAGGCGAGTACTGCACGCGTCGGCAAGACGTACTCGCGCCCTTCCAACAGCGACTCAGCCTCTTCCATCACCGCGCCCGCGCCCGGCAGAGTTAGCAGATCGCGCCGAAGATACGAGACAAGGACGTTGCGCAATTCCGATCGCCACAGTACAGGCGCCGCCCATTCCGGATCGAGACGCAGGACCATCTCCGCGTCTTCGCTTGCCTCGCCGGGAACCAAAAGATAAGCAATAAGATTCGTGTCAGCGACGATCATGGCCGGCCGGCTCGCTTGGCGGCATTTAACTCGCGGTCCCTGAGGTAAACCGGTTCGAGGCGCCGCCGCAGCATTCGCGCCCGTTTGAGGAAGTCTTCCACGTCGATGCGCTGTACGTTGAGAGACTGTTCGAGACAAACAATCACTTCGCTGTTCAGGCTTCGGCGGTGTTCCTCCGCCCTCGATTTGAGGCGCCGGTACAGCGTGTCGGGAATGCCTTTGATGGTGAGTGTCGGCATATCTGCGGTTCCAAAATGGAACCATATTGGATTCTAGCACGGGTGGGCCGGTGGGGAGCCCAGTGTTGGAGGGCTCCTGCGGAGCCGGAACCGCGGTCGCAAAAGGACGGATATCGCTATTCGTGCCGAAGCGCCACCAGCGGGTCCACGCGCGCCGCGCGGCGGGCGGGCAGGTAGGCCGACAGCAGCGCCACCACCATCAACAGCAGCGCCACCGACGCAATCGAAAGCGGGTCGGTCGCGGGCACTCCAAAAAGCTGGCTTTCGAAAAAGCGGCCCAGGGCAAGACAGGCGCCAATGCCAATCAACAGGCCGGCGAAGATCAGCTTGCTTCCGAGGCGCAACATCAGGCCCTCAACGTCGCCGCGGCGCGCGCCGAGCGCCATGCGGACGCCAATCTCGTGCGTGCGCTGCGTGACTTGATAGGAAAGCACGCTGTAGACGCCAGCCACGGCCAGGATCAGCCCCATCAGCCCAAAAAAGCTGAACAGGGCCATAGTGAAGCGCGGCTGAACGGTCTGGAATCCGAGCACTTCTTCGACCGTGATCGGGCGGCTGACCGGTTGATTGGGATCGATGGCCTGCACTCGCTCGCGCACCGCGTTGAGCATCGAGGTTGGCTCGGTCCGCGTGCGCAGGGCGAGAGTGCGTTCGGCCGGGGCGAGCAGCGTGTAGGGCGCCACCGCGGCCGGCAGCGGCTCGTTGCGCAGCCCGTCGTTTTTGGTATCGCCGATCACGCCGACGACGGTGACATAGGGCGAGTTGGCCTCGGGAGAGAGCCAGTTCGGCGGGTGGTTCGTGAGCACGTCGAGACGCAGCCGCTTACCAAGCGGTTGTTCTCCTTCGGGCCACAGCCGCGCCGCCGCCTCGTTGATCAGCGCGACCGGTTCGGCGCGAGCTACCTCATGCGCGGTAATTGCGCGGCCGAGCCGCAGCGGGATACCAATTGCTTGTAGGTAGTCCGCCCCGGCCAGGCCGACGATGATCCTGCGTTCCTCGCTATCGGGCTGCCCTTCGATGGCGTAGGCCGAGCGCGGCCCGCCAAACGGCATGCCGCCGTTGCCGACGGTGGCCGCTTCGACGCCGGGCAAATTGCGCACGCTATCCAGAACCTGCTGCGCGAACAAGTTGCGCTGCTCGAGCGTGGGGTAGCGTTGCGGAGGCAGCGGCAGGCTCACCATCAGCACGCGCTCGGGATGAAAGCCCGTATCCACCGCGAGAATCGCGATGAAGCTGCGCACCGTTAGCCCGGCGCCCACCAGCAGGATCATCGACAGCGCCACCTCGACGATGACCAGCGCGTTACGGGTGCGCCGGCCGCCGCCGATTCCCGCGCCCTGCGTGGCCTCTTTGAGCGCGTGCGTCAGGT
This sequence comes from Bryobacterales bacterium, assembly GCA_040902925.1. GTDB lineage: Bacteria > Acidobacteriota > Terriglobia > Bryobacterales > UBA6623 > JBBDWJ01. Next base: position 3,642 of record JBBDWJ010000310.1, on the reverse strand, counting down.
CGGGCCGCGAAGACTGCAGAGCCGGCGCCAGTCCAAACAGTATCCCGGTCAGCACCGACACGATCAGCGAGAACAGCAGCACGTAAATATTGACCGTGATGCGCGCTTCGTTCGGCACGTAGAAATCCGGCATCAGCGCCACGATGGCCCGCGTCGCGCCGACAGCGAACAGCACGCCCAGCGCGCCGCCCAGAAGCGAAAGCAACACGCTCTCGGTGAGCAGTTGCCTGAGCAGCCGGCGGCGGCCGGCGCCGATCGACAACCGCACCGCGATTTCGCGCGTTCTCGCCGTCGAGCGGGCAAGTTGTAGATTAGCGACGTTGGCGCACGCGATCAGCAGCAGAAATCCTACAGCGCAGAACAACAACTGCAAGCTGGTCTGCATCGTGCCGCTGGCTACTGTGATGTCCATGTAGTTGCGCAGCGTTGTTGTGAAACCTTCCTTGGGAAAGTTGTCGGGGTTCTGCTCGGCCAGACGCAAAGTCAGCGCGTGCAGCCGCTCCTCGGCCACCTCTTTTGAGATGCCCTCCTTAAGGCGGAAGATCGGAAAGACGGTGCGGTCGTTTCGCACATCCTCGGGCAACGGCAGCCACACGCCGTCGCCGGTCCACCAGCCGAACCGCGGCGGCATCACGCCAATCACGGTGTGCGGTTGATCGTTCAGTACGAGTTCTTGCCCCAGGGCGCGTTCGTCGCCATCGAACAGTCGCTGCCAGGCGCGGTAGCTCAACACGGCGACGGGCTCGGCCTCGCCGCCCGGCCGGATGTCGGAGGGCTGGATGACGCGGCCGAGGACCGGCTCGACGCCCATGAATTGAAATCCATTGCCCGTGACGAGGATTGTGGAGAGATTTTCCGGGCTGCGGTTTCCGGTGAGCAACATGCTATCGGGGCTGGTGCCCATCGCGTCGGCAAACACCGTGAGTTTCCGGAATTCCAGGAATTCACTGAGTCGATGGGCGCTAAAGGAATTCGGCCGGTTGGTCTTGATGTTCTGCACCAGCGGCGCCCAAATCTCGTGCGGCCGCGCGTAGGGATAAGGATCGATCACCACCCCGTAGATGACGCTGAAGATCGCCGTGGTGGCGCCGATGCCGAGCATCAGCGAAAGCAGCGCGACGGAAGTGAAGCCGGGGCTTTTGCGGAAGCCGCGCAGGGCATAGCGGGCGTCGCGCCCAAAAGTCTCGAGCCAGCCGATGGTGTTCATGTTGTAAACGTCCTCCCGGACGTGAGTTCGATTGCCCAGTTTGCGAAGCGCGGCCAGCCGCGCCTGCTCGGCCGTCATGCCGGCCGCCAGGTTATCGTCGATCTCCTCAGCCAGGTGCAGCTCGAGCTCGAACCCCAGCTCGTTGTCGCGCTGCTTTCTGTTCCAGAACCGCCGCCATCGCATAGTCGCTCACTCCGCCGCCGGACCCAGAACCCGCATCACCGCCTGCACCAGCTCTTCCCATCGGCCGCGTTCCTGGATGAGCTTTTTCCTGCCGGCCGGCGTAATACGGTAGTACTTCGCCTTGCGGTTGTTTTCCGACGTTCCCCAGAAGGCGGCGATCAGGCCTTGATCTTCGAGCCGGTAGAGCGCCGGATAGAGCGAGCCGTGCTCGACTTGCAGCACCTCATCGGAAGTCTTTTCGATGACCTTGGCGATGGTGTGGCCATGCGCCGGCGCGGGCAGCAGCGTCTTGAGCACGAGCATGTCGAGCGTGCCTTGCAGCATGTCGCCGCGGCTGTCGGACTTGGATTTGCGTCCCATGCCAGCGGATTATACACCACTAGATGATCTAGTCATCAACACCACGGTTAGACGGCAAGCCCAGGAAATAGTTAGCCCCTACTGCTCGATTATCTAAAGGAGTGCGGAGTGGCGCAAACAAGACGCTGCACACGATAGCAGTGCCAGCCCTAAACCCGTCGCGAAAACCTGTCCTTCGTTCGGATCGCGGCCGGCCGGACGCACTCTGGAGGACGCACTGTGGAGGACGCACTCTGGAGTGCATCCCTCAGGGGACCGGAACAGCAGGCTCGCCGCCGATGGCGCGCGCAACAAGTTGGCTGCGGTGAATGCAATCGGGAATGCCGATGCCGATATAGGCGTTTCCGGTAAGCCACACGCCGGGCTGCACGGCGAGGCGCTCCTCAATCGCCTGCTGCCGCCGCAGGTGGCCAACTTCGTACTGCGCCATGGCTCGCGGCCAGCGCTGGACTCGCCAGGCGACGGGCTCAGCGTCGAACCCCATCAGGGCGCTCAATTCCTGATGCGCCAGGCGGGCAAGTTGCTCGTCGGAATTCGCCGCGGCGTCTTCGGCTCGCCCGCCTCCCAGGAAAGCCCGCAGCAACGCGCGGCTCTCGGTGCCGCGGTACGGAAACTTCGTATTCACCCAGGTGCAGGCGCTCAGCAGGCGGCCCTCGGCCCGCGGAACGACGAAGCCGAAGCCATCGAGCGGATGCGCGAACGGAGGCCGCGCATACAGCAGCGCGATCGTAACCGACGAGTTATAGGGAATGGTTTCGAGCAGCAGCGCCAGCTCCGCGTCGATATTCCGCAACAACTCTCCGGCCCGGTAAGCCGGCGTGGCCAGCACAAACTCATCCGCGTGGATCGAGTCTCCGCCGGCAAACAACCGAAACGAGCCGCGCGAGCCCTTGATGCGGTCGACGGTGGCCGTCAGGCGGCGGACCCTGCCATCCAGGCGCGCGGCCAGCACATCGATGAGCTGCTGCATGCCGCCCCGCAGGCTCAGAAACAGCGAGTGCTGCTGGCCGCCATTCGGCTTTGCTCCGGCGGCAGGGCCCGCCGAAGAATGGCCCGTTGAGGAATGGCCCCGGTTCTCCGCTCTCGTGCGCCGCATGCCGTCGAGGACGCCCCGCGTCACGCTGCCGAAGCGGCGCTCGATCTCGACCAATCGCGGCATGACCGCGCTGATGCTGAGACTTTCCGGAGCGCCGCCGTAGACTCCCGCCACCATCGGTTGAGCCAGGTATTCGTTGACCTCGCGCCCATAGTGATCAACGACGAATTCAGCGACCGAACGGTCGGGCATGTCGCGCCGGGGGCGCCGGAACAGCTCCATTCCCATGCGCGCCTTCGCCCGCCAACTCAGCAGCCGCGTCGTGAGGATCGGCCCGATGCGCGTGGGGATCAAAAACTGCACGCCGTCGGGCAGCGGCACGAGCTTGCCATCGCGTAGCACGTAGGTGCAGCGCAAATGGTCCCGCGAACTGATGACCTGGTCTTCGATGCCGAGTTCACGGATCAGCTCCATCGCCCAGGGTTTTTGCGAGATGAAGCTGTCGGGGCCGGCCTCAACCACGCAGCCGTCGACGCGTTCCGTGCGGATGACGCCACCAAGATTCGGCGAGGCCTCAATGAGCGTGCAGTCGTGCCCGGCTTGAGAGAGGTAGTAAGCCGCGGAAAGGCCGGAAATGCCGCCGCCAACGATGGCGATTTGTTTCATGAGTATGCCTGGATACGGGACCGCGCGGCGCCGGCCAAGCCTCGAAGGAAATCTTAAGATCGCCTATACCCGAAGTCACAGGCCTCAGCCCCGGAGGGGCGGTATGCCAGTAGCCCGGGGCGCAAGCCCCGGGAACTCGAGTTTGGCCTTTTCCGAAATCAAGACCACGGCAAACAACAATGGCGCAACG
>JBBDWJ010000309.1:0-13403 GCA_040902925.1 Bryobacterales bacterium | reverse complement strand
ATTGGCCCAGCGCCACGCCCTCAACCGAAACCAACGCAAGATCAGGACAGTACCCTCCGTCCGCCCGCAAACACCCGCCATCTCAACAAACTCCGGACCAGACAAGCCAAACCCAAGGGGAAAAACGCCAACGAAGAAATCGCCGCAAAGAGAATCCTTGCCATCTGTTGCCAAACGACGCCAAATCTTGCCAGATCCTGCCAAACCACGCCACCCGAAGACTCCCAATCCGAACCCGGCGTCATAGACTCCAAACCGGGCGCCCCCAAACCTGAGGGAAAGTCGAGGGAAAGTCGGGGACAGGAAAGTCGGGGACAGGCGACAACTTATGAGCTGGCCGCGGCTCGTGCCTTGGGCGGACGGCCCGTGCGGGCCGCATGGAGCTTGCGCCCCTGCCGCGGCGGTAGAATTGTTCGCATGCGTTACCTAATTCTTCTGGCCGCGGCCGCGCTCGCTCTGCCGGCTCAGCCTCAGAGAACCAATCCGGTTGTGATCGAAAACGCGCAGGTGCGTGTCTTGAAGGTCACTGATTCGCCGCGCGGCAAGGGGCGGCTTCATGAACACGCCATGAACCGGGTCATGGTGTACCTCAACGATGGACACATCGTCCTCGAGTATGAAGGGGGCAAGACCGATGACCAAAAGGTCAAGGCGGGCGAGGTGCGCTGGAGCGCGGCCGGCGGGAAACACAGCAGCGAGAACGTTGGCGGCGGTCCGGTCGAGATCGTGGAGATCGAGCTGAAATCGCAGCCCGGCAGGAAATCGACCGGCGCGGAATCGACCGGCCCGGAATCGACCGGCGCGGAATCGAAGCCGGCGAGCGCGGCTCTGGATCCGGTCAACGTCGCCCCGGCGCACTATACGGTGCTGTTCGAGAACGATCAGGTGCGCGCGCTGCGGGTCAACATCGGCCCGCATGAAAAGATCCCGCGGCACGAGCACACCCGGGCTCGCGTGGTTGTTTTTCTGACCGGCGCTTCCTCCAAAATGACCGCGGCCGACGGCACGTTGAGCCAGGGCGACTATAAGGCGGGAGAAGTTGTGTTCGCCGCCGGGGCCGTTACTCACGCGGAGGAAAATCTGCTGGCGGCGCCGGTTGAGGTCGTCATGGTCGAACTCAAGAAGTGAGTTGAGGTAGACGATCGGTGACACGACGATCGGTGACGACAGGACGATCGGTGAGGGTGACGGACGATCGGCGGCTGTCACCGATCTCGCGATACAGTTGCCCCCTCCATTCCCGCGACTTGCGGCGCGACGTCGTCACCCACGAGTTGTTCCACATCTTCGGTTTGAAGGACATCGCGGTACACAACACCAGCGACGGGCTCAACAACGCCACCACCGTCGCACAGATTGTCGCGTTCCTGACGGACCGCTTCCGGCAGCTCAACTCCGACGGGGAGGCCCGCTGCTGGTGGAGGTCGCAACTCCAACGCCGCCGCTGAAAAGGGCGGCGGCCGGAGAGAGACTGCCACGCCGCCGCTTCCCGCTCCTGAATTGCTAAGCTCAAGTTCCTGAGCTCAGCAATAAAAATGTCAGCACCCACGCTCCAAGAGCAATTCGGCCAGATCGACATCTACCTTTTCGATCAGCTTCTGAAGGGCCGCATCTCACCCGGAATGCGAATCCTCGACGCTGGATGCGGCTCCGGCCGAAACATCATCTACTTCCTGCGGGAAGGCTACGAAGTATGCGGCGCGGACTCGGGCCCGGAGGCGGTGGAAAGCGTCCGCGCCCTCGCCCGCAGGTTCGCGCCCGCGCTTCCGGCGTCCAACTTTCGCGTTGAACCCGTCGAACAGATGTCGTTCGACGATGCCTGCGCGGATGTAGTCATTAGTAATACAGTCCTCCATCTCGCCGCGGACGACGCGCAGTTCGAGGCCATGCTGCTGGGATCGTGGCGCGTGCTCAAGCGCGGCGGGCTGTTCTTCTGCCGCCTCGCATCGACGATCGGCATGGAGAGCCAGATGGAACCTATCCAGGGACGCCGCTACCGGTCGCCCGATGGCGGGGAGCGGTATATGGTGGACGCCGCCATGCTGGGCTCGCTCACCGAGAGGTTGGGCGGCGAACTAGCCGACCCGTTGAAGACCACGGTTGTCCAGAATCAACGCTCGATGACCACCTGGGTACTGCGGAAGTAGCTCGGCTGACCGAAGAGGGCCTTGCCAACCGATTGCGGGGCTAGCCCTTGGGCTAGACGCGGGCGCGGGTAGTGTCCTAAACGTCCGTGCCGGTTCCGTGTCATGCGGTGGATTCCGAAATCGCCGCAGGCGATCCGAGCCCCATCCGCGAGGATCGGGTCACCAGCTTTCATGCGCTGTACCCCGCGATGGCTTTAAGAATTGAACGTCCGGGCACAGGGTCAAAGTGTTACCCATGTGCCCGGGTTATACCGCAGACCGAACCATTATGCCTCGGAAGCGAGGCGGGCATCGGACGGACGCCCTCGGTCTGAGACTGAGACACTACCGAATCGCAACGTACTGTGGGGTGAGGCAGGACGTGGTTTTCGATTTTTGGTCAGCGGACCAGGGCTACGGCTCCGGGTTGGCCATCCTCTTGATCGAGCGTGGCCGCCCACTCCGCGAGACCTTGTTCGGCGAGAGCCGTGTCCTCAACCGTGGTGTTCTTGCGAAGGCGATCGAGATTCCATCGTTTTGGATCAGGCCGCCAAGCTTCTATCAGTCGCATCGCTTTCATGCTATCACGGGCGTGGCTGAACGCTACGGCGTCCCCACAAAGCGGCTGACTGAACAAGTCACGCGCTACCTGGAACGATTCCCATAGGACTTCCTGTTTTGAGCTGACGGCGGAGAAGTTGGATGACCTGAGGTCGCGAATTGCGACTCAAGTTGACGTGGCCGGCGGTACGTCCGGCGAGCCTCCACCGAGCAAGGCGTCGCCACGCTGTCGTCGGTGCTGCGCAGCAACCAAGCCGCCCAGGTGAATGTATTGATTGAAGGACATTCGTCAGGCTGTGCCCGTATACTACACACCAACGAGGAACGGGCGCGCAAAGTTGCGAGTCAGAGACTAGCGGCAGGGCTGGGGGGCCTGCGCTGCATTGCGGACCTGTCCAGCCGCGTCCCCATTTCTACGAGCACCGTCTAAAGGTGAGGAACTTCGATAACAATGGGGGTTAGGATTCCGATCTGGATGGCCACCGGCGTGTAGATGTCGATCTCTTCATCTGGAGTTTGGATTGACACTATCAAAGCGTACCGGCAGCTCTTGTCCCATCTGCCTAGATGTGGGCGCTCCCTCCACCAACCCACTGCCGGGTAAATGGCAATCATGTTCGACGATGCCAAGTCCGCCGCCCGCCCACGCCAGATGTCGGAATGGATCGAGCCAACGTTCCGTGCTTCGCCAATGGTCCAGTTTTCCCCGGAGCCCGTCGTGCCGGGATGCGTGCCGTCATCCCGTGCTTGAGCGTTAACGCGGCTCACAAACTCGTCTTGAGATTCGCCCGGCCCATTGATGTCAAACCGAAGCGCATGTGAAGCATACCGGTACCGATTCTCCCAGCCGATCTCGCCCGGACTGGGTTCGACGAAATACGACAGGGTGATTCTCATTGTCACCGGTACTTCGCCAAGGCCGGTAAGAACGTCGGCAGGCCATGGCAATGCGTAAAGATGCATGTCCCTGGTGACGTATCCGCTGTCACGCTTGTCGAAAGGTTGCAACGTCGCTTCCGATATCAAAGTGAGTGAATTTGAGGCGCAATAGAGGGCGCGACCCAGATTCGGTACGCCGTAACCGCAAACGCGCAGTAGACGGGCGTATTCCTGTTTGGATTCGTTCCGCAGGAACTGCTGTTTCATCACCCCGGTCCAATCGGCGGAATGCACAATCAACGCACGAACGGTTTCCGGCCAGATGTCAGGATATTCCACCTGGATCTGTGCCGCCATTCGAGCAGCTTCAGCCGCGGCAGCGCTCGTCGCCCAGAATGGGGCGAAGTGTGCGACTTGAAGGTCTCTGTTCGTAGACAGCAGTTTCAGGTCGTCGGAATCGAGAACGGAATCATTAGGGCCACGGGCAACGTTTCCCCCTTCGAGTACAACGTCGGGCTTGATTGGCCACTTCCGTGCCGGCCACGTCGCGGAGGTCGTGCTGTACGGCGAGAGCCCTCCACTAGGCGCGATGGGGACATAGTCAGCAAGGTCCGGATCGACGATGTTCGTCTTTTCCGTCCACGCACCCGCCGTCAGAGCGTTCCAGGCCTGTCCCGGATCGTGCACCTCGTTCGTCAGGTTGTCATGGGGGTAATTCCGCCAGTGGTCGGGATCGTCGACATTTCCGGCGCTGACGACGAAGAGGCGGCGGATGTCATCGTCATATCCCGACGCCGCCTCGTCCAGGGCAGCAGACCATGATGATGGACGGCCGCGGTCCCGGTCATCTTTTGCGGTGATGGCAAGGCAGACGATTCGCTTACGTTGCGGCGCCTGTATCTCCGCACGACTGATCCCCTGAAGGGTCAAATGCCCCCAGAGGTGCTTAAGATTCTGCGCTGGCGGCCGAGGGAGGATCTTGGCGGATTCCAAGCAATGCGACACGCGAATAGCATGCTGAGAACTCAAAGGGACCAATAGGTCTCCGTAGGCGGCGGTTCCGGCCATCAATGTTCCATGACCGTCATGATCGTCGATCTGCCACTCCTCCCGAACCGTGTGGAGGTCCTCATCGGCCAGTACGGGCAGGAGGAGAGGATGGCCGTTGTTGACACCGGTATCGAGAAGGCACACAGCCACGTCTTTGTCATCGTCGAAACTGCACCGCCCGAGGAACTCCTGTACCGAGTCCAGTTGGTCCTTGTTTTCCAGTTCGATATAGAACGTCGCCACTTCCCGGGCGGGTCGAAATTCCGCAATGTCATCCGACCGCTCGACTAGCTCTTCCAGTTGGGCCCGGTTCGCTCTGATCAACTTCACCGAACGCTCCGGGAATCGGAGGACGCCATCCCTAAGCTCGAGGTCGAGCGACTCCGATAACGCTTCAAAACGGACGATGACTTCGTCTCGATCATTGCCGAGCCATGTTTCGATCCATTGCGGGGCATCCACGGGTATCAAGGTCCGATCTTCCGGGCGCCAAAACGATTCCAGAACTGCAAGACGAATGTCGGAAACGCCGTTGATCAGCTTCTTGTGCTTCGGCTTGTTCGTCTTCGTGAGTTCGGTAGCGTATGCCTGGATTTTCTTGAGAAAGTGGCCGCGCTTAGCATGAGGAATGTACACGGTCGCAAGAGTGCGTTGGGCGTCGCTCTCGCCCTCTGTGCGTACGTTCTGGAGGCGGATTCCGCTGCTGATCGCTTCAAGGCTTTGGACTGCCAGGTCAAAACCTGGTTCACCCGCAAACTCGACATATACTCCCTGCCGGTTTGCGTAGGCTACAGCTTGCTTTTCACCCGCCTCGTGCCACGCTCCGCCCAGGCGTTCCCGAAGATGGTCACTGTGTCCCTGGCGATCCCGATCAGGAATCCGCGCACTCAATCCACCACGCCGGGGATTCGTGAAATTTTGTGTGCGCGTCGGACCTGGGAGAAAGATATGGTGGTAGAGTTTACCAGGCATGCGATCTCATCCCTGCCGCCCAGCGTGCGCACTCTTGCGCTCCAAGATCATCTCGCATAGCAGGGGCGCACTCACCTTGTTGCTGTCGGTCAAGATGGCATGCTTGATCGCATCGCGGCAAGCTTGGTCGATCTCGGAATGACTTAGCCCGTTGCTCTCAGCCAGCACGGGCTTCCAAGGAAAGCGGGAGGGAAGAAACGTGCCTAGGACGTTTCTGACGAGCCGTTTACGGTCTTCAGACCGCGGGAGTCCATAAAACAGCACGTCATCAAAACGGCGAAATAGCGCACGGTCCAAGATTTGCGGGCTATTGCTGACCGCGATGATAAGACTGTCGGAGGTGTCCTGTTCAATAAACTGCAAAAATGAATTGAGCACACGCCGCATCTCGCCGACGTCGGTATCCAGCAGACGTTCCCCGCCGATGGCATCGAATTCGTCGAACAAATAGACACCCATTTGCTGCTGGATCAATTCGAATATCTGGCGCAGCTTAGCACTGGTTTCGCCCATGAACCGGGTCACGAGGCGATCAACCTGGATCGTCTGAAGCGGCAACCGTAGCTCGTGGGCAAGGACTCGAGAGGTCATGGTCTTGCCGGTTCCGGGAGGCCCGACAAGCATGAGCTTACGCCGTTGAGACAGGCCGTGGCTCTTTAACTTATGCTGCTGCCGGTATTCATGAATGACGCGTTCGATCCGCCCAAGCAGCACGCTGGGCATCACCAGGGCGGCCTTGGGCAGCTTGGGCTCCTCTGAGAGAACCAGTCCCCGCAAGTCCTGCGGGAACTTCAGGATGACAGCGCCTTTCGTCTTTCGGGCCTTGTCGACGATCGCGCGGATCTCGTGAGCCAAGGCGCCGTGACCTTGTCCAGCCTCGTGAGCAGCCACCTGAAGGGCAACCGTGAAGAAGCGCTCTTGGTCGTCGCCAAAATGAGATCGGATAAGAGTCTTGATTTGTTCTGCCGTGGCCATTCGGTAACCTCAGGTGTAAGCCGCGACGTGAAGCAAATAGCAGGTTTGCTCCGCGGATCGTGGGACGCCCAAAGCACGGTCTGAGCGGCGTAAGCGCGATCGCCGTGGCGGCGCAACTCGACACGGCCAGCACCGGCGCGCTTTACGAACTGTCGAATCAGTATATAGTTTGAGCGTAGGATACGCTGAAAGCCCTGCCCCTCCAGTCCCTCACGGGAGACCAGACGAAATGCAAGAAAGGTCTGGACAGCCTGGGTGCCACTTGATTTTCCGAGGTCTGCGTAGTCCTTTCCTTGAAAAAGAGAACCTTGGGCGCCGGTCGAGACTTTGACGGCACGGGGTCGCTGAAAGTGGTGCCTGACCACCCCTATTTCAGCAATTCCCCAAGAAATCGCGCGTCCGCCTCGCCAAAGCCGCGGTAGCGGAAATCGCCGCTCAGCGGCACGATAGACCCCAGCCAGTCGGTTGGATCGGTCCACAACACGGTTCGCTTTTCCATTGCCTTTGCCAGATCCGCGAGATCCCACTTTAGGCAGAAACCGGGAATGATGGCCGCGTGCAGGTTTTGATTGAGTGGCGTGGCGAGAGCCGCGCTGAGGCTGTGGGGGGTCTTGTCGAGCCAGATCCGTTGGATGCGCTCGTCCCCTGCCGCCGCTAGCAGCAGCCAGACGCCGGCTTCGGCTTGGGCGGCGGCGCGAATCGAGTTGGCTTCGACATCGGGCCGCGCTGCCAGCCATTCCACTCCGCGGCGAATGTCGAACGCGCGCATGCCCGAGAGGTTGCGGCCGATCAGCCAGGCGCGCGTGTTCATCGCCCAGTCGCCCGCGAAAGGGCGGTTGTCTTCCTTGCGCGGCAGCCCGCGCGGAGCGAGCACCAGCACGATCGAGCCCTGGCGCGCCGCATCCATCGCTAGCGGCGTCGGCGCACCTTGATGATCCACGATCAGCAGCGCCGACTTGCGGCCTTCGGTTCGCGGAATCAACAACGAACCGGCCAACTCGATTCCCGGTTCGGTCTCGAGAACGATTTCTTCGGTGATCCAATCGAGACCACGGGTTTGCCTGGTGACGCGCGCGATCAGAGGAGCCTCTCGCAGCGGCTGTGTCAGCTCAGCCACCTCGGCGAGCAAAGCCTTGAGGTCGGTGGGGCTTTTTGAGCGTCGGTCTTCGAAGCGCTGCTGGATGACTTGATAGACCTCGCGGCTTCCCAGATCGACGGAAACCTGCCCGCTCGGCGTGGCCCAGAGCTCATGGACCGGCAGCGTTTCGACGGGTTCGTCGCGCCCGTCGCCCTCGCCGTTGTTGAGCCAGCGGATCATCCAGCGGTAGATGGCTTCGCGAACCGGCTGCGGCGTGCCGTGCCCGCCGGGGCCCACCGCCCAATCGATGTGGTCTTCCGCTCCGTAGAGGCGGTACCAGGATTGCGCCTCTTCGTAGATCTGGCGGGCGCCTTCCAACGGGAAAAAGTCGCCGATGGTCGAGACGATCAGCCACGGCTTGGGCGCGAACAGCTCGACGAAGTCGGTTTGATCAAGGCCGGAGGAGAGGAAGTGCGGAATGCTCTGCTCGGAGTCGCCGATCGAGCCGGCAAACAACTCGCGAAACGAGGTCATGTAGCAGGCGGGCGCGGCGGCCTTGATGCGGTCGTCCAGGGCGGAGATAAACGTGGTGACCGTGCCGCCGCCCGAGCAACCGGTGCACCCGATGCGCTCGGGGTCTACTTCGGCGCGGCTGACCAGATAGTCGAGGGCGCGCTTGGCGTCCCAAATGCGGTAGCGCGCGAAACTCTCGCCGGCCAGCAGGCTTTGGCCGCCGGCTTGGAAGTGTTGCTCGACCGACCAGGCTCCGAGGGATTTGCCCGTTCGCGCATCGTACGCCTGCTGGCGTTCCCCCTGACCAATCGGGTCCCAGGCCAGCACGACAAAACCCTTGCGGGCAAGGTTCACGGCAAGCTGCTGCTCGGCGGCCTTGCCTTCGTCCCAGTGGCCGAGCGCGATCAGCACGCCGGGACGCCGCCCGGTCTGTTTGGGCAGATAGAGATTCGCGGTCACATAAAACCGCGGCAGGCTTTCGAAGTGGACTGTTTCGATGGCGTAGTCGGATTTTTCGATGCGGCCGGTGACTTTCGCGTTGAGGGGACCGGAGTAGTCGGGCAGCCCGCCGATGAGGTCGAGGATTTTTTCGCGCACCTGCTGCTTGCGGCGTTCGGCGGCCTCGACGGTGCGGATGTTTTGAATCCCGGCGGCCCGGCGATCGAGATGCTGTTGGGCGATCTGATCGAGCCAGCGCAGCAGCCTGGCGTCGGCGTCGTCCTGCGCTCGCGCGGCTGGCGGCGCCGCCAGCAGCAGAAGCGGCAACAGAAGTAACGGCCAGGCCACGGGATTACGCCCGGGCTGAGCAGGCAGCATGCGCTACCTTCCCGCCGCCGCCCGCGGCTTCACCGGCTCGCCGCGTTGGCGGAGCCTTTCGAATGTCGGCGAGGGATACCAGCGCAATGCATTGCCCGTGAGGCTGCCGATGAGAATCTCGCCGTTGGCGTCGTTCACATCCAACATGTGGCCGGGGCTTTCCATCGAGCCGAGTACTTTGCCGGTTTCGATGTCGACCTTCATGATCCGCCCTGCCAGCGTGTCGTAGACGATGTTTTCTTCCTTGTTGCGGTGGGTCACGACGAAGACTTCGTCTTTGCCGGTGATGTCGAGGCCTTGCGTCGCGCCGAGGTTCGTCCACTGCTTGAGAAACTCGCCTTGCGGCGTGAAGATCTGAATGCGCTCGTTCGAGCGGTCCGAGATGTAGACGCGTCCTTGCGAATCGGTCGCCACGGCGTGGACGGTTTGGAATTCGCCCGGCGCGCTTCCCGGCTTGCCCCAGGTCAGCAGAAATTTTCCGTCTTTGTCGAACTTCATCACGCGCGAGTTGCCGTAGCCGTCGGAGATGTAGAAGTCGTGCGTCTTACGGTCCCAGGCGATGTCGGTGGGCGAGCCGAAGTGCGTCTCGTCGTTGCCGTTTTCGCCGCGCACGCCCAGCGTCAGCAACAGCTTGCCGTCACGCGTGAACTTGCGGACCTGGTGCGCACGGTTGTCGACGCACCAGACGCTGCCGTCGGGGCCGATGCGAATGCCGTGCGGATTGTCAAAGAGCCCTTTGCCCCAGGAGCGCAGGTATTTGCCGTTGTTGTCGAACACGATGATCGGGTCGATATCGATGTTGCGGTGGAAGACGTAGACTTCGCCGCTGGCATCGGCGGTGACCGCCGACACGCGGCCAAAGAACCAACCCGGGGGCATGGTGTGTTTTGGTTCCAGGCCGAATCGGATGTCGACCGCGTATTTCATCAAGCTCCCCTCGTGGGGGTACCAGCCTTCGGGGACGTAACCCTGGTCGGGGGCCTTGGAATGCTTTTGCTGGCCGACGAGCAGACCCGCCAGGCCAACCAACGCGACGACCGTGATTGTCAGGGCCGTGATCCTGTTTTTCATGGTTCGAATTCCTCCTGCTCCCGAGGCGCGTTTGGCCCCGAGGCGAGTTCGGCTGTTACTCAAATACTGCGCACGCGAGCCTGAGGGCGGCGGCGGGCGCGCGCGATTCCGCCTTTGGCGATCTGTTCCACCTTTGGCGATCTCCATGATACTCGTTTGCCCGGGCGCCGCCACACCGCGATGCAGAAAAAGCGCCCGGGAGCTTCTTATTTTCGGATCGTCCGCCGGCCGGAAAGTCTCAGCGAAAGGCGACCCCAGGGGGATCGTAGTGAATCTCGACTTCATGGCCGTCGTTCAGGATCGACAGCCTCGCCGCCTGGCAGACCAGCTCGTTGTAGCGGCTGTTGCCGGGCGTGGCGATGATGCCGGCTTGCTCGATCGCCGCGATGCGCTTCCGGCGTTCAGCCACGGCGGCCTCTTCTTCGAGGCCCGCGGTTTGGCTTTCGATTTCGATGGCCGCGCTGACGATGTAGTCGACCGATCGGACTCCGTAGCCCCAGGGAACGAGGCCGGGCCCGCCTAGGTCTTGGTACATGAAATAGTCGGGGCTCGGCTCGGCATACTGCGTTCCGCCAGGCGATTCACTCTTTTCGGTGAATGCATACTTCAGGCCGCGATACTGGTCGGAGTGCTGCAGCCAGGCCGCGTTGCCCTTGCCGCTGAAATAGAGCGTGAGGCCCTGCGTGTTGGGACCGGGCGCCGCGTCGGGGAAGCTGAGCGAGGTCTGAATGTTGAGGCAGGCGCCGTTTTCCCACAGCACGCGCGCGTCGGCCCACAGAAAGCCCTCGTTGCCGTTGGGAAAACGGTCACGGATGCCGTAGACGCTGACCGCGACCGGGCGCAGGCCAGTGATGAAATGCACCAGATCGACGTAGTGGCAGCCGATGTAGACGAACGAATCGGTCTCCTCGCACGTAAACCAGTTCTGGAAGTTCGAGTGGCGGTAGTACCACTTTTCCATCAGCGCGGCGGCGCCGAGCTTCAAGTCGCCGAACAGGCCCTGGCGGTAGCGCGAGCGAGCCAACTGGCTGCGCGGGTCGAAGCGCTTGTGATATTCGATAGCGACGAGCAGGCCGCGCCGCTCGGCTTCCTGTTCGATCTCGATCGACTGCTGGACATCGAGCACCAGCGGTTTCACGCAGCAGACGTGCTGATCGGCGCGGAGTGCGTCCATGACGATGCCGTAGTGGGTTTGGTCGGGCGTCGCGACGACAGCGATGCTGCGCGGCGGCAGTTGCGCGAGCGCCTGCTTATACAGTTCGGGTTGCCTACCGGTGGCGTCGCCTTGGCGGTAGTCGGGCAAGGGGTGGAACGTGCGATCCGGAAAGGCGGTCTTCAGCGCCGGCGCTTCGGCAAGCGCTTGCACCGTACGCCCATGCTGCGCGCAGACGGTGATATCGCCGATGCGGCTTTCGCGCTGCATCTGGTAGAGCGCGGGCAGGATCTGGTCATGGGCGATCATGCCGCCGCCGATCAGGAGGATGGGTGTTGGATTCATAGCCAGTTCGTTTGGGTGTTGCGGATGCGGGAAGCCGAGGGCGCCCGTGAGCGTCCAATTCTAGCAACTGCGGCGCGCTGCGCTCGGCCCGAGGCTAACCGGCGGGCCTCGAAGCCGTCCATTCTCCGGGCGTCGCAACGCTCGCGGACGATGCGCGTTTGCGCCGCGAAGCCAACTTGGCTCGATAACCTGGCTCGATGGATGTAGTTTTGGTTGAGTTAGAAGCCGCTGGCCGGTTCCGATGTTGAGTTGCGGTTCTGTTGAGTTGTGGTTCCATCTTGAGTTGTACAACCAAGCTTACCGCCAGGCGTCCCGGGAGCGGCTGGCTGGTTTCGGCAGGCCGCGCTGCTAGCTTTTCTCCCGGCCAACCCGTATCCTTGGGCTTGCATGTCCCCCAGCGCGTCATTTTTACGCTTCTTAAATTAGGGTTGTCGTCAGTCCTGGCCGGCCTCGGTCGCTGCGCCGAGCCTCGCATTAAGACATTTATATGTAAACGTTCTTTATAAAATAAATGCAATTCTATAGATTATTTGCTTATCAAATAAATCATACGAACAACCATGACAGACCCCTTGCAAACAGCTATGATGGTAAGGCAATTCAGCAATTTTTCTTAGGATGTTCCGTCGCACTTCTCTTATTGTGAGGCAGCGGGTTCGCGAGTGGTTCATGTCGGTCTCATCGGTGCAGGCAGGGTTGGTCGTACGCTAACGGCGCTGCTTCCCCGTGAGCAGTTTCAACTTGGGCCGGTGCTGGGCCGTACGCCCACCTCCACCCGGCGGTCTGTCCGGGAAATGGCGCATGGAACCGCGGCGGGCGACATCGAGGCATTCTCCATCTGCGATGTCATCCTGGTAGCCGTGCCGGATTCGGCGCTGACCCAGGTTGTCGGGCAATTGGCCGCGGCGGAGCTCCGGCTGGCGAAAACGGTAGTGCTGCAAACCAGCCGTATCCACGACAGCAATGATCTGCAGCGTCTGCGCCGGCGGGGCGCGGCGGTTGGGTCCCTGCAGCCCCTCTTCGCGTTGCGGCGTCCTGTTCCGAGCCTGGCCGGCGTGTATTGCGCTGTCGAGGGCGACGCAGCCGCGACGCGCATGGCGCGCAAGATGATTCGAAGCTGGGACGGCGAATTCCACCTCGTGCGGGCGGAGCAGAAAATCCACCTCGGAGTGGCCAGCTCGATGGCCGCGGATTTTCTGCCGGGGCTGCTGGAGATGATTGTCCGGCAACTCTCGTTGGCCGGGTTCTTGAAAAAGCGCTCCCTGCGCGCGGTCTCTCACATACTCGACTCGGCGTTCCAGGAATACGCCCGCTCGGGACGCCGCATGCGGGCGGGCCCGCTGCTGCGAAATGAAACGGCGACGGTGCAACGCTACATCGAGCGGCTCGATCAGATGGATCCTCGTATGTCGGACGCCTACAGACAAACGGCGCTGCAAACGCTCGAGGTCCTGCGAAGGATGAACGATGACTTTGCGTTTTTGGAGCACCCAACTGCTGCTGGCGGCAGGGCTATGCGCGCCTCGGCCGGCGGCGGCTCAAAATGACGCGGCCCTGCGTCTCGATATCAATCAGGCGACGGTCGAGGACTTTGACCGCCTGCCCGGTATCGGCCCTGGCCGAGCCGCCGCCCTTGTGCGCATGCGCGAGCGGAACGGACCTTTCCGCAGCGTGGAAGAGCTGCGGGCGCTGCCGCGCTTTCCCGAAAGCGCGTTTCAGCGGGTGCGAATGAAGGTAATGGTGATTCCCCGCCCCGCCAGACGCGAGTCTCAGAGCCAACGCGCGCCTCGCTAGCGCGTGCGCTCATTTCCACCTGACTTATGCACAGAATCAGCATGCCAAGCCCTCTGCGTGCTCGGCTGAT
>JBBDWJ010000308.1:0-13425 GCA_040902925.1 Bryobacterales bacterium | reverse complement strand
ACGCTGCAAGCTGAGAGCTTGCAATACATCCTCGGGTTCGGCCTATCCCAACGCTTCCTTCTTCAGCATCGCATCGATGAAATACTTGGCGGCCCAGTTCGGCAGCGCCATCTGGATATAATCCCCCCAAATCGGTTCTGACCCTGGAATGCCGCCGCGAATTCCCGGCTCAGGATTCGTAAGCGGCTGCGCTAACTTCACCAGTTCGATGGCGCGCAACGCTGCGTCGCGGTACACCTGCTGCCCGTTCGCCTCGAACAATCGAAACCAGATCAGCGCCAGTTGCGCATTGCCTGTCAGACAGGCAAACGACGCCTGCCCGCGCCACTCGGCGTCAAGAATTCCCGGAATCCAGCTCTCGCGGTCGAGACATGCAATGATGCCCCGCGACGCGGTCTCGACTGCCGTCCGCCCTTCCGCGATCCCCAGCCCTTCGCAAGCGTGCAGCACTCCCCACAGCGTGTACGCGATCGTATGCGTGAATGCGCGGCGCGCGGCGTGGTCCTCGGGAGTGAATCCGCAAAGGTCAAACCAACCCGTGCGGCTATCGTGGTGGCGGAATACCCACTCCATATGGCGGCGGCCGGCCTCGAGGAAGTCTTCCCGGCCGAGATGATTGCCGAGATCGACGAGCCAGCACGACAAATGCGCGCTGTACGTGCTGGCAGTGGTCTCGTAAAAGTAACGCCGCCAGGCGCCGTCGGGGTCCTGAATCGAAACCAGCCATTCCCCGGCGCGTTCGAGCGCGCGCAGGACCTCCTCGTCACCGCTTCGCTTGTGCCAGGTCGTGAGGCCGTGCATGATCTGCGCGGTATTGAAGGGCGAGGGCTCGCTGCGGTTGTCGGCGATCTCCAGGCCCGGAAAGCCGCCATTGGGCAGTTGCACCGACAGCAGAAACGTGACGGCCGCGCGCGCTCGGCGCACCAGATCATCGTCACCCAAGCGGTCGGCGAGGGCGAGGAAAGTGGGAATGATGTATCCGGTCGTTTCCGGATACGAGGAAGTCCACCCCCGGCCGAGGTGATAGCGGCCGCTGACTCCGCCGTCGCTGGAAGCGTCATGGGCGCGAAGCAGCCAATCGACGGCGCCCTGCAGGTGCTCGTTGTCGGCGTAGCGCGACGCGCGGTCAGCCCTCGCCCGAAAAAACTGCGCGGTGAAAAGCCTGCGGTTGGCGGGCCGCCAAATTTTCCCTTCTCTGGCTTTGCTGACCAGATCGCGTACAGCGGTCATGATCCATTCTAGTCAACGGCCCGTTATGATGATTTTTGAATTCAAACATGAAAATCAGCAGCGCCGCCGGTGGTACGGAAGCGCACGGCGGGGGCGTGGACGATCTGGAGTTTACATCCCTCGCGAATCCCTCACGCGACGTTTGCGAATCGCTTTCGCGCCTCGACCCCCGGAATCCTTTCTGCACGCGTGAGTATCTTGCGGCCCGGGGCGAGTCGGGAACGGCGGTTTGGATGCTCGGCCTGCGCCGCGGCGCCGAGTGGGTCGCGGGCTGCGCGGCCTTCGTATCCACGGGACGGCTGAACCGCGGTCTGGAGATCGAATCCTATCCCCTGCTTGAATCCGGCGAAGCCGTTTTCACCAGCGGTTTAGCCGCGTTTTGCGAGCAGCAGGGCGTCTCGCGGCTGACGCTGGACACTTTCGCATCGCCCGCCGGAGTTTCCGTGCCGCAGTTTCCGGGCGAAACCAGCCGCGCCGCCCGCAAAGAATTTCTTCTCGACCTGTGCGCGGCGGAACTTTGGCCGGCGCTGGCGAGCAATCACAAGCGGCGGATCAAGGCGGCGGAGAAAGCGGGAGTCACGATCCGCGCCGCCGACAAAAACACCGCGGTCCGCGAGCACGTGCAGCTCATCGAAGAAACCTTCGACCGGCGCAAAGAGCGCGGCGAAACGGTCCCTGAAGAAATCGACCCCGCGCCGCTCGAGGCGTTTGTTGCTAGCGGCGCCGCCCGGATCTTTCAGGCCTGTCTGGCGGACCGCGTGCTCTCTTCCATCCTCGTGCTGCGATCGCCCGCGGCGGGTTACTATCAGACCGCCGGAAACTCTCCCGAGGGTTTGTCGGCTGGCGCTTCGCATCTGCTGGTCTATCGCGTTGCGCAGACACTGCGGAGCGAGTCGGCTGAAGTGTTCAACCTCGGCGGGGTCAGCGAGCATAACCCGGGTCTGGTCCGCTTCAAGGAAAGTTTTGGCGCGGCTGCCGTGGAGTTGGAAGCCGCCGAGTTCGATGTGGGGCCGGCCTGGAAGAAAGCCGTGACCTCGATGGCAGGCTTGGTTCGCCGCGGCTCGGCGACATTTCGAAAGCTCGGCTCCGCGAAATCATGAGCGCTCGCGAACGCTTCCCGCCCGTCTTGACTCTGGGCACGAGCCGCGTTTGCCTGGCGATTGCGCGCTCGCTGGCCGCGCGTGGAGTGCCCGTCGATGTGGCGGCTTCGGCCCGGGACGCGTCGCAATTCTCGAAAGCGGTGCGCGCCGTGCATCGCCTGCCGGATTTCGAAGCGGCGCCGGAGTATTTCCTCGACCGCCTGCTGGCCCTTCTGGATTCCCGGAAATATGAGCTGATTCTTCCCGCCAGCGACACGGCGCTCTCCGCGCTCAGCCGTTCTTACGAGCCGCTCAGCGAGCGCGCACGTTTAGGCTGTCCTTCTCCCGAGATCCTCGACAGAGTCCTGCGTAAGGACGAAACTCTGCGTATCGCGGGCGAGTGCGGCGTCCCCATTCCCGCTACTGTGACGCTCGCTGAGGCGCTGGCGCCTGGCGGCCGGCAAGACCTCGTGTTTCCGATGATTGCCAAACCCAGCGCCAAGTACAGCGCGGGCGCCTTCAAGACACGCAGGCTGGAGAGCTACGAAGAGTTGGAACGCGCGGTCGAAAACGAGGAGGGCTTCGACGACGAGACGTTGTTGCAGGCTTACGCGCCGGGGGAAGGCGTCGGGATCGAAACGCTGATGCACCGCGGCGAGCCGCTGGTGCTGTTTCAGCATCGCCGCCTCAAGGAGCTGCCTTATGCAGGGGGCGTTAGCGTGCTCGCGGTTTCCGAAACGGTCGACGCGGTGCTGGCGCGACATAGCCTCAGGTTGCTGCGCGCGTTGGAATGGGAAGGGCCCGCGATGGTCGAGTTTCGACACGATCGCGCGTCAGGCGCGGCGGCCCTGATGGAAGTGAACGGCCGGCTGTGGGGTTCGCTGCCGTTGTCGATCGCGGCCGGCGTGGATTTTCCGTACCTCTGCTGGCAGGCGGCGCGCGGCGAGACTCCGAGCCCGCCCCGCGAATATCGCATCGGCGTGCGCGCGCGTTGGGCGGCGGGCGACCTGCAGCGGGTCAGCGAAATTTTTGCGCGCTCGCGGCGCGAAATTTCATTCCGCGAAATCCGTGGCCGCGAATTTCATGAGTTTCTCGGCGACTTCGACTCGGCTGTTTGTGACATGGTGTGGTCAGCGCGCGATCCCGGACCGGCTGTTTACGAGCTGACTTCCACATCGCTGGCATTGCTGAAAGAGACCCTTCGCGGCCTCGCAAAAAAAGCGATCCCACTGTCGCTGCGCCAGGATTTGCGCATGGCCCGCGATCTCGGCGGCGCTACCGGGCGCCAGTACCTGCGCTCGCGCACCGCCACCTGGCTTGAGCGCCGAAAACAGCCGCGGCCGCTTCCCCAGCGGACGCAATCGATTCTATTCGTGTGCCATGGCAACATCATCCGCAGCGCCCTGGCTGAGGCCTTGGTCAAAGCTGAGGCGGCTGGTGCAATACGCGTTTCCTCGGCGGGCGTCGGCGCGCAGCCGGGGCGTCATCCCGACGAGCGGGCCAGCGCCGCCGCGCGCGAGTTGGGAATCACTCTCGACGGGCATCGCGCGCGCGCCGTCACCGATCAGCTTCTCGCCGAGGCCGACCTGGTCATCGTGATGGATGAGCTGAACGAAGCTTTCCTTCTAGCGCGCCATGCCGGCGTGAAACCCAAGCTGCGTTTTCTCGGCGAATGGAATCCGCGGCGCGGATCGCGCGTCATTGTCGACCCCTACCGCGGATCGCTCGGCGACGTGCGGGCGTGCGGAGTCGAAATCAAGGCTTGCGCCGCCGAGCTTGTGCGCGCGCTCAAAAAGGTGGGGCAGCAGGATTAACCGTGGACCGCGATCCAACGTGAGGCATCCAACACCGGTCCTGATCGAAGCCGGTATCATGAAGGTTTCCAGCTTGCCATGATCCGTCAACTCCTCTCCCCCGTTTTGATGACTGTTTTTGCGTCCGCCGCGCTTGCGCAGAGCGGCGGCGAACTATTGAAGGCGGTCGGCGCCCGCTATGGGACGCTTGAGACCTTTCACTTCGAAGCGCTCGAAGTTACGCGCACGAGCTCGGGCGCGTTCGAGCGCACCACCAAGAACCGCGTCGTGACGGCGCTCGACCCCCGGGGCCGGTCGCGTGTTGAGTTCGACGACGGCTCGACGGGCGGCATCACGGTTTCCAACGGCGACACGACCTGGGTCTACTTCCCGCATCTAAAAAAATACAGCAAGTTTTCGGGAATGCCGTTGGAGGGAGCCGGGGAGGGGAGCCAGGCGCGGGGACTCGACTTTTCCGGCATCGCGCAGCGGTATACAAGCCGCTACCGGGGCGTCAGCGACAGCTTGATTGCCGCCAAATCGGTGAGCGGCGAGACCATAGAATTGGGCGGGCGGCCTGTCCAATGCCAGGTCGTCGAAGCGCAGTACCGGCCGCCGCCGGGCGTGGCCGACGGCAGCATCACCCGGACTTATTGGATCGACGCGGAATCCAAGCTCGTTCTGAGGGAGCGGTCGGTCGCTAGCATGAAGCCGCCGAAACTGGATGTGCCGGTCGTAGTTCGCCAGGTCATCGAATTCCGCCATGCTCGCGCCGGCGGGACGTTGCCGGATGATCTGTTCGTCTTTCAACCGCCGCTCGGCGTGGAAGAGGTAGGTTCGGCGGAGTTCCAGAAACCGCCCTCGGCGAATCTCGAAGGTAGGCCCGCGCCCGATTTTCAGTTGCAGGAGTTGTCGGGCCGCAAGGTAGCTCTGAAAGAATTGCGCGGCCAGGTCGTGGTGCTCGATTTCTGGGCAACCTGGTGCGGCCCCTGCCGCATCGACATGCCGCGCATTGAGGCGCTGCACAACGAACTGAAGGCTCAGGGGCTGCGTGTTTTTGGCGTCAACGCGGAGGACGCCGCACTAGCGCGGTCTTACCTGCAGCGAAACAGCTACACCTTTCCCACGCTATCCGACCCCGGCATGCAAGTCGCTCAGCTCTATGAAGTCAATGCCCTTCCGACGGCCGTGGTGATCGACAAGGAGGGCAAGATCGCTGCCTATCTGCAAGGCTCGGGGACGAAAGAGCGCTTGCTGGAAGCGATTCGCGCCGCCGGGCTGCGCTAGGCTCGCACCTGGCGTTGCGCCTTCCTGACCGGGAATCCTGGGTTTCGCGGCTGTGGCCGCTGGCTTTCCACCGACTTCAATGCTGTCCCGTCCGCGAACCATCCTTGCCATCGCTGTCGGGCTAATTTTGCTGGCGCCGGGTTGCGGGCAGCCAACCACGGTGCGCGAAGCGTCGGGAGTCGCGCGCCAGGGTGACTACCTGCTGATCGTCGACGACGAGCAGAACGGCGTCTATTTTCGCCACCGTCTTGAGCCCGAAGAGCGCGGGCCGCTGATTCGTATCGAGCCGCGGCAACTCGAACCGGTAGCCCTGCCGCTCTCCAATCTCGCCACCGATCTCGAATCGATCGACGTGCTCGCCGATGGCCGCGTGGCCGTGATCTCCGAACGGCTGCGTTCGTTGTTCGGCCCCGATGGAGTCATCGCCGAGTATGACGCGCCGTACGCCGAATTCGGCAAGCGTGGTCTCGAAGGAGTTGCGGTGCTCGCGCTGCCGCGGCAGGTCTCGCGCGTCGCCGCACTATGGGAAGGCGGCTATCCGGAATTCGATTTTGTGCCGCGGCAGTTGCGCGAACGGGTCGGGCGCATCGCGCTGAGGCCGCTGCTGCTTGTTCATGACCTGGCGCCTGGCTTGCGCGAAATTGCCATTCGCGCCGGGAAAGACGTCGAACTGGAGACGCCGCTGCCGACGGGCGAAGAGCCATCCGCGCAGCGGTTTCGCGCTCCCGACCTGGTGTGGCATCGCGCGCCGGACGGCAACTGGGGCTTTATCGTCATTCTCAGCTCACTGAATTCCATGGGGGAGCGGGCTTATCTACACCACTGGCTGCAGCGCTTTTCCGCCGGCGGCAAGCGCATCGGCGAACCGCTCGATATCGACAAATTCGCGCCGGCCGAATTGAAGGGAGCGAACTGGGAAGGCCTGGCCTGGTTCGAAGACGGCAACAGCTTGATCCTGGTTCACGAAAGCACGCCCCAGGACGCCTCCGCGGTCACGGCGATCGTGCTGCCTCTCCCGGAGGATTGGAAGTTCAGCCGCGCGGATTTGCCTCTGGTGACCGAGAGTGAGGCCGATTATTTTCTGGAAAGCCCGCGGCAACCCCGCGCCGACGGCACGGTGCCGGCGGGAACCAAGGTCACCCTGATGCGCAACGAAGGCAGTTATTACTTTGTTCGCACCGAGGCCGCCCTTGAGGCTTACGTGCTGGCCTCGAATCTGGCTCCGTTTCGGGCTCCGTAACGTCTCGTCAGGCGTATACTTTCCGTAGGAGGTGGGTTCGATATGAGGTTGCTCGGTATCGGCATCGTCCTGGTAATTCTTGTGCTTGCTCTGGCCGTGCTGTTTCACAAGCTTGACCGGCTCGAAGAGAAGATCGAGCAGGCCCACAAACCCCGCCTCGAGCGGATCGCGGCGGCGCCCAACCCGGGAAACGGCATCCGCGCGGTCCGTTGATCTCCTCCGCCGTGCTTTCGTGGCACTCGCAATCCTGCCAGTGTTCTGCCCCGTGTTATGATGAAAGCACTGGGTTTGCGCACTGTGGGCGTTCCGCTTACGGCCTGACTCACCGCCCCACCGCGGCTTTCTTCGGCGGAATCGGGGAAATCTCGAGCCTTTCGAGAATCGAAGGAATCTGAATCATGGCGAAAGTGTGTGTAGTTACCGGTAAGAAGCCCATGAGCGGGAACAACGTTTCCCACGCCAACAACAAGACGCGCCGCCGGTTTGAACCGAACCTGCAGGATAAGCGCTTCTGGGTGCCTGGCGAGAAACGCTGGGTGAAGCTGCGCGTCAGCGCCAAGGGCATCAAGGTCATCACGAAGAGGGGCATTGAGCGCGTCCTGGCTGAGCTGCGTAAAGACGGCGTGAAAGTCTAGTCGCGGGCCTCACTTCCGCGCCCTGCTTGCCCGCTCCCCGTTCCTTTTAATATCCGCTGGGTTGGGGCGATTTTGCCGCCTCGCGGCGGAACCTCGCCCCGTGGGCCGTAAAAGCGCCCCTCTGAGGCCCAATCCCGCCCTGTCTCAGCGCTGCAAACGCCCCTCAAGCAACGAAGTAGGAGCTTATCGGCCTCCAGCATAGGAGAACTCACGGTTGATCGCTCCCGGATCGGATGCGATCATAGACTCGGGGGAACCTGCTCCGGGGAGCAATGATCGTCAACGACAAGTACAAGCTGGGCGCTTTGGTGCGTACCGGCGAGGTGGCCACCTTCGAGGCGCACGAGGTGGCAACCGGCGAAGTCTATTATGTTCACCTGCTGCCTGGGACCACCACGGCTTCCTCCGCATCGCTGAGCGCCCAGGTGCGCGCCCTGCTCGCAGCCGTTCCGGCCGGATCGGCCACGACCCTGGTCGAACAGGGTCACCATCAAGGCGCTCCTTTCGTAGTTACAGCCGCCAAACCGGAATTGCTCGATTTGAAGCAATGGATCGAGGCGCAGCCGGATTCGGCGCGGGATTCTGGCGGCCACGAACCTGCCGCTGGCGGCGGGGGTACTGGCGGGCCCAGTGAGTTCACCCTGATGTTTCAAGGCGGGTCTGGTGCGGCGAACCCAGCCCCGCCTCGTACTGCCCCCGATCCGCCTGCCAAGCTGAAGCCGCCTGAACAGCCTGAATGGTCGAAACCTTCGGCGGCCGCGCCCGGGCAGTTCACGAAAATGTTCGCGGGCAGTTCCATGGATTCCTCGGCCGCTCCCGAACCCGCGCCCCCTAGCGGGCCTTCTCCGAGAGATCTGGCGGCGCCGGCGAACCCGTACGTGCCTCCACCGCCGAATCCGGCGCCCGCTCCGCCGAATCCATCGCTAGCCCCGCCAAAGGCTGATGCGCCGACGCCGGCGCCGCCGCCGGCGCCGCCGCCGGGCCGCCCGCCCCGCGAGTTCACCGCCATGTTCCGGTTGCGGCCTGATCCGCCGAAACCAGCTCCACCGCCGCGTCCGCCGGACGTGAGTTTTACGGAAACCGGCACCATGCGGCGTCTTTCCACCGAGGAACGCCGCGAAGAAATGCGGCAGTTCCGGAAAGTGTCGCACCAGGGCGCGCCGTCGCGGCCAGCCCCACTGTCTGGACCACCTCCGGAGCAGGCCCCCATGGCTGCGCGGCCGGGCCCGCGCTCGGGTCCAGCGGCTCAGCAGGATCCGCTTTTGGCCCCACCGCCCCCGCTCGGCAGGTCTGACGCTCCACCGTCTCCGGGAGAATGGCCGGACGCACTGCCGCCTCCGCTGGGCCGGCCCGAGCCGCCAGCAGCCCAACCGGGGCCGGGAGCAGACCTACCCGGGGAGTTCACGCGCCAGTTCCAGGGGGGCGGAGAAGCCGGCAAACCGGCGTCCCGGCCGCCTGAACCGCCCATTCTGCCTCCGGCAGCGCCTTCGGGCGGGACGGAACGCCCTTCTGCCACCGAGCTGAGCGGATCGGGATATTCCCCTCCTCCGGCCCCGCCGCCTGCCGCACCGCCTGCAACAGCACCGCCACCGCAACGGGAAGCCGGTGAATTTACGCGGCTGTTCCAGGCCGGGCAGGGGTCCGGATCGGGCCCTTACCCTGGGGGACCGCCAGCAGCGCCTCCCCCTCAGGCTGCGCCGCCGCAATACGCCCCGAGCGGCCCGGCCGGAAGCGGAGACGGCCCCGGCCGCACCAACCAGCCAGGCGAATTCACCAAGCTATTTCGAGAAGGGAGCCGCCCTGCCAGGAAGCCTGAGCCTTCTCCGGCGGCTCCACCTTCGGCGCCTGGTTCGGGCGGCTTTACGGGCATGTTTGGCTCGGGAAAATCGGCTCCTTCGGATCCCTGGGGCGGCCAGCCCCAGTCCCCGCCTCCAGGAGAGCGGCCGGCGGGCGACTTTACGCGAATGTTCGGCGGCGGCGGAACGCCGCCAAAGGGGAGCGCCTCGTTCCCGGCCGGGCGGAGCGGAGAGGATCCCTTCGCCAGCGGGCCAAGCGGTGGCGACCCATTCGCTGCTGGGCCGAGCGGCGATCCGTTCGCGAACCGGCCTGATCCGGTCCGCCAGCCGCCGCCCGAGCCGCCAGAACAGCAGGGTGGGGCGTTCACGAAACTGTTTGGCGGCCGCTCCCCGGGGCAAAAACAGCCCGACGCGGCGCGTTGGGGGGACCCGGGCCGGCAAGCCGAGAGCGCGACCCAGATCTCGCGCAAACCCGCCGCGCCACCGCCCGCGGCTCCGCCGCCGTCACAGGGGCCCAGCGACTACACGCGCATGATGGGCCAGGGACCGGGTTTGCCACGTCAACAAGCACCTGCTGCGCCCCCAACTCAGGCCCCGCCGGCAGCGCCACCGCCCGCGTATGCGCCGCCTGGTTATCCAGCGCCACCGGCCTACGGCGCGCCGCCGGCCTACGCACCTCCGGGAGCGCCGGCGGCCCCTCCGCTTCAGGCTCCGCCGCCGGTTGCGGCTCAACCGCCGCCTCCCCAGCCGCAGCCTCAGAAGCGCGAACGCGAATCGGGCGGCGACTCCGACCGCTCGCTCTACCTGATCCTGGCACTGGTGTTCTGTGCGCTGCTGGTAATTGCGCTGGGGATAGCCCTATTTGTTTCTATGAGCAGCGACAAGCCCGAAGCCACGCCAGGGGCTGAGACCCAGCAGGGCGCCGCGCAGTCGACCGGCGTAGGCGTGCCGTCGGGATTGAGTTCGTCGGTGCGGGCCCCGTCGGTATCCGCGCCGTCTGTTCAGGCGCCCTCGGCGACAGCGCCCACGATCTCCAGCTCCGGAGTTTCCGCCGGCTCGCTCAGCGCTCCGTCGGTCACGGCTCCGAGTGTTTCGGCGCCCAGCGTCTCGACTCCGAACCTCTCCACGCCAAGCGTGTCGGGCGCGCGCCTGCCAAGCGGGCAGCTTCCCGCGGCAAACCAACCCGCGGGCCAGCCAGCGGAGTCTTCCGGCACGCCCTTTCTCGCCTTGATCATCATCCTCAGTGTTCTGCTGGTGGTCGCGGTCGGCGCCGCGGTCTACTTCGCCGTCCGCCGCGCTTGAGAATTCATGCCTACCCGCGATCAAACACAACAACTGCTTGGCGCCGCCATCGGCGATAAATACGACGTGATGCAGTGGATCGGCGGCGGCGGCATGGCCGGCGTCTATCTGGCGCGGCATCGCTTGCACGGCGGCTTCTGCGCGGTCAAAGTGCTAGCCGACCACTTGGCGCAAGACAGCGGCATCGTCGATCAGTTTTTGCAGGAGGCCCGCACGGCGGCGAATCTCGACGGTCATCCCAACGTCGTGCGGATCGTCGACATCGGCGAGAACGAGGGGCTGCACTATCTGATCATGCAGTACGTTGAGGGCGAGGACCTGTCGACGTATATGCAGCGGGCCGGGCGCCTCTCGCCGGCGGAGACGATCTACGCCGGAGGCCAGATCGCCGATGCGCTGCGCTGGGCGCATTCCAAAAGCGTCATCCACCGCGACCTGAAGCCCGCCAACGTGCGGCTCGACATGCAGGGCCGGCTGGTTGTTCTCGACTTCGGCATCGCCAAAATCGGATCCATGCCCACCGCTCTGACGCAGATGGGCTTCAAGGTCGGCACGCCGTACTATATGGCGCCCGAGCACATCAGCGGCCAGTCGATCGACGCCCGCGCCGATCTCTACGCGCTGGGCGTGATGATGTACGAGATGGTCATCGGCAAGCGGCCTTTCGGCGGCGAGACGAATGAAGCTATCTGGCACGCTCACGTCGCGATGCCGCCCCCTGTGCCGCATGAGGTCGACCCCGGCGTGCCGCAGCCGTTGTCGCACATCATTCTGCATCTGTTGCAGAAAGATCCGGACAAGCGCTATCAATCGGCGGAGAAGGTGCTCGAGCATCTCAAGACGCTCGGCGTGGCCGAGGCGCCGCCTTCGTTGCGCGCGCAGCCGACGCACAACATGGATGAGCTGCGGGCGGCTGCAAGCACGCTTCCCACGCCTACATTGCGCCCGGCCACCGGCGGTTCGCGTCCGCCAACAGCGCGCCCTAGCGTCGAAGCGGCGAACGAAGCGGCCGAAGCGCCGGCCTGGCGGCAGGATTCAGCGCCGCCGCGGCGACGCCTGCTGCCCTGGTTCGCCGGTCTGGCGGGACTGCTGGCGATTGCCCTCGGAGTCACCTTGTACTTTGCGCTGCGAACGCAGCCCGCGCCGCCGGCGCCGCCGCCTGAACCTCCCGCCAGCGCGCTGCCCGATATCGTTGAAACGCCAACCGGCGCCATGCGCCTCATCCGCGCCGGCGAGTTCATCTTTGGAGCGGCCAACGATGTTCCGCTTCCTATCGAACGCCCGGCCGGGTTTGAGTCTCCCAATCCCCGGCAGGCGCTCAAATTGGGTGACTTCTACATGGATGTCACCGAAGTACCCAATTCCTTGTACAAGCAATTCTGCGACGCCACTGACCGTACTTACCCTTTGCCGCCTTATTTCGATCCACAGTATTTCGAATCGAAACCCGGCCATCCGGTCATCAACGTTTCTTTCCAAGACGCGGAGGCTTTCGCGCAGTGGGCGGGCAAGAGGCTGCCGACCGAGCAGGAATGGGAAAAGGCCGCGCGCGGCGTCGATGGCCGCATCTATCCGTGGGGGAATACGCTGCCGACGCGACATGTCAACAGCGCCGGAGCCGCGGACGGCCACGAGAACATCGCACCAGTCACCAGTGCACCCGAGGGGGCCAGCCCCTACGGATTGCTGAACATGAGCGGGAACGTTTGGGAGTGGACCGGCAGCCTTTACCAACCCTCGCCTCAGGAAGTCAGGAGCCTGATAGAAGACTGGAAGAAGGTTGGCGTCGATTGGACGCAAGGCGCCCCGTGGTTCGTGATCAAAGGGGGGGCCTTCGACACGCCCTCGGACGACCTGGACTTGATGCTGTTTTTCCGGGCAGCAACGCCATCCGATATTCAGATGCCTTATGGATTCCGCTGCGTGATGGATCCGCCTCGGGAGTAGGGCAAGCGGCCGGCCGCGAACCTCGGGCCGCTTCAGACAACCAATGGGCGAGCAATTCGTTTGTGTTACGCTACCCCCGGAGTAGGTGCGCCCTGGCGCACTTATCCAGAGGAATCAGCGTGGCTCAACCAACGCCACCTTCGACTTCTGAAACGAGCCGCCCGCTGTGGCGGCTCTTTGGCGATCTGCGCATCCGCCCCAAGCTGATCGTCCTCCACAATCTGTTCTTTCTCGTGCTGGCGGCTTCGGTTTACACGTCCCTCATCCCCCTGATCGAAAACCAAATCGAAGCCTCTCGAACGCGCGAAACTGCCCTGGTGCGGGAAATGTTTGCCGCGGGAAAAGCGCTGCCGGAGCCCGAGCTGCACATCTTTCGCGAGCAGCAAGGCGTTGCTGCCGAACTCGAAATTCCCGAGGCTGCTGTCCGCTGGCTGGAAGAGAATCCAAGTGGTGTCTGGGAAGCGCCGTCCGGCTCCGACCTTTACCGCAAGGATCCGGCCGGCGGCTTGTACCAGCGCGTCACGATTCCCGGCGACTACTACGAAGGGTTGCTACGCGAGGCCAAGCTCAACCTGTTCGTGGTTCTGGGCGTGATTTACCTCTTGGCGGTGGGACTTCTGGAACTGGTCATCATGCCGCGTTATGTTTACCGGCCGATTCGCCTCACCCTGGCGGCGGACCGCGCGGCGCGCCTGGGCGACCGCGATCACGAGTTGATCGACCGGACAGTGATCCTCGGCGACGAGATCGGCGACATCATGCGTTCTCGCAATGAGACCGTGGCCAACTTGCGCGAGCAGGAAGCGAGCCTGGGAAAGGCCTTGGCCCAACTCGAAGAGCTTGCCCGCGACCTGCAGCGAAAAAACGACATGCTCGAAGCCGCCCGGCGCAATATGGCCGCGCAGGACCGCCTCGCCACTCTCGGCCTGCTCAGCGCCAGCGTCGCCCACGAGCTGAATACGCCGCTCGCGGTACTGTGCGGCTCGATCGAAAAACTGATCGAGACCGTGCCGGACGCGGCTGCGCAGCAACGGCTCGACCGCCTGCAGCGCGTTGCGCATCGACTGCGCCGCATCAGCGCCGGGCTGCTCGATTTTTCCACCACGCGCAGCGACG
>JBBDWJ010000307.1:0-13456 GCA_040902925.1 Bryobacterales bacterium | reverse complement strand
CGCGATACCTTGGATGTCGACGGCGATGGCGGTGCCGGTGTCACCGCCGATGCCGCCCAGATAGGTTGAGTAAACCAGCGACGAGCCATCGGGCGCGACCTTGGTGACGTACGCGTTGTATGCCCTGACAGATCCTCGGAAACCGAGCGGGATTTGCGAGCGGCTTTCCGGCTGCAGGGCTCCTTCTGTAACCGGATACTCCCTCGAAGAGGTTACACCGGTCAGATAGGCATGGCCCTGATCGTCCACGGCCAGCCCGCCGACGCCGTCTCTGTCCTCCCCGGTGATGAACGTCGAATACAGGATGCTAGTTGCATCGCCGTTGAGTTTCGTCACGTACTGGCCGCCGCAAGAAAAGGCGAAGAACGGGTTTCCGCAGTTCGAAACGGTAAATGTGGTTTGGAAGGCGCCGGGAGTCGTCGGGTAGTCCTGCGGGAACGCGGCGCCACCGGCCACAAAGATGCTGCCATCGGGGCCGAGCGCCAGAAGGCCCCCGACGCCCACGGCGCGAAACAGAATTTCGTCCGCCTCGCGATTCAGCTTCATAATGAAGGGCTGCATATAGAAGACGCTGGGCTCTGGCGGGGTAGCGTCGACGGCCCCCGCCGTGGAGGTGAGGCGATCCTCCTGCCGGCTGGGGCCACCCGTCAAAAGCAACTCTCCGGTGGGCGTAACAACCATCGATCCAATGTTCCAGGGGAACGTCTCTCCGAGATACGAGACGTAATCGAAGGCTCCATTCTGGTCGATGCGCGCCAAATAGGAGAAAGGCAGAAAACCGCCATCCGCGCCGCTGCTTGGTCTGGGAAACAGGGCGTTGGGCGTGACGGGTAGGTCCGCGGAACTCGAATTGCCAGCTATATAAACCGTGCCTTCCGGGCTGACCGCCATCGCCGAGACCCATTCGTCCCGCGAGGTGCTCAAATAGGTGCGGTAGAGGATCTCGCCGCTTGCCGGATCGATTTTGACGACAACCACGTCGTAGGAGCGCGTCGGGACCTCATCGCGGCAGGGCGGCGCCGGACAGGGCGGGATGCGGTCTGGGAAACGAAAGCCTTCCGAGTTCGCGGTGCCGGCTATATAGATGTAGCCGTTGGCGTCACGCCCTACCTTCGGTGAGCGCACGTTTCCGGCAATGTAAGACACAAAGTCATCCGCCCGCGCCGGGGTGGCGAGCGCTGCTCCCACTGCCAGACAAGCAAGCAACATGACACTGCGAAACATCGCTGAGTCTCCTGGGTTTGAAGCGGGGCAGTGCGCAGGTGAGGAAGGCCCCGCCAAACCGGAAGAGCAAATCGAGCGCCGCCCGCGACACGATTGCAAGTCATTGCCACAAAAAGAATTAAATCGACAACCTCGGGATGCCCCATGTGTCGGAAAGACCCGCTCCCGACGATCTGAAACCCGTCGAGCGCTGTCGCCCAACCCCCGCGAAGTCAGCATCATGGGGAAAATCGTTTCGTTGTGCGACGATCCGCATAGCTCCACTCACGTCAAAAAACTGAAGGGCTCGCCGGATCGCTTCCGGCTCCGCGCCGGCGAGTATGGCAGGGTCTACACGATGCAGAGCGAGGCCCGCAAGATCCGCGGTTGAGTTCGTGCGCCATCGCAAAGACGCCTGCCGCGGGCTCTGACTTGCAAGCCCTCCAACGGCTCGATCTGCCTGGATGTTACAAGTATTAAGGGCTCCGTCCCCCTCTGCCCCGTCTAGCCGTTCGTGGGCATTGTTTAGGGGGACGGGCCGTCGAGGGGGGGAGGTATACTGCGTTCAGAAGCGGAGTCAACGTCGTGCGGACCAAAGAAACCGTAAAAGCCGTCCTGGATCAGCTACCGGATGATTGCAGCCTGGAGGATGTACTTTATCATCTGTACGTCGTGCAAGCAGTGGCTCAGGGCCGAGCCGAGGTTCAGGCCGGCAAAACGATTCCGCATGAGCAGGTTGCGGAAGAACTCCGCCAAAAATGGGTGGCCGGCCGCGCAAGGTAGTCTGGACGGTTCAGGCTCGAACGATGCTCGACGAAGCGGTCGCCTACGCCGGGGAAGACTCGATGGATGCGGCGCCGCGGTTGCTGGACAAGGCGCTCGATGCGGCCGCCTCACTGGCAACTTTGAGCGAGCGCGGCCGGAGGGTTCCCGAGATCGACGACACCAACACTCGAGAGCTCTTCGTGAAGCGCTATCGATTGATCTACCAAGTTCAAAACACCGAAATTCACGTGTTGGCGTTTCTTCACGGGGCGCGGGATTTCGCAACTTGGCGGCAAGCCACTCGCGAGGGCCGCTAACTCCGGTCGATTTCGGGCTCTGACGCCGATTTTCCCATGGTGACTGTCCTCCCTTGGGCCTAAGATATTGGCCCCGATCTGGCGTTCCCGAACCTGCTCGGGACCAGATCAACTGACTGGGATACTCCAATGCACCCTGATGACGCGCTTAGCGACCCGAAGAAGGATGAACTTGACCGCTCAGGATTTGCCAAAGCTCTTGCTCATTCGATTCTAACGATGGACGTAAACAGTCCTTTCGTATTCTCGATCGAGGGAGAGTGGGGCTCCGGCAAGTCCACTATTCTCGCGTTTACAAAATATTACTTGACGCACAGAAATGAAATCAACTCACAGGTTCCCCTTGAAGTTGATCCAATCATCGTCGAATTTTCGCCCTGGTGGTTTTCCGGCAGTGACGATCTACTCAGACAATTTATCCGAGAGATTAGTCTGCAGTTGAGGGCCAACAAAAAAGTACTCGAAAAGCTGAAGTCACTACCGAGCCTTCTTGACAATCTCGGTGCTGCACTGAGTTCCAGTTTTCTGCCGGCTCCGGAACCCACGCAGATGGCCCTTCTCGCGAGTGCCCTTCGGAAGGTGCTGAGCTGGCTACTCCGCGATAGGGATGTTGCGTCATTGCGGCATGAAATCGAGAAGGTCCTAAAACGCCAGCCAAATCGCATCGTAGTCTTTCTTGATGATCTCGATCGACTTCACCCTGAAGAACTTCTCCAGGTCTTCCAATGTGTCAAGGCCATCGCTAGCTTGCCACGCCTCATCTACGTCTTGGGGTTCGATCAAGAAGCTGTCCAAAAGATGCTGACAAAAGTTGGAATCCACAACCCGCATCAGTACCTAGAAAAGATCATGCAGTCCGTATGGAGCCTTCCGGCCCCTGATCAGCTTGGCATAGCAAGAATGACCGAGAAGGCGATCGAAGAGCTGGTCGACACTTCCCCTAAGGTCTGGCAACAAGACCGTTGGCAGAGCTTGTACCGTGATGGTTTAGAGCACCTAATCCGCACTCCTCGAGACGTGAAACGCATGGCCAACGCTCTCCGGGCTGCCTATCCGCCTGTGAGGTCAGAGGTCAATCCTGTGGATTTTGTCGGGTTCCACACCCTGCGCGTCCTAGTCCCAGCGGCTTATAGTTTCATCCGTTCAAACCGAAGCTGGCTGACGCGTGCGAACTTTCGATTCTTGTTTCGTGACGAGAACGACGAGCTCAAGGATCGTATCAACGTAATTAATCAATTTTTGAGCTCTCTTCGTGATGGGGATCGTGGACCAGTCGCAAAGATGATAGAAACAATGTTTCCGATGTTCAACACCCAGAACAAGAAATCGCGCTTTGATGGACTCGAAGTGGTTTGGCGGCAGGAGGCGAGAATTTGTAGCGTAGACCGCTTCGATTTCTACGAGAGGCTTGCTATTCCCGTGGGAGCTATCTCGTCCGCCGAGTTGGGTCGCATTCTCAGGTCACCATTCCCCCAAGGTTTGCTGGAGGATCTTCAGCACCTCGCGACTGCCACGAGTCACGATGGCGACGTAAAACTCAGAAAGTTCTTGGAGTACTCGCGGGGTAGTATTTCGACATACCTCAGTAAAGAAGAGAGGCAGAGGTTATTGATCAATGTGTTTCAAGTTTCTGATCAACTTATCTCGAAGACAGAATCGTATTATGTGCCTTTTTTCTCAACTGACTGGGAGTTTGCATGGCTTGTCACGGCGATCATAGATCTGCTTCCGAAAGGCACTGAACGTGTCTCAGCTTTAGTTGAAGCTTGGCGAGGTGGCGATTCAGTTTCGCTCATGACTCGGTGTTACTATCTATGGTTCGAGAACCTCGAGAAGTATGAGGCGGGCAGCTACGTGTCGAATGTGCCGTTCAATAGAGAGGAAATAGAGCATGTCAAAGACGTACTACTGCAGCGCGTCAAGTTCTTCGCCAAGAGTGGCCTACTGGTTAAGACACCCTTTCTTGGGTTCGTTCTTCATTTTTGGGATGAGCAGGACGACGGCGGTGGTTCTCGCTACGCAGCGGATGTTTCGCAGAGTGATGAGGGGTTTTGCTGGCTGGCGGTTGGTGCAATGCGCGATCGACCACCATCGAGCACGAGCACTCAGTATCGAAGTGATGTCGCGGCGCTAACAAGATGGACAGGGATGGGCGGGCAAGAATTGTCAGAACGTTGTGCACGCCTTCTAGATGAGAAAGCCGAATGGCTTCAAGAAATTCATAGAATTGCTTTGCAGGCGTGCATTGATGAAGTACAAAACCCTCGCGACGCTTGGGGGCGACCGAAGAAAGCATCCGCCGACAACCTAAAGCCGCTACCTGACGAGTGACAGCCACAGTAGCACACATCGACTCAACAGCACCAGCTCCAACAACACCGGGTACTGTCCTAATGTTGTGTTGGTCCCGGCCCGGTGCCAGAATTCATGTCTGGAAGTCAACTTGGGTCGATGCGAGAATTGATTCACCGAATCTGCGACCACGCTGAACATTCTCGATTACAAACGTACAATCGACAAAGGTCGCCCTTTGTAGCACAAGAGGCCCCCCTGAATAGTGGACTTCAACCCCAATGAACGCCACCGATCGAATGTGCATTCCGTCAAGATCTACAGCGCCGCCTTTCAGATACATGAACAACGGGCCGATTGCCACATCTTCGTTTAGGGTTTCGCCGATCCTGCTGAGGCGTGCTGCTTGCGAAATCGGCACTCCTGCTCGGCCCGATTGAAATACGGCGGGTGGCGACAACCCAGGCGGTGGGAATACCTCATAGTGAGTTTCGTTTACCCCTGGAAAGATCGGCGTTCCGGTCTTGATGGTATTTAGGGAAGATCGGTACGTGATCAACTTTAATACTGCCGCCCAGGCACTGGGCTGCTTCTCAGCGGTTTCAATGAGCTGTTGGCCAGTTTTGGCCACTAGTGCTTCTGGCAGCGCTACCCCCTTTTGCTGCGCTTCTGCGACGGCGGCTACGACAGCATTTTGGCTTTCGGGTAGCGTTGGCGAAGCCGCAGCCCTTTCCAGTTGAGACGAAACCTCAATAGTGCTAATTCGTTGGCCGTGACTGAGTAGTGATTTTTCTAGGCCGCCTAGCCTTTCTTCGATTCCAGTGAGCAGACCACTGTAGGTGTGGATACTGTAAGCCATCCAGCTTTGGAAGCCAACAAACGCGGTAGCGAGTACGACGAACAGGGCAATCAATAGGGGATGCCTCAGGGCGCTTTCGTCTTTGGGGGCACCCAGTCGGCCGTCGATGGACGAAACTCGATTAGCGAGCTTGTCGAGAGCACCTTGAAGTCGGTCGAATTGCTTCTGGGAAACACTGGCGTAACCGGGCATCGCGGGGGAACGAAGTTCTTCTTCACAAAAGATGGGCACACAAGACCCTTCCTGCTTGTGCTAAAGTAAACAAGCAGCAAGAGTATTCGCCTAAGCCGAGCCGCACTGCCATGCGACTCCCGGCCCGGTTGATTATACCATCCCTATCGCCTGCAACCTCCTCAAAATCCTAGTAGTTCCGACAACGGGGCGAAAAGGGGAGATCGGTGATAGCCAGCGATCTCCAAAAGGCTCTGATTCCGGTCATTGACGTACGCCTTCAATGCCCACAAGTTGACGCCAAGCCGCGAATTATGTACTCTTTGAATGAGTACATGTAGAAAAGAGGCCCGCAATGCCTAGAGCCCCCATCGAGGACAACAAGCGCATGAACCTGCGGGTGCGCCCGGAGCAAAAGGCGGCGCTGATGCGGGCGGCGGCGCTGAGGAATACGGATCTGACCGACTTCGTTCTGCAGCCCGCGCTGCGCGAAGCCAAAGCAGTCATCGAGAAGGCCGAGCGTATTGTCCTATCCGAGCGGGACAGCCTCAGGGTGCTCGACCTGCTCGAAAACCCGCCTGCTCCTAATGCCAGGCTGCGCGCGGCCATCGCAGCGATGCCGAAGCTGATGCCCAAGCCGAAGCCCAAGCCGAAGCCCAAGCCGAAGCGGACATGACGCTTCCCGGCTGGTACGAAGAGCCGATCTCGCCGAAGCATGACCGCAAGGCTTTCGATTGCGGCGACGCCGCCATGAACGACTTTCTGCGGCGCTACGCCCGCCAGAGCCACGATCTCGGCGCGGCGAAAACCTTCCTGGCGATCGACGCCGCCGACAGCAAGACCATCCTGGGTTT
Source organism: Bryobacterales bacterium (assembly GCA_040902925.1). Lineage (GTDB taxonomy): Bacteria > Acidobacteriota > Terriglobia > Bryobacterales > UBA6623 > JBBDWJ01. The sequence continues at coordinate 6,995 of JBBDWJ010000307.1, read as the reverse complement.
CTACAGTCTGGCGCCAGGCGCGCTCGCCTATGCGGACACGCCGGGGATGATGCGGCGCGGCCTCGCCCGGCACGACGTTCCGGGATTCAGGCTCGCGCGGATTGCCACGCACGTCCGCGTGCAGGGGCAAGGGCTGGGCGGGCAGCTTCTGGCTGCCGCGGCGCGGCGCTGCCTGCGCGCTGCGGTCGAGGCCGGCGGCGTTGTCCTCATCATGGACGCGAAGAACGAGCGGGCGGCCCAATGGTACGCGAGTTATGGCGCTGTGCCCCTGCACGACAAGCCGCTGACGCTGGTGATGCCGCTCGCAACTTTCGGAGCCGAGCTAAAAGCCGCAGGCCAGTTATGAAGGCCAATCGGGGTCAGGCCAATCGGGGTCAGGGCTGGTCAGAGCCAGAATTTCCGCGCAACCGAGACATGAGGGCATAATATCAGCGATCCATGCCCCGAAAGCCTCCGCGTGGTGGCGGCCGTCCCGCACCGCGGCCACAGGCGCTGCGTTACGAATAGGCGAGCAAAAAGGCGAACGTTCCGCCCAGGGGCGGCTATATATACATGTACACGTAGCCGCCCGGTAGCACCCGAAGCCGCTAACACCCGTGGCCGCTATCCCCCGTAGCCGCTATCCCCCGTAGCCGCTATCCCCCGTAGCCGCTATCAATAGCGCCGTTGGCGTCGGTCCCCCGCGTCGACGCCGCACGTTCCCGGTAACCCCGGACCGATATACTGCTCCGCCTGAGCTAGGCCGGTTTCAGTATCCCTTTTGCTTTCTGGCCCTTGCGCGTTGCCTTTGCCTTGCTCTTTCCTCGCGCTCCCAGCCGCGCAGCTCTCGGCGGTCCCAGCCGCGCAGTTTTCACGCTCCCAGCCGCGGTGTCTCTCCGCGGTCCGCCCGGTTTTTGAGCCCGCCTACCGGCGTCTCTGCTTTCGCACCTCCATGTGGCGGCCGCCGGAGCCCCACAAGTGCAGTGGGGCGTGGCTCTACAGACACGCGTCGTAAGTTGTTCGCCCCCTTTTTTTGTGAGGGGACTAGGGTGCTTGCGTTGGGTCGCGTGGCCGACCCTTGCAAACTTGAGCTACTCCCCATAAATGGCTTTTCTCAAAGCCTGTTAGCGCTTCGATCCGGCGGCTGGCGGAAGGCCGTTGCGGGTTCGGGCGTTCGCCCGCAACTGACTCACCTTAGGGCATTTCACTCACACAGTTAAGGTGCTGTGATGATTTTCCTGCCGCCTCTCTCGGTACTACTATTCACTTGATGGTGATAGTACTGCCTGCGCCCTCCCCCGATTGGCGCGGCTTAGCGGGGGTGAAATGATCCGTATCTGTGCCTGCGAATCGCAGCCGATCGTAGTGGAGGGTTTGCGCAAAAGCCTGGAAGAGGCCGACGACCTCGAGTTTATCGGGTTCGCGACCAACACCAAGGCCGTGCTGGACATCGTCCTGAACGAAACGCCCAAGGTCTGTCTGATCGACAAGGCCTTTGGAACCAAAGCCGTTTTCCAGCTTATCTCGGACCTGAAAGTCCAATCGCCTGAAACCGAGCCGGTGCTTTGGGCCGCGGAAATTTCGGAAGTCGAGTCGTTCCGGGCGCTGCAAGTTGGCGCGCGGGGGATTCTCAAAAAGACGCTTCCGATTCAGGTGATCCTGGACTGCCTGCGCACGGTCGCCAACGGCAATATCTGGATCGAGAGCTCGATCTCGAATCAGTTCGTCGGTTTCATCAATCGCCGGACCACGCCGCGGCTGACTCCGCGTGAGGAAGAGATCCTTACGCTGGTCATGCGCGGCATGAAAAACAAGCAGATTGCCGATTCCTTATGTATCACCACCGGGACGGTGAAGGTGCATCTGATGCACATCTTCGAAAAGACCGGGGTGAAGGACCGTTTCGAGCTGGCGATGTACGGCCGCAAGCTGCGCGGCGTCGGCGATGAGTTGGACGAAGAAGTGATTACCTCCGCGGCGTTCGCCGACGAAGCCTAGGCGGTATTGCCGCCAGGTCTTGCAGCGAGGCGTTGCAGCGGGAAGCGGCCGAAGGCGTCCGGAACCCGGGTTTTGCGACCTGGGCGTTGGAATCTGGCCAAGGAATCGGCCAGACAAGCCTGGGGCATCTGTCAGGCAAATGGATCCGAGGCGCCGGCGGCGTGGCGTGCTTGGCCCGTACGGTAAGTACGGCCAGCAACGCAAACCAAGCATGCCGGCCGTCGCGCCTCGCGGCCCGCGGGTAGTGAGACGAACCCCGCGGCTGGGAGCAGACCCGCAACTTGCGAGTAGAGTGGCCTAGGCCGGGCAACAGCCGCCCCGCCTCCCCCAGGCAAAATGCACCGCAGCGTGATTGTCGGCTTGCCCGCGATTTTGATCGCGTATCTGGCCCTGGTGCATAGTCAGGCGTCCCCGGCTTGGTTCGGCTACTACCACGACGATTCTCTGTATTGGACGGCGGCGCGCTCGCTGGCGGAGGGCGACGGGTATCGCATGGCGAGCGTCCCCGGCACGCCGCCGCAGACCAAGTATCCGGTGCTGTTTCCGTGGGCGCTGTCCTGGGTTTGGCGGGTGGCGCCGGAGTTCCCGGCCAACCTGAGCCTGGCGGTCTGGACGGTGGCGTTCGGCGGGGCGGCGTTTGTGGGCGGCTGTTTCGTGCTGCTGCGGCAGTTCGGCCTGCCGGACGGGGTGGCGCTATGGCTGACCGCTGTTTGCGCCGCGCAGCCGGTCGTGGTGCATCTGAGCGGCTTGCTGCTCAGCGATGTGCCGTTCATGGCTTTGGTGGTGTGGTGCCTGGTGTTTTCCTACCGGGCGCTGACGAGCACAACCTCGTCTTCGGCGGTGGGCCCCTCGCCGGCGGTGGGGTATTGGGCGGCGGCCTTCGGCCTGGCGGCGCTGGCCTGCATGGCCCGCTCGATCGGGGTGACGTTATTCGCGGGCATGGCGCTGGCGGCCGTGTGGCGGCGCGCTTATCGGCCCGCGGCGGCCTGTGTGGCCTTGGCGGTCGCGCTAGCCGTTCTGCCGCTGTTATTCCGCGCCGGCCCGGCAGGCGCAGATGCTTCCTCTGCAAGCGGATACCAGCAGACCCTACAGTTTTACGGGAGCTATTTAAGCTTTTGGAAGCTGTCGACGCCGGACTGGCCGACGTTCGCCGCACTATTGAGCTTTAACTTTCGGGAACTGGTGAAACAGCCTGCAATCACGGTATTTAGCATCCCGGCGTCCGGTTTTTCGAGCTTTGGGTGGCAACTGGCGGCGGTAGCGATCTCGTTCACGATCGTCAAGGGCATGGTGGCGCTGGCGATGGCGCGGCGGCACCCGGCGTTTTTGGTTCTCGCGGCCTATGCGGGGGTTGTCCTGGTCTGGAACTACACCCTGATGGACCGTTTTTTTGCCTGGGCCGTGCCGCTGTTTCTGGCCGGCGCCTGGTCGGAGATCGGCCGCCTGACCCGCCTGACGCTCGAGCTTTTCCGGCCCGGCAAGCCGTTGCTCGACCGTGCCGTCGCGGCTGTCGTGATGGCGGCATTCGCCGCGCTGGGCGTCTACAGCGGCTACCGCTACCTGTGGGTGGTCCCCGAGGCCATGGCGGCCAAACGCACCGAACTGGGCCAGATGCAGACCGAAAAACAACAGGCCTACGAGTGGATCCGCCAAAACACCGCCGCGGCCGACCGCTTTATTGCCGATGAGGACGCCAGCCTGTATCTCTATACCGGCCGGCAGGCGCTGCGCCCGATGGCGTTTTCGACCGCGGCTTTCTATCTGCAAAGCGAGGCGGCGCTCGATCAGGACCTGGCGCGGCTGACCGATTCGGCTTGCGGGATTGGAGCCCGCTACTGGCTCTCGGCCGCTGACGATTATCACCTCGAATCGGCCCAGGAGTTCATTCAGAAACGGACCGCGGAAGTGCTCGCCGGCCGGCCGGCGGTGTATGTCAGCCCCGGCGGCGGGGTTCGCATTTACGACATCAGCGGGTTGACCAGCGCCGGCGGCGAGGCGGCGGCCCGCGGCGCGATTCCTTACGGCGCTATTTCTTACGGCGTTATCCCTCACGGCGCTGTCCCTTACGGTGCTATCCCTCACGGCCGGCTTGGGCCGGGGGCGGCGAGCGTTCCTGGCAACACAGGGCTGCCACGGGATAGGACTTTGGTTTCAACAGGGGTACGGTTTTGAAGAAGTGTAAACCAACCAGTCGAGCGGACTATCGGGCAGCGGAAACGCCCGCCGCGAATAAAGTCATACGACGCGCGACGCCGATCTACAAGTGCGGAGCAGCTCTCCGCGACTTTTTGGGGGTGGCCTAGAGTGGCGTCCCACGACGTAGCGCAGCCGCGAGTGGAACTGGCGCGTCCGGCGGCCAAGCCGGCCGGATGGGTGCAGAAATTCGTCGCGCCTTCGATTGCCGACTGCGTCTTCGTGGCGGTGCTGTTCTGGGTGTTTTTCCTCGGCTCGGGCTCGACGGCGCTGCTGGGCGACGGCGACACCGGCTGGCACATTCGGGCCGGCCAATGGGTGCTCGCCGAAGGACAGTTTCCGCACCACGACCTGTTCTCGTTTTCGATGGAGGGCCGCCAGTGGTTCGCCTGGGAGTGGCTGGCCGACGTCGTGTTCGCGCTGCTGCATGACGCCTGGGGGCTGCGCGCGCTGGTATTGCTGGCCGGCATCGTGATCGCGGCGACCGCGGCGCTGCTGATGCGCTACATGGTGTGGGGCGGATCGAATCTGCTGGTCGCCATTTTGGGAACGCTGGCGGTCTGCTCGGTCTCGATGCTGCATTGGCTGGCGCGGCCGCACATGTTCACATGGGGCTTTCTGCTGCTGACGCTATGGCTGCTGGCGGCGGACCGCAAGCGCCAGACTCACGGCCAGCGAGGCCGCGCGGTGTGGCTGCTGGCGCCGCTGGTGGCGTTGTGGGTGAACACGCACGGCGGCTTTGCGGCGCTGCTGGTGACGGTAGGGATCTATGCCGCCGGCACGGGCGCCGAGGAGTTGCTGGAGGCCTGGGACCGCCGCGCGGTGCAGCCGCGCTGGCTGCGCCTGCCGCCCGGATTCAAGCGCTACATGACGCTGCTAGCGGCCTGTTGCGCGGCGACGCTCGTCAACCCCTATGGCTGGGAGCTGCACCAGCACATCTTCGCCTACCTGGGGTCGGACTTCATTCTCAACAACGTGCAGGAGTTCCGGGCGCCCGACTTCCGCGGCGAAAGCCTGCGCATCTTCGAGATCGTGCTGTTGCTGAGCCTGGCGCTGGCCGGGCGGCTGCTGGCGCAGCGCCGCTTCACCGAGGCGCTGCTGATCGGCGCCTGGGCGCACGCCGCGCTGCTGTCGGTGCGCCATGTGCCGCTGTTCATGATCGTCGCGACGCCGATCCTGGCGCGCGAGCTGACCGCTTTGATGGAGCAGGGCGCCGAGCGCGGCAACGCCTGGCTGAAGATCCTGCGCGAGATCGCCGAGGACTATGGCGGCAAGTCGCGCGCGGCGTCCGAGTCGGGGCCGGTGGTTTTCAACCTGGCCGGCGTGGCCGCCATCGCCTTGATCGCCGTGATGCTCAGCGTGCGCGCCGACGATCCCAGGTGGAAGGCCGAATTTCCCGCCTTCCGGTTCCCGAAAATGGCCGCCGATTCGCTGGCCGACCGCATCGTCGGCCGACGGCTGTTGAGCACCGACCAATGGGGCGATTACCTGGTCTACCGCTTCCACCCCGAGTTCAAGACCTTCATCGATGGCCGCAGCGACTTTTACGACCCGTCGATTCGCGACGAGTACGTGGCGCTGATGAACGGCAAATGGGGCTGGCGGCAGATCATGGCCAAGCACGACTTCGAGGCGGCGCTGCTGCCGGCGTCGTGGGCGCTGGCGACGACCCTGAAGATCGACCCCGATTGGCGGCTGGTCTATGACGATGGCGAGGCGCTGTTTTTCGAGCGCGCCGCGGCGCCCGCGGCCCAGGCCGCCCCATTGCGGGCCGCTAACGGCCCTGAGGCCGCAAAAAACTGAAACGACGGGACAAAGGAGACATACGAAATTCGGTTCTAAGGGTGGCGTTATGAGGCCCTGGGTCAATCGTCCTAGGCATGCCTAAGTAACGATACGGTTAAAACCGCAGGGTTCTGTGAATTTTCTTTGTCCTGGGGAATTCATAATATTGCAAAGAAAAGAGTTAGCTGCGGAAGTCGGGACGTGGAGAAAACGCTGGTTAGCTCCACTTGAGGCGGTCGAAAAAAGCTGTCGCGATTCGCACGACGGGATGCACGGCGGGATAGCGCGCCAGGGTCGCGAAAAACAGAGATCCAATCGAGCCCCGCGTTCGCAGTCGTGGTTCGGTTCCACGGGTTCCGGGGGGTTCCCAATTTTGACGACTCAGACGGCTCTTCACGATGCAGCCGGGAGTGGGAATCGTTGGCGCCGGGCAGGCTCCGCCCCCAACCCGTTGAGCCGGCGTGGTGGGCCTGCAAACGGCGGGCGGGCTAGCGGTAAGCAAGCAGCAGCCGGAACGGCCGGAGAGCAGCGGACGGACGAAAGCGTTTGATGGGCGGCGAGCGGCAGACGGACGGGAAACGGTCGACGAGATGAACGAGTTGTTCTGGTTAGTGGGGCTCAGCCTGGTGATTGGCGTGGCGGCCAGCATCGAAGATCTGTGGCGCCGCAGGGTGTCCAACGTGATCGCGCTGACGGCGTTTGTGTCGGGCATCGTGGCGCAGTCCTGGCTCCACGGCGTGGCCGGACTTTGGGACGCGCTGCTGGGCAGCCTGATCGGTTTTGGAGTTTTCTTGATTTTCTTCCTGATGGGCGGCATGGGCGGCGGAGACATCAAGCTGATGGCCGGGTTCGGAGCGATTTTGGGCTCGAATTTGATCGTCGTCGCGGCGATGATGACGGCGATTGTCGGCGGGCTGATGGCTCTGGGCTACCTGATCGTCAAGAAGCTGCGCCGCATGGCGCGGCCGGCCACGGCGGCCGCTACGCCGCTTCGCAAGGAAGCCATTCCCTACGCGCCGGCGATCACGCTGGGCGTTTTG
>JBBDWJ010000306.1:0-13475 GCA_040902925.1 Bryobacterales bacterium | reverse complement strand
GGAGCCCGCCAGAATCTTAGCCTTATCGACCGAGCCCACCGTGATGGCGCGACGCGCGGCGCCGGGGTGTCGAATGCGGAACGGCGGCACCGCCGCACCGCCTTCGTTTCCGGCAGCAACCACAACCGCGACGCCCAGCCGCGAGGCGTTGTCGACCGCCTGACAAAGGATGCAGTCCGCATCGTTGCAAACCCAGCCGTGGAACACTTCGCTCCACCCCAGGCTCAGGTTCACGACGCGCGCGCCGCGCCGGACGGCTTGATCGAGGCCGTTGATGACCGACGCCGGCAGACCGCCGCCAAAAATATTCAGCACCTTGATGTTGAGCAGGTCGCACTGCGGGGCCACGCCGCGGATTACGGGATCGTTGCTGGCGACTGTGCCGGCGACGTGCGTGCCGTGGTTTCCCGGCGCCAGCCCCGTTCCCGAGGCGTCGAATTCGTCCACCACCTTGCCGAGTAGAGCCGGATGGTCGCGGTCCACGCCGCTGTCGAGAATGGCGACGCGCACTCCACGCCCGCTGGCGTTGAAGTCCTGCTGCGCCTCCGGTAGCTCAAAGACGTTGGGGCTCTCATCCATGCAGGTGACCATTTCGACAGCTTCCAAACGGATCAGGCTGACTTCATCGAGCTCCGCTATCTTGCTGAGCTGAGAGGGCGTGAGCTTGGCGGTGACGGCGTTGGTCAGCGAATGTGTCGTGACGCCTTGTACGCCCAGCTTTTTCAACTCGGCGAGGATGGGGCTCTGACTTTTCTGTACCCGCGAAGCAAGCGACTGGAGCTGGGGCTTCCTCTCGCCTCCTTCCCCGGCCACGATGTTCTCCTGGTGGGAAATCGTAACATCAATGCCGGTCTGCGCCATATCCGCGCTTTCCAAACCCGTTGCCGCACGGGCGCGCTGCTGCTCCATGAAGATTTGGAGCCGGGGTTCTATTTTCTGTTGGGACATTTGTCTTCTCCTTTGACTGAGAGCTGACGGCCGGCCGAATACCGGTCTGCCTATCTCGGAAAAGCGGATTTTGCACCTTTTGTGGGGCGTCCCAACAGAATATTCTTACTTTGTTGTCATGAATTGTAATAAGCAGGGGACATATGCCAATAGTAATATGCCGCCATTTTGGGTAACGATTAACAAAAGCTGTGCGGCATGCCTGCTTGTTTTCTCCCGACGCAGTATTCTGCGCTGGGTTGGCCTATTGGTGATCGCGCACAGCCTTACACCTTCAAGGCCGGCGATTCAGCCGTCATGAAATCCCGCCGGCACGGGACTCGACTGGACCCGCCACGCGCGGCAGCCGAACAGAACGCTGAAGGAACACCCGCGTGCCCGCGGCCCGGCGGGAACCGTGTACGATCTTCTCACTCCAACAGCCGGCCGTACTTGCGAAGGACCTCGCGCAACTCGTTGTGCGGCAGGCGAACCGCGGTCGTTCCGTTGATGCCCACCATGGTTTCGGCCGCGACCAGCGCATTGACGATGGCCTCTTCGGTAGCCTGCACCGTTGCCTCGAAGACGGGATCGAGCTGCGAGTTCAAGAGAATTTCCAGGTTCGCTTTCTTTTCAGGGCCGGCCACGCCCGGATTGCCGGTCGAAAACGCGATGAAGATATCGCCCGACGAGTTCCCCGAGGTACTTCCGGTCCTCGCTACGCCGAGAGATGCCCGGCGGGCAAGCCGCTTGAGCTGATGGGCGGCGAGCGGCGCATCGGTCGCGACGGCAATGATAATGGAGCCCTCTCGGCTCGGCGGCGGGCGGCTGCCACACGGCCCGTACTTCTCACACGGCAGCTCTTTGCCGACGGGCGCACCCGCAATCGTGAGCTGATCGCGACGGCCGAAGTTCGCCTGCACGAGCGCTCCCACGGTATAACCGCCTTGGTCCGCGGTCAGCTTGCGCGACGATGTCCCGATACCGCCTTTGAACTGATAGCAGCGCATCCCGGTTCCGCCGCCCACGTTGCCTTCCGCCACCGGTCCGCTGGCGGCGTTTTCGAGCGCCGCGAAAGCATGCTCGCGTTTGACATGAAACCCGTTCACGTCGTTGAGGCCGCCGTCGAATGTCTCCGCCACGACGGGCAATGAAAAACTCTGATGCATCAGGCTGTGCTCGACCTGCCAGGCGATCACGGCGTCCCGCACGATGCCGACGCTATGGGTATTGGTGATCATGAGGGGGCCTTCCATGAGGCCCGACTCCTCGACCCACGTCGTTCCGGTCATCTCGCCGTTGCCGTTCAGAGCGAACCAACCGGCGAACACCGGGTCGTTGGCCCGCTTTCCGCGCGGATGAATCGCTGTGACGCCGGTCCGCACCGGACCTTTGCCCACAACGAGCGGACCTTCGCCGCTGATCAGCGTCGTGTGGCCGACCTCGACGCCAGCAACGTCGGTGATTGCGTTCAACGGTCCCGGCGTCCCATCGAACGGCACGCCAAGGTCGCGCGCTCGTGGTTTGGTCTGGGCGTGCAACGCCACGCAGGCCACTACCGCAACCAAAGCAGACTGAGAAATCTTTCGGATACGCATTATGCCCTCTGCCGTCAGATTCTACCGCCCCGGCGCTGACTATATAGGCATCTGGATAGCAAGCGGTTCCTTGCTGTCCAACACCGTGGGGTTTTGTTTTGTGCTACTGGAAGGGTGTTGGGTTGATTTACCGATCTCAGATGTTCCGCTGCAAGAACGCTCACGCAGTTGTCTTGATCTGCAGCAGTTTCGCCAACGCTCGCCGATCCTCCATCAAGTCCGCTAGTGTCACGGCGTTTAGGCGCCCTAAGAACAACTCCAACGCTTGCTCGAGAACACCCCGCAACCGGCACGCTTTGGTGACTATGCAATCGTTCGCCGCCGGTTCAAAACACTCAACTAACCGGAAATCCGGCTCCAACCGCCGCACGACGTCCCCGATCTTAAGCGTTCGCGGCTCAACAGCCAGCGTCAGTCCTCCGCCTCGCCCTCGTTGCGCCTCGACCCAGCCCGCCTTCCCTAGCTCCTGCGCCACCTTCATCACGTGGTGCGGCGACAATCGAAAGCGCGCCGCGATGTCCCTGACGGAAGCGACCTCCCCGTTGATGGCGAGATACATCAGCAATCGGAGGCCATAGTCGGTTCTCTGAGTTAATCGCATTGACAGAAATCCCAAGAAATCGCTAAAGTGGTATTTACGATACCACTTCCATGAAAGATCCGCACATGTCTCCTACGCCCGCGCGCCCTGCTAGCGGAGTCTCCGGCCAGATCGACGACCGTGCTATCCGTACCGTGGTCGACGATTTCTACCACGCAGCCCGCCAAGACCCCTTGCTCGGCCCCATGTTCGAAAAGCATGTGGCCGACTGGACGGCGCACCTCGAGACTATGTATGGGTTCTGGGCGACGGTGTTGCACGGCGAACGCCGCTATGCCGGAAATCCGTTCGAACAACACCGCGCCGTCCCGGAATTGAGCGGCGACCATTTCGCGCGCTGGCTCGACCTTTTCGCCGAAACGCTCGCCCGGCACTGCAACCAGCACGACGCGGCCACCTGGGAGGCCATGGTCCGCCGCATGGGATTCGCCATGAGCTATCGTCTCGGGTTCGGCGAGCGCGCGAACCTGCTGCCATGAAAGTCTGCGTTTGGATCTTGGCCCTAGCCGCGGTCGCCGCGGCGGCGAATCCCGTCGAAGATCTGCGGCAGCGAATCGATTCCGGTGCGGTGCACCTTGAATACCGCCAGCCGCGCGGCTACCTCGACGCGCTTCTCGAAGCGCTCGACATCTCTCCCCTAACCCAAACCTTGGTCTTCTCCAAGACCAGCGCCCAGTTTCGATTGATCTCACCGCGTTCGCCGCGCGCTCTCTATTTCAATGACGATGTTTATGTCGGCTGGGTGCGCGACGGACCGTTTATTGAAATCTCCACGGCCGATTCCGTCAGCGGCGCCTCGTTTTATACGATCGCGCAAGACTCGTCAACACCGGCGCGGCCAACGCCTGACACCGGCCAATGCCTGCAATGCCACGAGTCAGGCCGTACTCTCGGCATCCCCGGCCATCTGACCAGATCCGTCCATCCGGCGGCAGACGGCCAGCCTTTCTTTCAGCTCGGCACGATCGACGTGAGCCAGCGTACGCCGGTTTCCGAGCGCTTTGGTGGCTGGTACGTTACGGGGGACGTCATTGAGCACTGGGGTAACCGGGTCTTGCCCGACGCCAAAACGCCGCAGGCCGCCGAATCCCGCGACCTCTCCACCGTAATCAACCTCGACGAATACCTGGCGGCCGATAGCGACATCGTCGCCCATCTCCTGCTCGTCCATCAAACCCAGACGCACAACTACATCGCCCGCGCCGCTCTTGAAGCGCGAAAAGCGATCACGTATCGCGACGAGGCGATGTCTCGCTACGGCGGCTCCGACGAGATGCTTCAGTCGGTCAAGCGCCGTATCGAGCGCCCCGCCGAAGACTTGCTCGAGTCTCTCCTGTTCGCGGGAGAGGCAAAGCTGCCGAACCCGATCCGCGAACGCTCGCCCCTATCGGAAGCCTTTTCGCGGCGTGGTCCCCTCTACGAACTCGATCTCCAAACCCGCCTGCTGCAAACACCCATCAGCTACCTCATCCTCTCCGACGCTTTCGACTCTCTGCCCAACGAGACGCTGGACTACCTAGGCTCCCGGCTTCAGGTGATCCTGAAGGGCGAGGATGCAACAGGAAGGTTCCAATACCTGACTCCCTCGGATCGCGCCGCAGTCCAGCAATTGATCAAGCGCTGGAAGCCTTCCCTCCTCGATCGCGGCGTTCGCTGATCGCGCAGGGAGTCCAGCCAGCCCCGGGATTCGACGAGGGATTCCGCCACGAACACGTCTACCTTTTTGCAGTCCGTGGAAGCTCAGTGCTGTCCCATTTCGTTTCTTTGGGAATGCCCAGCGGTGACACACCCGGGCGGCGGCAACTCTGGAGTTACCAGCTCGATTGGCTCTCTATCGTACCGAGACGGGCGGCGTTGCGCGTTGAGGCAACTCTACAAAAGACGGCCGCTCGGAGTCGTGGAAGATTCGATTGTTCGCTTTCATGCGGCGGGTTACCTCATAGGGAGGTTCCCCGGTATTGGGGTTTGGTTCGATGTTGGGATAGTTGCTGCTGGAAATATCTACTCGAATGCGGTGCCCCTTCGCGAAGAGATTGCTTGTCGATCCCAATTGCACAACAACCTCGTGCGTGGCGCCGGGTTCGAGCGGCTGAGTTCGATCGAAGCCGTGTCGGTAGCGCGCGCGGATCTGCCCTTCGGCAAGAATCATCGCGTAGCCGTCGGGGTACACGTCGATCAGCTTGGCGGTGAAGTCGGTATCCACGCGGTCGGACGAGACCCACAGCGTTGCGCTAATGGGGCCGGTGACTTCAACTTCTTTGTCGAGTGGTTCGGTTTGGTAGACCAGCACGTCGCTTCGCTCAGCTAGCGGCTTCGCATCGTCGCAACCGAGGTAATCCAGTTTGCATACCTGGTCCTGAACACAGCGGGGGCTCCACGGCCCCATCGCGAAACGTCCACCGATGGTGGGCACGGGATGATCCGGATCAAAGACGTAGCTGTCGGGCTGCTGCTGGCCCGGCTTCTGCGTCGCGAGCCGCCCGCCGGAGCCTAGGTACCATCGCGCGGGCGTCGCGTCTTCGGGCGGCCAGCTTGACGCCGAGAGCCACTGGCCGCCGTGACGGAGCCGGCCGTCCGCGTCGCGCCCTCCCTCGCCTCCGCCCATGCGATAGAAAGAGACCGCCGAAGAAGGTACGTTCTCCAAGGGTTCCTGTTTGAGCCAGTGGTCGAACCAACCGAGCATGATGGCGGTTTCGTCCATTTGGGAAGCTCGCGCGAAGGACGCGTCTCCGCAACTGTCGCCGCCGGTCGCGTGCCACCATGGGCCCATGATGAGCTTCTTGTCGCTCTGTTGGATCTTGCTGAGCGACGCGAAATTCTCTAACACGCCCGCCGAGAAATAGTCATACCAGCCGCTGACAAACAACGCCGGCACGTCTTTCATCTCGCCGTGATGACCCCGAATATCGAACCCGCGCTGCTTCCAGTAGTGATCGAACGTCGTGTGCTTGTATAGGTCACGATACATCTGTAGATGCGCGGGAAATTTCTCAAACACTTTCTCGCGTTCTTTCGGATGCATGCCAAGCCACGCGGAGGGTTCCTTGAGCATCTGCGCCAACGCTTCGGCCTCGGCAACGTGATCCGCCGCCTGAGGGCTTGTCTGCGCGGACCGTGCCAGCCAAAGAGGCCAGCCCAGATTAGTCGCGCCTCCTGGATGGCCGAACTCCTGGTAGAAATTTGCCCCTCCGACGCCGGCAAACATGGCGGTCAAATGCGGCGGACGGTACATGGCGGCGTGGTATTGATCCCACGCCAGGTACGACGGCCCCGACGTGCCAACTCTGCCGTTCGACCATTCCTGAGCCGCGGCCCATTCGATGGTGTCATAGCCATCCGTACCTTCATTCACGAAGGCGTAAAACTCTCCCTCTGAGTCGAAGCGCCCGCGACAGTCTTGCGCGACAACGGCGTAACCGCGGCTGGCGAGAGATAGCCCGGTTTGCTTGATGGATGCCTTGCGATAGGGTGTTCGGAGGACGATAACGGGGAACCGCCCGCTCACCGGCGCGCCACCGTTTGAGGGAAGGTAGATGTCGGTTGCGAGACGAACGCCATCCCTCATCGCGACCATGCTTTCAACAACCGTCCCCGAGTCGTACTGGGGCGGAGAAGCCGCGACGATGCACGTCGAGCCAAGAACGATTAGTAAGTAGAAAACAGATGTCTTCACTGCAGCCTCGCTATCTTAGAGCGCCTCGGCGCGAACGGCTGTGGCTACGCCAGATCCCCGAGCAAATCCAATCGGCCTGACGAATCTCCGAGCCGGCCGACGGGCACGCCGAGAAAATCCAGGAGCGCCAGGTGCAGATTCGTCACCGGTGTGTCTTTTGGATGCCGTACGTGACGCCCGCCGCGAACCAGGCCCTTGGCTCCCGCCAGCAGGGTCGGGAGGTTGTTGTGATCGTGAACGTTGGGGTCGCCAATCGAAGCGCCGTACACGACGGCCGTGTGGTCCAGCAATCTTCCATCGCCGTCGGGGGCCGCCTTTAACTTATCCAGGAAGTAGCTGAACTGCTGCACGTGAAACTCGTTGATTTTCGCGACCTTCTCGATCAAGTCCGGTTGGTCACGGTGATGAGTGCAGGAGTGATGCGCTTCGGGAACCCCCGCCTCCGGATACGTCTGCAAGCCACCCTCGCGGGCGAGCATGAATGTGATCACTCGCGTCGTGTCGGAGGAAAACGCCAGAGCGCATAGATCGAACATCAGTTGCGCATGCTCGCGATAGCTGCTGGGCATACCCGCCGGCGCTTCCACTCCGGCCGGCGGCGCACCCTCGTCCGAACGGCCGGCCCGCTCGATGCGGGTTTCTACTTCGCGAATCGCCGTCAGATATTCGTCGAGCTTGCGTTGATCGGCCGGTCCTAACTCGCGCGCCAGCTTGCCCGTCTCGACCCGCGCATGATCGAGCACGCTGCGCCTGGATTCGCGTTGGGCCGGGCTCAAACTCGCATCGCCGAACATCCGCTCAAACGCCCTTCGCGGATTCATCTCCGGCGGCAGTGGCTGAGTTTCCGATTTCCACGAGATGCTCTGGTACACGCAGCTATAGCTATCGCAGGACCCGATCTGACGGCTGTCTTCGCAGGTCAACTCGAGCGACGGCAGGCGTGTCTTCGAGGCGAGATGGTCGGCGGCGATCTGGTCCATCGAGCGCCCGCACTGGATGTCGGCGCCTTCCGTCTTGCGGGGATGAACGCCGGTCAAGTAAGACGATGCGGCCCGGGCATGGTCGCCCGCTCCGTCTCCGAGCGCGTTGCCGTTGTTGGCCGCCAACCCGCTCAGTACCAGCACATCGTCGCGGTGCCGGGCCAGCGGCTCCAGCGTACGCGGATACTCAAACGCAGCGCCTGTTTCCGCCGGGGTCCAATAGGGCATAATCATCCCGCTTGGAGCGTACACGATGATCAAACGCGGCGGCGCGCCTGACGGCGTCGCGCTGGCAAACGACGGAATCATCGCGTCAAGCAGCGGCAGGCCGATGGCGGTACCCATGCCGCGCAGCAGGTGACGTCGCGATAACGTTGGCTTCATGAATCTCCCTCTGCCCTTTTCGCCGACCGCATGCGGAACGTCTCGCTTTCCACGACGGCCAGGATGAGTTCGCGGAACCGGTAGCCGCTTTCCTTTACGCGAGCGGCAATCCGCTTGATTGCCGGCCGGTCGCTGATCTCCATGCCGCGGCCCGTCGCGTAGGTCAGCATCTTTTCCACCAGCGCGCGGGCAAACGCATCCTTATTCTCTGCGATGATCGCCTTCAACTCGGATGGCGTCTCGAACGTTTGCCCGCCCGGCAATACGCCTGAAGCGTCAATCGGCGCTTCGCCTTCGTGATCTCTCCAACGCCCGATTGCGTCGTAGTTTTCCAGACCGAAGCCGAGCGGATCCATTCGCGCATGGCAGGCCGCGCACGCCGCATGGGCGCGATGTTTCTCCAACTGCTGGCGCATGGTTCCACCGCTTACTGCCGACTCATCGAGCGCCGGAACATCCGGCGGGGGCGGCGGCGGCGGCTCATTGAGAATGTTGTCGAGCACCCACTTGCCTCGGATTACCGCGCTCGTCCGCGTCGGATACGATGACACCGTCAACACGCTGGCATGCGTGAGCACGCCGCTGCGCTGCGCTCCGTCCAATTCCACGCGCCGAAACTCGTCCCCGGCCACGCCCGGTATGCCGTAATGGTTTGCCAGGCGCTCATTCAAGAACGTGAACTTGCCGTCGAGAAACTCGAGCAGCGATCGGTCCTCCTTGAGGATCGCGGCGAACACCATCTCGGTTTCTGTACGCATCGCCTCGGCCAACTCGCCATCGAACTCGGGAAAAAGCTCCGGGTCTGGCTTGGTAACCGCGAGGTTCCGCGTCTGCAGCCACTGGCCCGTGAAGTTTTCGACCAGAGCGCTGGCTTTCGGGTCCGCGAGCATCCGCTCAGCCTGTTGCCGCAGACTTGCATTCAGCCGACCGTCTTCCGCCTGCCGGGCAAGGTCTTCATCGGGCAAGCTGCTCCAAAGGAAATAAGAGAGCCGCGTCGAGAGTTCGTATGGACTCAGCGGATGCGGGCCGGTTCCGGGCGCATCGCGCTCCACGCGAAACAGAAAGTTCGGCGATACCAACAACGCCTGCACCGCCGTCCGCATCGACTGCTCGAACGATCCGCTACGAGCTTCCTCGCCCGCCGCTAACGTCAGCAGCCCGTCGATCTCATCCGCGGTTACCGGCCGCCGAAAGGCGCGCCGCGCCAACGGCGGCAGAATCTGCCTCGCGCAAACCGCCGAATCATGCTGCCCAGGCGGGTGCCCACACGGGAAAAAGCGAGCGTACGCTGCGGTCTCGGCCGCCGGAGTCGCCGCCACCGGACCATACACCTGTATGTACTCCAAATAAGGTTGAGAACCCTTGTAGGGCGGCTCCGGGAGCACTTCGATCGTGGCATCGATACGATGCCGCCCCGCCGTGATCCTGACGCTGGGCGTCTCGATCGCCCGGTCGATCTGGTAGTAGAACTGCAGCACATCGGCGCCAACCTCACGCCCGTCCACGGCCAGTTTCAGCCGCACGCGCGCGCCATCCTTCAGCGCCTGATAGAAGGCTGTCTTGAGCGTGTATTCGCCATCCACCGGAAAGGCATGATCAACGTGAATGCGAAGCTGGTGATCCTGCCCCATGCGCTCGGCCAGATAGCGCTGCATGGTCGCTGGCGGTGTCGCCGCGTCGATCGGAATCGCCGCTTGCGTTATCCGTTCGGCTGCTTTGAGATATTGCTCGGTGAGCGCGGCGTTCATCGAAAGGACGTCGCCGATGTTGTCGAAGCCGTAGCCGTAGGGGTCCGGAGGAAGCTCGGCGGCCGGGTTCATATCGACGCCCAGCAGATCCCGCACCGAGTTCGAATATTCCACGCGGTTGAGGCGGCGCGCGGTGACACGGCCGGGGTCGATCGGCTGCGTCAGATCCAGGCGATCATACGAGGTGTCGATCCACTCCGTTACAGCGCTCAGTTGTTCGCGAGCGGGCTGCGGCGCGCCCATCGGAGGCATTTCCCCGGCGCGCATCCGCCGCGCGATCAGCTCCCAACGGGCCCGTTCCTGTAGCGTTTCCGTCTCGGTCAAGCTGACCAGGCGCTCGACCGCGAAACCGCCCGCCGGCGACTCTCCGCCGTGGCACGATGAGCAGTGCGAGTGCAGCAACGGCCGCACCGCATCCTCATACGTCGCCCCCGCCGCGGTCCCCGCAGTCAGGATCAATAGTGCAAGAACTCCCTGACGCACACCGGCTCCCATGCTCGCTAAAGTATATCGAACATTGTTTGCGGGCCAACTCTTGCCAAGGCCGGGCAGAGCGCTCGCGACGAGACTCGGGACGAACCGTCCAATGTCAATCGGGGTCGATCGGGGTCAAACGCGGTCAATCGCGGCCCAGCCCAAGAGTGGAAAACAGCCCCACCTGCAGCGTGTGATTGAATTCGAACACGCGACCGTTACCCTGTTGCACGGTTTGCTGCAAATACCCCAATTCGAGGTTGCCCAACCAGGGAAGTTTTCGACCCACGGCGACATAGGCGCGATTCTGGTCGAAGATGTTGTTTTGCACGTTGCGTCCAAAATTGAACATCACTTCGTTGTACAAGGCCAGGAATAGATTGCTGTCCTGCCCATTCCTGCGAATGGGAATCACGCCTTTGACGAAATACCGGAAGCGGTTGCGGTAGACGTAACCGGTCAGGTATTCCTCGCCCGCGTCGTCGAGCGCTTTCGAGCCTGCGAACCGTTGCTCCAAGCGAAAACGATGCGCGATCGCCGTTCTTCCCACCCGTTGCTTGAGTATCAATTGCTGCCAGATGCGATGCTCTGGAGTGACAAACGATGCGGGATAGTCCCCGTAAGGGTGCGACTTGATAAATGCA
The DNA here is from genome assembly GCA_040902925.1 of Bryobacterales bacterium. Classification (GTDB taxonomy): domain Bacteria; phylum Acidobacteriota; class Terriglobia; order Bryobacterales; family UBA6623; genus JBBDWJ01. The sequence goes on along the minus strand of JBBDWJ010000306.1, from coordinate 2,446 downwards.
TATCCGGCGCTAACCTGCGCCTGCGAAGTGATGTCGTAGTTGACACCTGGGCGAAGAAGCAACTGCTGCCATTTCTCACCGATACCCTGACGGCGCCACTGTCCGTCGAAATGGACGCCCCAGGGACCTTTGTTCACGGCGTGATCGCCAAAATACATGTACCAGGCATGGGCGTTCGGGTCAGAGACCCGCGTGGGCTCTTGCGCCAGCAACCCGGGCCCGGGCAAGGCGCAGCAAAGCCAAAGCACCACCCGGCGGAAAAAAGCGGGAGCCATTCTCCTGAGCGGCAATGGGGTCGAGGCGAGTAATGTACTTCCAGGCATGAGTTCTTTGTTGTGGGCGCGAAGCGTGGTTGAAGCGGCGCCGGAAGCGCCCCAAGGATCTCCTAAGTCTCCAGAGAATTCCAACCTAGCACAAGGAAGCGGACATGCTGTTCTCGCACCGTGGACGACCGGTGCCTGGAAGCTGTGAAAATCGAGTTGCGTGCGTATCGCCAACGCGCACTAGGCTTGGTCGATCGCATTCGCCGCGCGCTGCTCTGATTCCAGAGCCGCTTCCTGTCCGGCCGAAAGGTTTGCGCGGTAGGCGCCTGCAAAATGGATGCGGCCCACGGGTTCTGTCACCCTTGGCCAGAACTTCGCAAGCTGCCCCGGTTTGACCGAAATGCGCTCGCAGGCCTGCGCCCGTTCGCCCCGTCCGCATGCCTGCTCTCTTTTTCCATCTGGCGAAAAGCCTTAGCGAAACAGGTGTATACTTGCAGGCGTTGCCAAGGTCAAAGCGGAAAACCTAGCCGGAGGGCTCGAATGCGCAAGTTGATCCAACTGACTGTTTTCGGCCTATTGCTTACCAGCCTGGCGGCAGGCCAGGCTCCCAAGGCCGCTCCCGCGGCTAAGACCGCCAAGGCGGCGGAGCCTAAGTTCAAAGCGATCTGGGAGCCGGTTCCTTTCACTAAGGATATCGAGCTGACGTCGATTTCGTGTACCGGCCCGGAAACCTGCTGGGTGGCGGGCGACAAGTCGACGATTCTGTTCACTTCCGATGGCGGTACTACTTGGCAGGCGCAGTTGGGCGGAGATCCCGAGGCCAGCGATGCGGATCTCGCCGAAATCTTCTTTCTCGACGGCGAACATGGTTGGGCCAAGACCGATAGCACTAAGCTCATGGGTACGACCGACGGCGCGACGTGGACGGAGCTAGGAAACCTGCCGGCGACGGCGAAAGGTCTGTGGTTTAGCTCGCCGCAAACAGGCTTTATCAATGACAATCACGATTCGACCGAACGCACCCACCTCAACCGAACCGATGATGGCGGCAGAACGTGGACCCGGGCAAACCCTTGCAACGTGGACGCCATGATCGATGGCCTGCCGCGGAGGCTGGGCTGCGCGATGGGCTCCACTCAGTTTGTCTCACCGCAAGTAGGCTTCCTGGCAGGCGGCGCCCCTATCAATATGGGAACCTCGGTCGCGGCCTTCTCCAAGACCACGGATGGAGGCGCCACCTGGACGAATTCAGTGATTCCGACGACCAAGCATCGCGTGGATAGCATCCATTTCTGGTCGGAAAAAGACGGCCTCGTGCTGCTAGCGAGCGGGCAAACTTTTTGGACGGCCGATGCGGGAACCACCTGGACGGGCTCCGTCAATCCGCCGTCGTGGCGCAGCTACTACGCCTCGGGCGAGGGAAAGATGATCGTGGGAGTCAACCAAATCGGCCGCCAGATCGGCTATTCCTTCAACGCAGGCCGCAATTTTACCTCGCGCCCCGCGAACCTTCCCACCGAGGCGAATGCGATCACCTTCCCCGACACCCAGCACGGCTACCTCGTCGGACGCCACGGCATGGTCTATCGCTACCGCATCGTGCCCATCGACTACACCAGCCAAGGCATGATCGGGGCGATGGCGCCGTAGCCATGTCGCCGTAGCCATGTCGCCTTAGCAACGGACTACCTCCGAACGCGTTGCCGCTTTCGCCAGCGGCCCGATGCTGCTCACGGATGTCTGGTCACGCTCACCCGCTTACCCTTTGCCCCAAGATCGACCCGGCAGCGGTCAACCGCTACCCGACGTCACCGCACACAAACAAACACCCTCCCCTGGGAGGTACAGGATGTCTGCATCCATCGTTGACAATTACCTATCCTGGATGTCCCTTTTATTCTTGTCTTTATTCTCTTCGCGCGCCAGGGTGAGCAGTTTTGAGCGGTTTTTGCGATGTTTTTCCTGCTTCGTAACTGAAAACAATGGGGTTCGGTTTTTGGGCCGCTCTCCGTTGTTTTGCCCGCAGATACTCAGGGACCCTTCCTCGGGATTCCCCCTGGGGTTCGTGCAGCGGGTTGAGTCGCGTGCGCCAAACGGCGCCGGGAGAAAGAGGGCTTCTTGCTTTTCCTCTCTGAGCGTTCCTCTGACGCCATCATCCAAGGCAAGAGCCGTATGCGGTAGTG
>JBBDWJ010000305.1:0-13595 GCA_040902925.1 Bryobacterales bacterium | reverse complement strand
GTATTCATCGAGCGTCTCGAGAAACCGGAAATAGCAACGAAACATCGCCGGCGTCAAGTCCTGCTGGGGCACCGCGCTGCCGTGCGGCGAGGCATCGGTGCCGTACAGGATGCGGTCCTGGTAATCCTCGAAAAATTTGCGCGCCCGGCGCGGCTGCCGGCCCAGCTCGCCGAGCCGCGCGCCGATCTCGACATTCATATTCGGATAGCGGTCGAGCCACGACGAAACCTCATCAAGATTTTCCGGATGATTCGCCACGTGAAGGCAAACAAACGTCGTGCCCGGATGCTTCTCAATCACGCGGTTGCGCGCCGCAAGCAGCTCGGCCTTCTGCGGATAGTCCTTACCGTAGAACGACCAGTTGGGGTGATTCCCCAGCTCTTCCCAGCGCTCGTTGAAGCGGTCGGTCGGTGTGAAGAACGCGTCGGGATCAGCGATGTGGATGAACACCGGCAAACCAAGCTTTCCGGCGGCGTCCCACATGGGGTCGAAGCGTGGATCGTCAATCTTCACCAGCGGCGTCCCATCGCCGTTCTCGCGAAGATAGAGGCCCAGGGTCTTCGAAATCTTAAGCCCCTTCGCGCCGGCTTCCTTGGCGCGGCCCAGTTCATCGGCCTGCCACTGTGGATAGTCCGCCTCACGGACTTTGTCGTAAGTGGGCACGGTGCAGATCAGATAGCGCCCTGGGTGCGCGTTTTGCATCTTCTCGACGTTCTGCTGCAGCTCTTCCCCCGTGCCGCCGGTCAGGTTGACCATCGTCTGGAGATTCATCTCGTCCATCCACGAGACGATCTTGGCGAAGCGCTCCTCGGGCGTGCCTTGCAGCGGGTCGTCCGGCTGCGGCTCGCGGCGAATCAGCCCCGAGACGTGCGTGTGCATGTCGATGACGGGAAAACGAGCCTTGTCGACCGGATTTCCCGGCACCACGAGCATACTCTTGGGCTCGAACTCCGAAAGCGACATGTGCGCCGCCGGCGCTTCCCCCTGAAGGTCGGGATTCGGAGGTGGGTTCGAGCAAGCGCTCGTGAGGGCCGCGGCCCCGGCGGCGGTGGAAAGAAAGGTTCGGCGTGAAGTTGACATCGCGCCAATTATACTCACCTGAGCCGAAGCGCGCATTTCGGAGTCCGCGCGGCGATCGCGCAAATTGAGGCCGCGGCCTCAAAAACATGGCACGCCGTCTGGCAAAATTCTTACTTGGCGCCGGCCACAAGCCCGACGGCCGCGGCAATTTTTGTGGCGACGTGACGAATCTCGCTGCCGGTTTGCAGGATGCGCTGATTCACTTCCACTTCGAGGCCCACGTAGCGGGATGCGGGAAACAGAGCCCGCAGGCCGGTCGTGTGGCCGTCGTTTGTGCCTCGATAGGGGTAGTTGCGGCGAGCGTGGAATCCTTCGGACGCCATAAGATCGATCAGATTCGCGGCTAACGCGCTCTCCAACCGGCGGCTCGGATCGTAGAGAATTCCGAAGTCGCCCTTGCGATTCACTCCGTCCACCACGGGTGTAAACGAGTGCATGCTGATGTGCACGCATTGGCCATGGGCTCGGATGATCCGCCGCACATCGGCCAGCACCGCTTCGCGGAACGGCGTGTAGTAGAGCCGGATACGCCGATCTCGCTCATCGCGAGAAACGCTTGCGTTGCCGGGAATCGGAATCGAAAAGCTTTCGCGCGCGATCAGTTTTCTATGGTGCGGGCTGCGGTTGAGATCAATCAGCAGACGCGAATGGCTGCCTTCGTGGCACGGGCAGCCAAGCGTCCGCGCCGTGGCGCGCGCAATCGCCTTTGCGCCCGGATCCCAGGCAATATGGGCTTGAAGCTGCCCGCCGGTCAGGCCGAGACCTTTGTATTGCGAGGGAATATGGTTCGAGGCGTGCTCGGCGGTGACAAGGAACTGACGAGTATCCAGACGGCGGCCTTTGAGCCCGAGGCCACGCGGCGCCGGTCGCCTTACATCTTCCAAGGCCGGTTGAGTTCGAGGCATTCTGCCAGTTCCTCGTAGATGCCGCCGAGGATCACGGTCATGGGGCGGTTGCCACGCGTCTTGCTGCGCTCGATCTCGCGGCGGATTCGTTCCGAGAGATTCCCGGTGATGATGCGGTGCTCGATCAGCGGGTAATAATCCAGTTCGCCCTTGGGAATCTCTTCTTCAGCCTTCCGCAGCAGTCCCAGCAGAATCTGGCGCGCGGTCGGCGGCCGGCGGACGAGCCCGAGCCAGGAGCGCAGATGCGACGCCTGCACTTCGCTGCGGCTTCCACCGCGGATGACGCGGTTGAAATCTTCAATCAGCATCCGGCGGCGCGGCAGCGGCATGCGGCCCTGCTGCATCATCCCCACCATGGCCTTGAGCACGGCGCGCGTGAAGACGGCGAACGCGATGTCCATCTTCGGGCATTCCTGGCTGTCGAGCACGCGAATCTCGATCGCGCGCCGGCTGAAGCGCATGATGGCGCCGCGCGAGTTGACCCATTCGTGTTGCAGGCGCGTGCCGCCCTGGATTTTTCCCAGCTCCTTGTAGATCGGCTCGAGGATTTCACGTTTGTACTGGGCGTAAGAGCTGATGTATTCCGGCACAACCTCACCGGTTATGCCCGGCACTTTCTTTTGGTTTGATTTATAGAAAGCCAGGCGGTTGCAGACATACGGGCCAACACGGCCGCGGTAGACCGGAGAACTCGCCGCTAGCGCCGGCAGGTAAGGCAGCAGGCAGGCGATGGCGTTGTGCAGCAGGATGGTTTCTTCCTCGGTTCCGAACGGCAGGTTGATGTGGCAGCTCTGCACGTTCATGAAGCCGTGGCTCAAGACCGGAAAGATGCGGGCGTAGGTTTCGTAGATCGGCCGGCCGGCGCGGGGCCATAGCTCGCCGTTCGCCGGGTCGAAAAACGGATGCATCGCGGTCGGCAGCAGCCGCGCGCCGAAGTCTTTCCGCAACACGCGAAGGACGGCGTGCAGCCCTTTAACCAGGTGCTGCTCGGTGCTGCGCAGGCTTCGCTCGGGCCGGCGGGCCTTAATCTCGAAGACATGAGCGGCGAGTTCGTTCGAGAACGCGGCCCCGCCGTGCTCCACTTCCGAGACCGCGCGCCCGGCTAGCTTCTGGAACAGCGGCGCAACCAGGTTTTGCGCGCGCAGGCTCGCATCGACAACCGGATACTCCAGCTCGATGCCGATCACCTCGAACAGGCGGTAAGGTCGCGTTCTTTCGCTCACGTCGTTTTGGCTATCATCCCGGGGGGCTTGAGCGCCAATTCTGACTCCACCTTCACCCGCCGCAGAAAGCAGGTAATGATCTTTTCATAAACGCGGTCCTTCTCGACCGTATCTTCATAGCCAGTGTCGATGTTCGGGTTGTCATTGATCTCGATCATCAGGGCCTGGCCGTTCAGCTCCTTGATATCGACGCCGTAGAGACCGTTACCGATGAGCTTCGAGCCTTTCAGCGCCACCCTCTTCACCGCCGGGGGCACCTTCTCGGCCGGCACGGCCTCCACCTTGCCGAAACGGGTGAAGCCGCTCTCAAAGCGCCGCGCGATTTGCCAGTGGTCTTTGGCCTGGTAGTAGCGGCAGGCAAACAGCATGCGCCCCTCGAGCACGCAGATGCGCCAGTCAAACGCGGTCGGCGCAAACTCCTGCACGATCAACAGCGGCGACTCTTTGAACATCTCGCGCAGGATGTTCTCCAACTGGGTCTTGTCCTCGGCTTTCTTGACGGCCGCCGAAAACGTGCCCTGAGGCAGCTTCACGATCAACGGAAGACCCAGCGCCATGAGCTCTTCGCGCGGCGTGCGCCGCGAAACGATAATCGTCCGCGGCGTCGGGATATCTTCCCGCGCGAACAGCTCGTGCAGGTACACCTTGTTGGAACACTTCATGATCGACTGCGGATCGTCGATGACGGGCATGCCCAGGCTCTGCGCCTGCTGCGCGAAGGTGAACGAGAAGTGGTCGAGCGCGGTGACGGTCCGTATAAACAGCGCGTCGTATTCGGGCAGCCTCGCCAAATCGTCCTTGCTGATCGATTCGAAGATGGCGCCTTTGCGCAGCGCGACGCGCTCGAATTTCTCCAGCGTGTCCTCCCAGGAGGGTTTGAACTGGTCGGAAGGATCGTATAGGCAAGCGATGCGGTGCGGCTTGCGCCGCGAGGAACTCTGCTCCTTGCGGACAAAACCGGCCTTGCCAAGTTCCTCGGCAAGCAAGCGGGCATCGCCCGGCGTGAGCTGCGGTAACGAAGCCGGAAAAATCTGTCCGACATTCCAGCCCTCTGCCTCGTGATACATCCGGATGCGCATCAGCGGAAACGAGTAGAGGCGAAAGATCGCGCGGGCCTGCCGCTGAAAGCGCCGGTCGAGCGTTTTCCCGAAGACCGAAGTGAATTCGACGTAGGCTTGTTTGCCGACCCGGTAATGGACCGGGTCGCCGTCTTTGCGGCGGCCGGCCGCTTCGAGAACTTCCGACTTGCCAGGCTCGGGGACGATCACGCGGGGCAGCAGCCGCCGCCCGCCGCGCACAACCTTGAAGTCGATCGTGTCGAGGCCGCTTTCGCGAAGCACGCGGAAATAGGCGAATGGATTGTTGATCTCTTCAATCATCTCCAGGGTGGGAAAAATCCGCTGCCCGCGCGCATCGGCCAGCAACGAGACGTAGTAACCCTTGGAGAGATATTGGTAGGATTTGCAGAGATTCAAGACGACGGCGGCGGCTTCGAGGGCGTGACGTTTGCCTTCGAGATACTCATCGGCGGTCCAGACCGGAAACGTAGACAACTCGGGACGGCCCGGAGGGTCCAATACAATCACGAAGCGCGGCGCGCCGCGCTTCGCAGAATTAGAGGGGGTCAATCATCACCTCGGTGAAAGTACCAGTAGAACGGCGTCATAAGTAACCTCTCCCAGAAGAATTGCCGGGATGAGCCGCTCGGCCGGCACCGAGTACTTTCCGCTGCGGCTGAAAGGGCTGTGGGTTGAGGGGTCGCGGATCACGAACTTGTCGCTCTTTGGATAATAGCCGCAAATAACCACGAAGTGCCCGGCGGGGTCGCCGCGAATGTCGTCGTACTGATTGTTGTACTCCCGAGGCGTGCGATACAGGTAAGTGGCGCTGAGGCCGGTCAGGATCGGTTGCCCGCCTTGCAGCAATCCGACCAGCAGATCGCGGGTCAACTCGTCGAAGCGCAACCGGCCGCCTTCCTGAAGATACGTGATATACGCCCCGATGGCCTGCCGCAATTTCGGTGAGCGCACCAACTCCTTGCGCTGGCAAAGCTTCTCGATCGTCGAAGAGATGCCTAGCTCCCGCCAGGTCGGGTCGAAAACCTGCAAGCTGTAAGGATAAATCGTCGCCCGAAAGCGGTTCTTTAGCGCGCTGATGCCCAGGTAGACCGCCAGTGTGCCGCCGTCCGCGTTTCGCCGGGTTTCCCGGATAACATCGGTCAACGTCCTCTCGCTGCCAAAAAAACGATAGACCTGGGCGAGGCACGTCGGCCCGCAGGTTACGTCGTCGGGCTGCTCGAACCGAGGCACATCCAGCAGGATTGGCTTGGGGTCTGTCGCATTTGACTCCGTCATCCTCCGCGATCCTGATCTGATTATATCGATGGAAGTATTTGAATGGAAGAGAGTTGCGCTGAAGGCACACGCCAAGCCGGCACAAACCGTGGCGGCTTGGGAGTGGCAGCCCGCGAAAAATCACCTTTAGCTACTAGTCAACTGCGGCTTCGAGTGGCCGCTTTTGCTGAAACGTCACCCTCTACCGTCGTGTCTCCCAAACGGAGGTCACACTCGTATGAGAGTAACTGCACTATGTCATTTGGGAATCATCGCCGCCCTGGCGCTCGTCATCGTCGCCTGTGGCGGAAGTCCTGAACCCGAGACCCAAGCGGACCTGACCATCACGCTCGACACGGGCACGGTACTGGAAGTGGTCCCGCTCGAAAACCTGTCGCCGGTCACCCAGGAAGCGGGCGATGAGTTCACGGCCACGCTGTCGGCCCCGTTGATGAAGGACGCGCAGATCATTGCCCCGCAAGGCACGACCGTGGTCGGCGAAGTGGTCGACGCCAAGGCAGCCGCCCCTGGTGAAGAGGGCTCGTTCCTGACGCTCGAGCTTCGAGAGATTCTCGTGAGCGGTGCGGAACCGATCGAGATCAGCACCGATCCCGTGCAATATGCTCCCGGCGCGGCGGAAGAAGTTGAGGGGATGCCCCCTCCCGCAGTAGTGCCCGAGGATACGGTGGTCCAGTTCCGGCTTTCCGAGCCGGTTGAAGTGCCCGTAGCGGCTGCAACTGCAACAGGACGTGAGCCGATTTCCTAACGCCTCGCAGCAACCGGCCATGGCGGCCCTTCTCGCGGCGCCATAGCCGGTTGTCGCGCTCGCGAGAGCACGCTACAGCGCAACAGTGCGATGAATCAGGTGCAGAATGTTACCTTCTGGATCGCGAAAAAAGGCTAGCCGGTTGCCGCCGCCCTCGACGCGATCGAAAATCTCGACGCCTCGCTGCTCGAGCGCCTGCACGCCGGCATCGAAATCATCCACTCGAATCGCCAGGTGACGGATGCCGGGAGTCTTGATCTCGGTTTTGACGGCATCCCCAACCGAGGGAATCAACTCGAGCATGGTGCCATCCGGGGCTCTCACGAAAACATTGCCTCCATAACGATGGCAAATCGGGAAGCTGAGTTTCTCGCCGTACCACTTCGCGAGAGCTTCGGGATCGGGCGTGGCGATGGCGGTGTGCTCAATACCTTTGAACATTCTTATTCCTTTACTACATGGGCAGGCGCTGGGTGTAAACCGCTGCGCTCGATGAGGCGCGATCTACGTGCCGGCGAGGGTTTTGTAAATCCAGCCCAGAGTAACACGAGGGATTGCCGAAGCGCGGATCGCACGCTGAGGTCCGTGCGGCTTGGCTAGTCCGAGGGTTTCGCCGCCGCCGTCAACTCGGAAACCAGCCCAGTGGCGCGGTAGATATTGCGTAGCGCCTCGTGAATGCCGCGCGAATCGACGCTGACAGCGCGGGCCTGCACGTCGGAATAGAGGAAATCGTTCGAGAGCGACTGAATATTGCCGTCGAAGATCAGGCCCACGACGTGCCCCTCGCGGCTGATGAGCGGGCTTCCCGAATTGCCGCCGGTGATATCGTTGGTCGAAACTAGGTTGTAGGGCGTGTCGAGCTTGACGCGGCGTTTGGCTTGCACGAAGCGCTCCGGAAGGATGTAGGGGTCCTCAGCGGTGGCCTTCTCATATAAGCCTTTGTAGTCGGTGAAGGGCGCGATCCAACGGCTGGCGTCGCGATAGCCTTTCACTTCTCCGAAAGCCAGCCGCAAAGTGAAGGTTGCATCGGGATAGACGTCCGTTCCAAGAACGGCAAAGCGGGCGCGCGACACCAGCGCACCCTGCGCGTTCTCGACAGCTTCCACTTCGTCCTCATACTGTTTGCGCAAAGCGCGCCAGGGCTCGTCGAGCGAGCGAACGAGCTGGATCATCGGATCCTGCGACGTCGCGGCAAGCTTGGACTGGTCGGCGCCAAGGGTCTTGCGAAATTCGGGATCGGCGAGCTTCGAGCCATGGATCAGGCGGGCCGCCGCGCGATCCGGATTCTCGCCCTTCAACGCGGCCTTGACAGCCGGATGGTCGGGGCCAAGACGATCGCGCAGGATGCGCAGCGAGCGGGACAACTTGACGAGCTCCACCTCCGGATAAACCGGTGCGGGCGAATAGAGCTGCTGGTAGAGCGATTCCAGCGCCGAGTCGTGATACTCGGGAAAGCGCTCGCCGTCGGGCTTTTGCAACTCTTGTGAAAGCTGATAGAGGTGCTTCGCGTAGGTGAAATAGCGGCTATAAAAACCGAGACTGCTTACCAGCCGGTACTCTTCGTAGATCAGGTTCTTGACCTGCTGGGCGGCGGCGATTTTCTCCCACGCATCGCCGAATTGCGCCTTCCGGCCGGCGTCGCTGTCGACCGCCGCGCGCAACTTCTGCTCCTGCTCTTCCTTCTGCTCCAGCAGCGCGTCGTTGCGCAACCCGCCGAGCATGCCCGTGTAGGCCTTGATGCTGTTGTCGAAGCTAAACAGCTCGTCCCGCGCCAGCCGCGCTGCTTCGCCGCCGCCGCGGCCGTAAGCGCGCACGCCTTCGGCCATGCCATTAAGCCAGTCGAGCATGAAGGGCATGCGGCGGTTGCGCTCAAAAAGCAGTTGCGAAACGGTCAGCAGGCGATTCGTGCTGCCGGGGTGCCCGGAGACCATCACGAGATCTCCTTCGGCCGTCCCCGCGTTGCTCAACGGCATGAAAGCCGGCGAGTCGATCGGCCGGTCGTCCTTGTAAACCCGCAGAAAGGCCACATCGAGGCAGTAGCGCGGGAAAGTGAAGTTGTCGGGGTCGCCGCCAAAAAAGGCGGCCTGAAACTCGGGCGCGAATACCAGCCGCACGTCGGTGTGGCGTTGATATTTGTAGAGGTCGAAAATGCCGCCGTGGTAGAGGTTGACCACATCGCAGCGCATCAGCGTGGAATCCTGGCAGTCTTTCTCGATACGCGCCGTCGCCGCGCGCTGCGCCTCGAGCCGGTCCGCGTCGCTCATGTCGGCGGTAACTCCGCGGTTGACCTGTTCGGTGACGTTCTCAATCGACATCAGAACGTTGATCTCCAAGTCAGGACACTTCAGCTCAGCCGAGCGCCGCGCGGCAGAAAAACCCTCTTTGATGTAGTCCTTTTTCTCTGAACTGAGCTTTTTGATGCAGTCGGAAGCCACGTGATGGTTGGTCATCACCAGGCCGTTGGGGGAAACAAACGATCCCGAGCCGCCGTTGTTGAGCCGCGCCGAAGCTTTCTGAAGCCGCTCGAGGAAAGCGGCGTCGGGCTCGAACTTATGCTTGTTCTTCAGCTCATCCTGCGGCAGGCGGTTGTAGGGCCACATGCCTTCAGCGGCCTTGCTCATCGCAGGCGCGAGGAAGAAGACGCAAAGAGCCCCAAGGGCGAAGGAACGTCGCGGCAACGTTTTCATTCCAAGCTCCATCCGTACGGCGCAATTTTCTGCGTGTTCGCGGCGGCGGTTTCTCGGACCAGGAGCCCGTCTCGCAAAGCCCGTCTCGCAAAAGTCGACCCGCCCATCATTATGACCTCTGTCCGGGGCGGGAGCCAAATCCGGCGCGGTGCCAAACAGGGGGCTCTTGGAATGGGACCTAGAAGCTATCGTCTTGCGATGCCGCGGTTGGAGCTTCGAATGAACTCGACCAGGTGGCGGGTATGCTCGGTGGGGGTTTCTTCCTCAATGCGCTTGAGGGCGTCTTCGAGCGGCAGGCCTTCGCGAAACAACAAGCGGTAAGCGGTCTTCAGCGCGGCGATGTCGGCGGCGGAGAAACCAGCCCGCCGCAGCCCCACCAGATTGAGCCCGCGCGGCGTGATGTTGAATTCCGAATAGAGGAAATAGGGAGCGGCGTCTTTGTTCACCCGCGTGTTGCCGCCGATCATCGCCAGCCGCCCGATCTTCGAGAACTGGTGAATGCCCACTCCTCCCGAGATGAACGCCTGGTCTTCGATCTCGACGTATCCGGCGATGAGCGCGCAACTGCAGACGACAATGTTCGAGCCTAGCCGGCAGTTGTGGGCGATGTGCCCCGAGGTCATCACGTAGTTGTTGTCACCGATCTCAGTCGTCGATTCGGCCTCGGTGCCGCGGCTGATGGTGTAGTGCTCGCGAATGCGGTTTCCGCTGCCGATTTTGAGATAGCTGCGCTCGCCGCTGAAATTCTTGTCGAGCGGATCGGTGCCCAGCACGGTCCCTACCGAGATCTGATTGTCGGCGCCGAGTGTGGTCCAGCGCTTGACGACAACATGCGGCTCGAGTTTCGTCCGCGGGCCGATAACGACATCGTCTTCCACGATGACGAACTCGCCGATCTCGACATCTTCCGCGATTTCGGCGCCGGGAGCGACGCGCGCGGTGGATGCGATCGTCGCCGTCGGATGGATGGCCATAGCCCTGTATGATACCCGGGCCCGGCGGCCAAGTAGCTCCACCCGCATCTAGGAACAGCACTGGGCTAAGAACAGCAGGATCTGGGAAGAGCGCGGATCTAGGAGCAGAAGGGTTTCAAAATCCGGTACAGGAAGCGGCCGATCAGGAAGGTTCGCCGGAAAAGGAGCGTCCGCCGAAATGAAGCCGGGGCTGTTTCACCGGCAGGTGCGGACGGTCGCCGTCGGTGGCTGGCAAATCGAGGGCGTAGCGCAAGGCCTCATCCAACTGCGTGAGTTTCCGGGGGCTCAGGCAGGCAATGCGGCTGACGAGATCTTTAGCCGGGATGGTCGAAAGCAGCCGGGTGTTGATGACGGTTTTGGGCAGACCGTCTTCCGCGCCAATCGGAACTTCTTCGGGCGTTTCACGAATGCGGGCCGTGATACGGGCCACCACAACAGTGTCTATGCCGTTCGGCGAATCTCGGGAAACGACAACGGCTGGGTGGCGATGAACGGGCGCCGGAAAATCGGCCCACCAGATTTCACCTCGCTGCATTTCACGCCTCCCGCTGGCAGCAGCGCCGGGCGCAGACAACCGGTTTCCCGGATATGCCGGTCCCGCTGAAGTCAACCCACTCCCAACTTGATCATAGCAGCGCATGACAGAACCCTGCGCGGCGGCTCCTTTTCGAAGACGCGTCCTTTGGCGTCCGGCAGCGCCTGGCCTACGGCAGCGGCTAGCCTACGGCATGGCCGGCTCGCGGCTTTCGGCGGCCCGCAGGTTCCGCAACGCCTCCGGATTACCCGGCTCGATCTCGAGAGCGCGCCGGTACTGCGCTAACGCTGCTTCCAGGTCCCCCTGGCTTTCGAGCAACACGCCCCAATTGTTGTGGGCGTCGGCGTTCGCCGGGTCAAGTTCGGTCGCCTTCTGGTATTCCTCTTCCGCCTCGTCCGCCAAACCGCGGCGATGGAGCGCCATCGCCAGGTTGTAATGGACATCCGCAAACAGCGGATCAATTCGCAGCGCCTCGCGATACTGCTCGACGGCCTCCGCGGTCTTTCCAAGCCGCAACAGGCAATTGCCCAGGTCGCTGTGCGCGCGAGCCAGACCAGGCTGTTGGTCAACCACCTGACGCAACTGCTGCTCCGCTTCCGTTAGACGGCCCTGTCGCATCAACAGGTTCCCCAGGTTGTAGCGGGCATGCACGTAGCTGGGCCGGATTTCGACCGCGCGCCGGAAGTGCTCGATCGCCTGCTCGGGCTGCCCGCGTCCCGCCAGCGCTCTTCCCAGGTTGTTGTGGGCCACAATCGATAGCGGACTGCCTTCCAGCGTGTGCGTCCACAGTGTCACCGAGTTTTCCCAAACACCGACTTGCCGCACCGTTCGCTCGCAAAGCACCAGCATGACCAGCAATGAGACAAACAACGCCCATTGGGGATGCCGCCCGAGAAAAAAATAATAGAACAGCGCGCCGCCGAGTACGGCCAGCCCCAGCGTGGCCAGATAGCTATGGTGGTCGGCCACGTACTGCTGGCGATCGAGGCGCAGCAGAGACAGCACGGGCAGCAGCGTGACTACATAGCAAGCCCAAACGCTAAGACCCGCCGGCCAGCGCCGCCGTAACAGGAATAGCCCAACTGTCGCCCCGATCACGAAGACCGCGGCAACCACCAGTTGGACATCCCAGGGCTGCGGATCGGCGCTATAGACATACTGCGCGTACAGCCCGAAGGGCAGCAGCGTCTTCCAGACATAAAACGCTAAGCCATAAAACGAGAGCATGACGCGCAGCCAGGGGGTGACGCCCAGATCCGCCGTCGCGCCCGCCATGCCGGCCTCGTAGCGCCCCACGCCAATCAGGCCCGCGCCGAGCGCCAGCGCGAAAAATGGCACTTTTTCGAGCGCCACGCGCCAACCCCAGCGCCGCCTTATGGGGTACCAGTCGAGGATCAGGAACACTACCGGCAGCGTCACCACGATCACCTTCGACAGCAGCGCCGCCGTGAATGCAGTAAGCGCTGCCATCAGCCGTCCGCGAACATACAGCAGCAGAGTCGCCACGTAGAAAAGGCCCGAGAGCACGTCGCGCCGCTCGCTTACCCAGGCCACCGACTCAACGCGCAGCGGATGAATCGCAAACAGCAGCGCGCCCAGCACGGCGCCGATTTTCAGCCCCGGCGGCGCCCATTCCCTGTGAAACCCCAGTTGCAGAAGCAGCAGGATCAGGTAGTACACCAGCACCGCGGTGATCGCATGGAGAACGATGTTCGTGAAGTGGTACCCGGCAGGACTCATTCCCCACAGCGTGAAATCAACGCCGAGAGTGAGCCACGTGAGCGGATGGTAGTGCCCGAGGTGAAACGTGGTGGCCATCCACCACAGGTGATCGAACGAGAGGCCGCGATAGAAAGGGTTATCGAGAAAGTTGCGGTCGTCGTCCCAGTTGACGAAATCGTTGCCGACAGCGGCTAGAAAGACGAAGAAGGAAACAGCGAAAACGATCCAGGGCAACTGCCGCGTGCGGACTCGAATGGGCCGCCGCGGACCTCTACCCTCCTTCGACGGCCGAGGCTTGCGCCGCCGTTTTGACGCCATTGCCCAATTGTAGCGAAGGTCAGCAAGGGCACTGGTAGCCGGTCGTTCGCGAGGTAAGAGAGCCTAAGCCCGAGTCAACGGCCGGCGCGGCAGCGAGGCGCGGTTACAAGCACCGCACTGACCGGGGATCGGGAAACGGCGCCTTGCTACTTGCGGACTCCCCGCGCCGTGGTCGAGGTAAAGCGTTCAAAGGGGGCGGCCGCGGCGGCGGTTTCCGCGCCGGCGGGCATTTCGATTCCCGCGGCCCGGAACATGGTGTAGACCGGCAGGCCCTCGTCGACTCTCTCGAAGACCATGCGCTCGAGGCCCGCGTCGTAGTTCACTTCGACCAGGTCGCCGGAGCGCACTTGCTGCGTGGCGATGAGATTGGCCATCGGATAGACCAGCGAGCGCTCGATAGCGCGCTTGAGGTGGCGGGCGCCGTATTTGGCGTCGGTGCCCTCCTCGATCAGATGGTCTTTCGCGGAGGCCTGTAGCTGGAACAGGAACGGCGTGCCGTTAAAAACGCGCTCCTGCACGCGCCCCAGTTCCAGGTCCAGGATGCTGCGCAGCTCTACTTCGCCGAGCGGCTGGAAAACGACCACCTTGTCCAGCCGGTTCATGAACTCGGGGGTAAATTTGCGGCGGGCCGCCGTCAGGCCGGCGCCCTTGATGCGTTTTACCAGGCGGACGTCGCCGCGGACATCTTCCTGCGAAATCCCGTTGAAGCCGATCCCGGGGCTCATGATGGCGCTCATCTCGCCCGCGCCCAGGTTGCTCGTCATGTAGATCATGGTCTTCGAGAAATCCACGCGCCGGTTGTCGCCCAGCGTCAGCGTTGCCTTGTCGAGAATCCCCAGCAACAAATTCCACAAAGCGTCGCTGGCCTTTTCGATCTCATCGAACAACACGAACGAGAGCTGAATCCGGTCGCTGTGGTATTGGTTGAGTACTTCCTGGCTCAGCAATGGATGCGTCTCGCGATGGCCGAGGTAGCCGGGCGGCGAGCCGATCAGTTTCGCGATTTCGTGGCTGTGCTGAAACTCGCCGCAGTCGATTTTGATGACCGCGCG
>JBBDWJ010000304.1:0-13613 GCA_040902925.1 Bryobacterales bacterium | reverse complement strand
AGCCCGACTGGCGTCGGGGAGAAGCCGCCTGAAGGCGACTACGGATTCGGTCCCGCGCTACGAAACCGTGACACCCTCGGACCTAAATCGCTTGGTCGTAACCCAAATCCCAGTAGGGCGAACACGCCGGCGCCTCTGGCAACGAACCGGTGAGCGGCGGCAAGCCCCTAGCCCTACCCGCGAGGGGCACATGCTTGAAAAAAACCAGCGCTAGCGACGACAGTGCGAGTAGGGACCACGGTGCGGCACCGGTCTGAAACAGTCTAAATAGTGTGCCCCACCCTTGCGGGTAGGGCTCGGATCGCCTACGGCGATTTCCTTCGGCCAACAGCGGGCTCTCGATACCCGCTCCAACCGAACTGACTTATGTTACGAACCATTGGGACAGGAGACTAGCCAGGGCTATAGGAGGAAGGGCGCGGGAGCGCCGGGAATGCCCGTTGACTGGTATCGCTGCTGGATCTAGCTGTTGGATTTTATCGGCCGTGAACGGGTTGAGGGAGGATGCCGATGTCCACCAGGCACTCGCGGATCCGCTCGCTGTCTTCGTTGCCGAACATTGAGTACGGCTCTGCCATGAATCCGCTGCCGATGCCTTTCCAAGCAAGGGCGCACTTCAAACCGCGGAGATAGCTCGATCCCTTTTCACCGACGGTGTAGATCTGGTCGCAGATCTTCATCACCATCTCGTGAAGGCGAGCCACCTCGGCCTGGTTTCCCGCCCGCGCGGCGTCGTAGAGGCCAACATAGAGCTCGGGGTAAAGGTTGGCTCCGCCGCAAACGCCACCGTGGGCGCCGTGGGAGACCGCCTCGCCCAGCAGTTGTTCCGGACCGACCAGGATCGTGAATTCCGGTTTCGAGGCCAGCGCATCGCGAAGTTGAAGGTATTGATCCAGATCGCCCGTGCTGTCCTTGATTCCCCAGACGTTAGGGAACTCAGCAGCCTGCCGGACCGTTTCCGGTTCAAACCGGAACCTCACGTGGCTCGGCAAATCGTACAGGAACAGCGGCAGCGGAAACTCTCCCGAGACCCGCTCGAGAAACGACAACATTTCAGATTGGGTCAGCGGAAAGTAATAGGGTGCGGTCATCACGACTCCGACCGCCCCGCGCGAGGCGGCATATTCCGCCATCCGCAGCGATTCCTCGACGGAAGTGTCGGAAACCCCGACCAGCACCGGAAACAGACCGTCACATTGGCCGCAAACACGGTCCACGATCTCGTGCCGGACACGCTGGCTCAAGCTCGTGGCCTCGCCCGTCGTTCCCAACGCAAACACACCGTGGATGCCGCCATCAATCAAACTGGCAAGTAACCGTTCCAAAGCCGTGACATCGAGCGTGTCGCGGTCCAGTAACGGTGTAGCCAGCGGCGGAACCACGCCTCGAAATGGCCTGGGAACGTTCATAGACTGTCTCAATTTGAACGATATTTCAATATTTGTCAAGACGTACCATTTCTCGACCCCTGCCGGACCGAGGGACCGGAAATGGGAGTGGAACGTCTGAGTCCACCATGTCCAAGCTGAGGCAGGCGAATCAGCCCTCCGGCCTACCCTGGACGGCGATCTCGGGCCTGGAATCGGGAATTGCACCAAAAATTTGACATCCGCACTATAATCATGAAATGACGTTTCGACCTTTGCCTCGCAGCGGGAGTGATCCGCCTGCTTTGCTCGCTTCCAGCGGCAAGGCGTGGCTGACGAACCGCTGCTGAGGAACCGTTCGTTGCTGGCGTCACGTCCCACGGGATTGAGGTCCAGGACCAAGGTCAAGACACCGCAGCCAGTGCCGGCCCGGACCGGAAGACAGGAAGCCGATTGGCTCTAGCCGGTAACCGCCGTCCCCCCGGCTCCGCCCTGCACCAAGAAGGCCCTGGACGGCCGGGGGCCTGCAAGTAGCCGGACTGCGAGTAGCGGGGGCTTGGCTGATTCGACGTAAGCGCGGAATACCCCGGGACGGGTATCGCGGAGGAAAGATGACACCTATCACGCGGCGATCCTTTTTTGCGGCGTCGGCCGCAACGTTCGCGGCAGCCGGTTGTTCAGGACCGGCGGACTCTTCTGAGCAGCCGGCGGCGCAGCCAGCGCCCTCGGCCAAGACAACCACCCCCATGAAACTTTCCCTTTCCGTGCGCGTCGCTGAATCGTTTAGCGACAAGCGCAAAACCACCATGACCATCGACGAGCTGATCGCGATGGCCAAGAAGTTCGGCTACGACGCCATTTGCATGCGCGCCTCGCAAGCCGGCACGCATTCGCCGCCGGAACGGATCGCCGAGGTCCGCCAGAAGGCCGACGCCGCCGGGCTGCCTATCTCGATGGTGACGGGCGACTTCGCCGTTCCGAGCAACAACGACGAAGGTCCGCTGTTGCTGCGTAATATCACGCCGTACCTGGATCTGGCGGAGAGTTTCGGCTCGACTCTGATCCGGGTGTGCATGAAGAAAGACGAGGACATCCCGTTCGCGCAAAAATCCGCCGATGAAGCGCGCGAACGTGGCATCCGGCTCGCCCATCAATCGCACTGCGCCAGCCTCTTCGAAACCGTCGACGGCTCGCTGCGGGTGCTCGAGCAGGTGGATCGGCCGAACTTCGGCATCATCTACGAGCCCGCCAACTGGCTGGTCTCGGGCGAGGACTACGGCCGCCAGACGATCGCCCGGCTCAAGCCTTACCTGTTCAACGCGTACATCCAAAATCATCGGTTGACGCCCGACGGAACGGCTAAAATCTTGACCTGGAAGAAAGGCCCCGTGCCGCTGGACCACATCGGCGTATGGGAGTCCGGAGGCGTAGACGTCGAAGAGATGTTCACCGGGCTTCATGAAGTGGGTTATGAGGGCTACCTTACCGTTCATCAAGCTTTCGGCGATGTGATGCCGGTCGAAGAAGCTGTAAGGCGGAGCTACGAGTATCTGAAGCCGTTTACCCAACGCATGGCAGTCTAATTTCGCAGGCGTCGTGAACGCTTGCTGCGTGGGTCACGGCAACCGTCGATCAAAAGCCCTTCCTCGCGAAGGCAGCAGGATTAGCAGAACAGAGCAAAGGATTGGGAGGATTTCCATGAAGCCGATCGAGCGCAGAGATTTTCTGAAAACAGCAGGCGCTGCCCTGGCGGCCGCATCGACTGCCGCCTCGGGCGCGGCGGCGACGGGCAAGATCCGGGCGGCCGTTCTGGGAACGCAGCACAGCCACGTCCGCGGCAAGCTGGCGGCGATGATCGAGTCGCCTGACTATGAAGTCGTCAGCGTCTGCGAGCATGACCCGGCGGTACAGAAGCGGCAGGCCGTCAACAAGCTGTTCCAAGGCCTGAAGTGGGTTTCCGAAGACGAGTTGCTGGGGGATTCCTCCATTCAGCTCGTTGTCGTCGAATGTAAGCCCTGGGAAGCCGTGCCGTGGGGCAAAAAGGTCATCGCGGCTGGCAAGCATTTGCACCTTGAGAAGCCAACCGGCGACAAATACGAACCCTTCAAAGAGCTTATCGACGAAGCGCGGCGCAAGAAACTGCTGCTGCAGGTGGGTTGGGTGCTGCGCGGCCATGAAGGGATTGACTCCGCCATCAAGGCAGCCAAGGAAGGCTGGATCGGCGACGTCTATCTGCTGCGGGCGACGATCAATTCCGATCGCGATCAGCCGCAGCGCGATCTGGAAGCCAAGTATCCCGGCGGCAGCATGTTTGAGCTTGGCGGGCACGTGATTGATCGCGTGGTCGAGGCGCTCGGGCGGCCCAACAAGGTGCAAAGCTGGCTGCGTCACGACACCAGCAACCCAGACAAGCTGGCCGACAACACTCTGGCCGTCTTCGAGTACGACAAGGCGCTCGCCGTGGTATCGACAGCGGCGCGAATGTTCGGATCGGGACAGCATCGCTCATTTGAGTTGATTGGCAGCGACGGCAGCTTCATGGTGCAGCCCCTCGGCGGCAACGGGAAGATGACTGTCGCGATGCGCGAAGCGAAAGGTCCTTACAAGAAAGGCTGGCAGGACATCACTCTCACTGGCCAGCCGCGCTACATCCCCGACTTCATCGAGATGGCGCGCGCAATCAAAAGCAATACGCCCCTGAAGCTCTCTTATGACCACGAACTGTGGGTGCATGAGACGCTGCTGCGGGCATCCGGCGAAAAGATCTAACGAATTTGGTCGACGGCGGCCGGTGGCCGCCACGAAAGGGAAACAACCATGAAAGAAACCGGCTCTGTGACGAGACGAAACGTGTTGACGGCCGCAGCCGCGGCTATTTCGATGTCGGCCGTGCGCGGCTCGGCTGCGAACTCCGCCCCCACGGTGGGATTGATCGGCTGCGGCGGCCGTGGCGGGAGCATTACCAAGGCGCTGGTCGAGAACACTAACGCCCGCCTGGTGGCGATGTGCGACCTGTTCGAAGAGCAGATCGAGCGCGCGAAGAAGAGAATCGGCGTCCAAGATGCACGGACGTATAACGACCTGCACAAGCTGCTCGAGAGCGACGTCGACGCGGTGATCATCGCCACGCCCGTATTCCTGCACGCCGAGCACTTCGAGGCAGCGGTGAAAGCGGGCAAGCATATCTACGTCGAAAAACCGGCGGGGTCCGACGTCGAAAGCTGCAAGCGGATCATGCGAGCCGCCGACGGAGCCGACCGCAAACTCAACATCACGATGGGTTTTCAGCGCCGCTATGCGGAGATGTATTTGAAAGCGAAAGCGGCGCACGACGCGGGCGAAATCGGCCAGATCAACATGGCGCACGCGCATTTTCTTAAGAGCGGCGGCAGCCCCCGCGCTATTGACGAGCCCCGGCCGACCAGCCTGATCGACAAGAGCCGACGCTGGCACAACTGGACGGAGCTATCGGGCGATTTGATCGTCGAGAACAACGTGCATTGCATTGACGTGCTGAACTGGTTCCTGGGCGGGCATCCGCTGAGCGCGGTGGGTCTCGGTGGGAAGAAAGAAGCCCGGCCGGGCGACATGCGCGACAACAACAACGTCGCCTATGCGTACGCCGACGGCGTGCAGGCTTCGCTGGCGGGCTCCACACTGGGGTCGAACGGCTATCGCGAAGTACACGAACAGTTCTTCGGCACCAACGGGATGCTCGAAACGTCGGAACTGCACTGGCGCCACTACAAGGGACGCGACGACGACAAACTCGAGAAATCGACGCGCAGCACCACGACCGACTCGATGGCAGCGTTCGTGAAGCGCATCGTCGAAGGCAAGCCTGAGAACACCGGCGTGCGCGGCGCCGAGAGCACACTAACGGCGATCCTTGGCCGCATGGCTATGGACGCCCGCCGCGAAGTTACCTGGGACGAAATGATGAACACCTAGCCGCCGGGCGCGCGGCAGGACACCATCGCTGCCATCCGAGGGAGTTGTCTGATGAAATCGATTCTGGCACTGACTGTAGCGCTCATGATTCTGGCGGGCCCTGCGCTCGGCGACGGACCAGGGCCCGTCGAGAACAATGACGTTTATAAGGTGGAAGGCCGCTTCGGCGGTTGGCCCGCCAATCACGGCATCTGGATCTGGGGCAACGAAATTCTGGTCGGGTTCGAGGCCGGATATTTTGACGCCACCGCCCGCGGCCATGCCATCAATCGCCAAAAACCGGCCGAGCATCTTTTGGCCAGAAGCATCGACGGCGGAAAAACCTGGAAGATCGAAAAGCCGGAGGGCCTGCGCCCTCCGGCCGGCGCGATGGTCGCCGGAGTGCCCACCGGCGAAGGCGGCAAGACGCCGGTCGATAGCCCGGGTGGCATCGATTTCACACAGCCCGGCTTTGCGCTTACCGCGCGGATGCTGAACATCCACACCGGGCCGTCCCGTTTCTACTACACGACCGACCAGGGCAAGACTTGGACCGGCCCCTTCAAGTTGCCCGACTTCGGACAGAAGGGCATCGCCGCCCGAACCGACTACCTGATCGACGGCAAGCACGAGATGACGATGTTCCTGACGGCCGCGAAATCCAACGGCCGCGAAGGGCGCGTCATTTGCGTACGCACCACCGATGGCGCGAAGACCTGGCAGTTCGTCTCCTATGTGCAACCCGAACCCGAGGGCAACGACTACGGCATCATGCCCTCGTCGATCCGCCTGTCGCCAGATACGATTCTGACCTCGATCCGTCACCGCAATTTCATTGATCTTTACCGCAGCGACGACAACGGCAAGAGCTGGAAACACGTCGTGAAGCCGGTCCCCGACACCGGGCGCGGCAATCCGCCGAGCATGGTGAAGCTGAAGGACGGCCGGCTGGCGATCACCTACGGATATCGGGCCGAGCCGTACGGCATCCAGGCGCGGCTCAGCAGCGACAACGGCGAAACGTGGAGCGAGCCGATCGTGCTTCGCGACGACGGCGGCAACTGGGACCTCGGCTATTCGCGCACGGTGCAGCGGCCCGACGGCAAGCTGGTGACTGTGTATTACTACAACGACGCAGCCGACGGGGAACGCTATATCTCATCGACGATCTGGGATCCGGGCATGGGCCACGGCATGGCAAAGTAGATCGCGCTGCAATCTGTTTTCTTTTGCGCTTGAGGCGGCCGACGGAGGTTCATGCATCGGAGAAGGTTTTTGGGCACGTTGGCCGCCGCGGCCGCCGGGTCGAGGCTGCCCGGATCGCGACTGGCCGGCCAAACACCTTCCGTCCCTCCGAAGGGTCTGCGGCTGTCGGTCACTTGCGACATGTTCCGCGGCGAAGCGATTCGCCTGCCGGTCGATACGCCGGGCAAGCGGGACCCCCGCCCCGAGCCGCGCCGCGGCTACACTCCCGATGAGGCACTCGCGTTGTGCCGTGAACATGGCTATCAGGCATTCGAACTCTTCGACTGGCGCGACCCGGGCGAATGGGCCGGCTATTTAGAAGCCAAGAAAAAGTACGGCTTGGAGTGCGCCTGCATCGAAGCCAACCGGGGCGTGCGCGCGCCCGGTTGCAGCTTGACGAACCCCTCCGAGCGGGAAGCATTTTTGAAGGAACTCGCCGGCGCGATCGAGACGGGGAAAAAGATCGGCGCGCAAAGGCTGGTCGTACTGACTGGCCTCGATCGCGAAGGCGTCTCGCGCGCGGAGCAATTGGATAGCTGCGTAGCAGGGCTGCGGGCCGCCGCGCCGGTCCTCGAAAAAGCGGGCATGACCGCCATCGTCGAGCCTGTCAATACGCTGGTCACACGGCCGGGCTATTTTCTGCCGTCCGCGCGCGAAGGCTTCGAGATGCTGCGGCGCGTCGACAGCGCGAACGTGAAGCTGTTGTTCGACATCTATCACGTGCAGATCAGCGATGGGGATATCATTCCGCAAATTCGGAATAACATCGCGGCGATCGGCCACTTCCACATTGGAGATCACCCCGGGCGCATGCAGCCGGGCACCGGCGAGATCAACTATCGCAACGTGTTTCGCGTGATCTACGAGTTACAGGAAGCGGGTCAGTTCGAAGGATATTGCGGGCTGGAATATCATCCCAACGTTTCCCTGCCCCAGACGATGGCGGAGGTGCGCCGGCTCGCGAATTTCGGGTGACTCCGCCCCGGTTCGCCGGCCCGCTCTGCCCGTAAGACTTGCAAGGAAGGATAATCATGCCGAAAGTTCTCATCGTGGTTGGCGACGCGGCCGAGGCCATGGACACACTCTATCCGGTCTATCGCGTTCAGGAAGACGGATTTGAAGCGGTTGTGGCCGGGCCCGAGGCTCGCGTCTACCCGCTGGTGATGCACGAGGTGCCGCCCGGCTGGGACATCACACGCGAGCAGCCCAGCTATCACCTCACCGCGACCGTTGCCTTCCGCGACGTGCGTGTCGAAGACTACGCCGGCATGTTTCTGACCGGCGGGCGCGCGCCGGAATATCTGCGCTACGACCAGGACCTGATGCGTATCACGCGCGAATTCTTCCGGACCGAAAAGCCGGTCGCGGTGGTTTGCCATGGCGCAGAGATCGTCGCCACCGCCGGAGTCATTTCCGGCAAGCGCATGGCCACGATTCCGAAGTGTAAGTTCGATATCGAAGTCTGCGGCGCGACGTTTGTCGATGAAGGCTGCGTGCGCGCGGGCAACATGGTAAGCGGCCGCGGCTGGTTCGATCAGCACCTCTACATGCGCGAGTTCATGCAGATGCTGAAAGAGTACATGGACGGCGAAAACGCCGAGGTTTCCGCGACCGGCGTACGGTCCGCCTGAGACAATTGCGGGCGCGGCCGGACCGTTTCTTGCGTCCGGCGCCGCGCTCCCCCGAGCGTCGCCTAACCGAGGGCAACAACCCCGGCGCTGCCGAGTTCAGACCGCGCCCCTTTTGATTTCGCCGGATCTCCCAAATCATGCAGCGCCTCTATTACGGCTGGTTCATCGCGGCTTCCTGTTTCTTCATCCTCGCCATGACGGTCGGCGTGCCGCTCTACGCCATGCCGTTTTTCTATGACTACTACATCGCGGAATTTGGATGGAGCCGCGCCGAGACAACCGCCGGAATCGCCATTTCGACCATCGTCATCCTGCCGCTGGGTGGTCTGCTGATTCACTGCTTTAGCGCGCGGAAGCTAATCCTGTTTGGCGTTGTGTGCTTCGCTCTCGCCCTGAACGGATTCGGCCTGATGGGTGGTAGCCTGGCGGCTTACTACCTGATCTGGTGCGTCGTCATGCTCGGATACGTTTATTCGGGTCCGATTCCCAATCAGGTAATCCTGTCGCAGTGGTTCTCGCGCAACCGCGGCAAGGCGATGGCGCTGGCCTATCTCGGCCTCGGAATCGGCGGCGCGATTTCGCAAAAATTTGTCGCCTTGCCGCTGATCAACGCGTTCGGCTGGCGCACGGCGCTGCAAATCATGGGCGCGCTGACGCTGCTGGTGATTCCGATTCTGATCTGGGTAGTTCGCGACCGCCCCGCCGACAAAGGCCTATTCGCCGACGGCGACGCGGTGCCCGCGACCGATTTCGGGGCCAAGCCCCACGATTTTCACTATCTGCTGCGCCAGCGCTCGTTCTGGTTCTTGGCCTTCGGAAGCTTTTGCAGCATCGGCGCGATCGGCTCTATCAACCAGCACATGAAGCTGATGTTTCAGGACGTCGGTTTGTCCGCGAGTGTCGTCGCCGATACCACTTTCGTGATTCTGGTTTCGAGCCTCGCTGGACGCATCGTGATGGGGTGGCTAGCCGATCGCATGACGAAAAAATACGTCATGGTCGCCGCCTACATTTTTGTCGGAGCGCCAATTCCCCTGCTCTACATTGTCGATCAGCCCTCAATCCCTTTTCTGTTCGCCGTGGCGTTCGGATTCGGGCTTGGCGCCGACTTCATGCTGATTCCCCTGATGGCCGCGGAGGTCTTCGGCCCGAATTCACTGGCCCGCGTGATGGGAATCATTTTGCCGGTCGACTCGATTGGGCAGACGGTGTTTCCGTTTCTGTTGGGCTACATGTACGATCAGGCGGGCAACTACCACGCTGGCCTGGCGGTGGTTTTTTCGTTGGCGATGATCGGCGCCGGCGCGATTGCGATGCTCCCCAAGCATCATCCGGCGGCGCAATCCGCAGCGAAGATTTGAAGCACAGACCCGCGATTCAAGGGAGAGGAAGCGATCCTAGACCGTGGCTAGGCGCCGGCTGGCAGGGGTTTGACGAAGTCAGGCAGGCGCCTGGCGCGAATTTGCTTTTCCATTTAGGACTGTTACAAGGCCAGGCTGTTCAGAGCGTATGCACGCGCCGATCCCCCGATAGCCTCCAGCGCCTCAATAAGCTGGCCCACCACCGGTTCACCAAACTCGTCCCGCCATTCTTTTGCTCGGCGGGTCAGAAAAACAGTCTCCCCAGGCCTCATCTCATTGGTGCGAACGCTAAGCACGTGGCCGACGTACAAACCCAGCAGGCGACGCCGAATCTCTCTCGTGCACTCACAAGCTCCCCAGAAAACAAAATCGTTGAACGCCCGGGAGCGGCCAGGCTCTCGAAGGCCGCCGAGTAGTCCCGCTAGACGAACAACCTGCATGTCAGTCAGAGCATCAAGACATACGTTCAATTGCATATGGCCGCGCGTCACCTCACAACGCTTGCGCATCCCTTTGGCCGCGGGTCGGATTGTGTCTCGCGTCAGGATGCCTTCACCATCAGCCACACAACCTAGGCGGCCGCAACAAAAATGCTGAGCTACGGACTGGTACCGGCGAGATGATCCAGCGTGGAGAGGAATTGTAAAACATCGTCACTTGTAACGGGCGCTGTTTTCCCGGAAATGACCCGGCTATTCGCGGTTGTGAGGCGGGCGGCAGACTGCTGGCTGGTACATTTCGTTACCAGATCACGTGCTTTTTCGGGCCTACAATGACCCCAGTACGACAAGCCAGGGAGGTGGAAGGAACCGCGCTCCGGGGGACAACAGAGTTCGGTTCTTTCCATCCTCTCGGCACAGTCAGCAGAACGCAGCGGGCCAAAAGGAGTGGTGTCACGAACGATGCGAAACAACGGAACAGCTTCACTGGCTCTATGCGAGCAGCAGCCGAAAGCGGCTGCCGATGGATTAACGCGCAAGCCGGAGATGTCCGGGAAAAACACCGCGCGCGGCGAGAGAGCGTTTGATCCGACGATATGGGAGTACACGCTCGGCCGTAATGTGGTCGGAGCTCGCGCCGCCTGCCTCCAGGAGCTCACGCACATTCCGACCGGGCTCGGCAGGCTTGCCTACCTGGCGCTCCTGCAGCATCGGCTCCTCGAAGATCACCAGGAGTTGTTCGAAGAGTGGTTCAGTTGCTCGCTGCAACAAAAATACGAGTGGCTATATCGCCTGTTAACCAGCGCAAGCTACGGCGGCACGCTTCCCGACGAATGGTTGAATCCCTCACTCTATGCCGATCTCGTTCCACGGTCGGCGGGAGAGGGGGCCCGGGCTCTCTATCAAACCGAGATCGCCGCCGTGCTCGAGATTCTCGAAAAAGAACTGGCGGGGCCGGACTTCCCGAAAGCCAGGAAACTGGAACGCGGCGCTCCAATTCGAACTGTCGTGAGATAGGAATGTTCTCAGGAGCACTATTCGTTGTTCTGGCCCTCGCGCTATGGATTCCCCTAGCCACACTGCTTCGCCGCAGGAAAAACAGAGCGCTCGCGGTCGACCGAATCCTCAGCCGCCGGGCAATCCCGTTTCCCACTAACTACAAAGGCGCTAGGCGCGGCGTATGAATTCGCCGGCCCGCTAGAACTCATCGAGTTGCGGCCCAACTCAAACCGGCGGCTCAACACTCTTCTTTGGACACCTGCCCGCTTACACCCGTATTTGAAGTGGCGCCACTACAGATTGCAGCCTGGAAGGTGGCGCAATGGCGCGGGCTCATTCCCGGCGAGTTTCGCTACGTCTCGCCGGTAACGCTGGACGAAGGCTCGTTCCCGGCGCACCGTAAGTGATTCGGCTGGCGGCGGGTGAGCGTTCGGCGTGCCTGCCTGGACTACTGCTTGTGGATGACGCCATCCTTCATGACAAAAGTGACGCGCGTCATCTCGGCGATATCCTCCGCGGGATTGCCGGCCACGGCGACCACATCGGCAAATTTTCCTAGTTCGAGGCTTCCCACGCGGTCTTCCCATCCGAGTAGTTCGGAGGCGACGCTGGTGGCGGCACGCAAGGCCTCGAGCGGCGGCATGCCGTAGCGCACCATCCAGACAAACTCTTCGCCGGCATTGCCGTGGTTCCCGCTCAGGTCCGATCCAAAGGCGATCTTTACTGGCAGCTTCAACGCCCGCTCGAAAGCCTCGCGCTGGCGGTCGGTGGTGCCTTTCATCAGGCGCAGGCGCTCAGGTGAAATTTCTTTGTCATCCATAAACTGCATGTAGACCATGATCGTCGGCACCCAGTAGACGCCGTGCTCCGCCATCATTTTGAAGGTGGGTTCGTCGAGATAAATCCCGTGCTCGAGCGACGCTATTCCCGCGCGAATCGCTGTTTGGGCGGCCTCGCTGGTATAAACGTGCGCCGCGACTTTAGCGTTGACATGGGCGGCCTCATCGACGGCCACCTTGATTTCCTCGAATGAGAACGTCGGCCAGGCGCTGAGCTGATCGGGATTGGGTGTGCCGCGCCGGCGATGGTCGATATAGATCTTGATGAAGTCAGCGCCGTGGCTAAACTGCTCGCGGACCGCCTTGCGCACCCCCTCGACGCCGTCGACGATCTGCACGCCGTGGGGAATGTCCACATGGGGAGCGTAGCCGTAGGGAGAATACCCACCAGTAATACTCAGCGCCCGCGTGGCGCATTGCATTCGGGGCCCCACGATCAGCCCGTCGTTGATCGCGTCGCGAACCGCCACGTCGCCATATTCCGCGCCTTCGGTCTCGATGTCGCGAACGGTGGTGAAGCCGGCCATCAGCATGTTGCGAGCCGCAACTGTCGCCCAGATCGCGCGGTATTGGAGCGATTTCTTGAGCAACGACTCCTCATAGGAGATGCCGTGAAGGAAGGTATGCGTGTGAGCGTCGACGAGACCGGGAAGCACCGTCGCCTGGCTGAGGTCGATGACGTTGGCATTCTGGGGAATCTCGACCGCCGGGCCGACGGCTTTGATGCGATTGCCCTCGATCAACACTGTCACGTTCTCGCGCAGCTCGAGCGTCTTGCCATCGAACAGCCGCCCGCATCGGATCGCAGTTACCGCTGGAGACTGGCTGTGCAGGAATGGAACAAAGACCCCGATGGCCAGCCAACAGGCCACGGCCGTGATTGCCAGTCTTTGAGAAAATCTGCTCATGCGGTGAAACCCTCCAAGCCGCTACCTATAGCGGAGTACCGTCCTGATAGGATACTCCTTATGGGGAGCTGACCATAAGGTGTATTATGCGCAGCAGACTCTTATCGTGAGCCCCGGTGCGTGGTCGCGGGTATTCACGGGCGCGACCAAAATCTTCTGCACATATTTCGGGACCACGCGAACGCCTCCTATGGCGTTAATTCGAGCTCTGAACAGCGACATCGCCGGTCCTTCGAATAGCAGAATTTAGGAGCTTGGCTTGTATGACCATTACCCCCCACCTCTTCGAGGCCTACCTCAAGTGCCCTACCAAATGCTTTCTCAGGTCCCTCGCCAAGCCTGGATCGGGGAACGCATACGCCGACTCGGCACGTGTGCAAAACACTTCCTACCAGCGCGAGGGGATCAGACATCTGACGGAAGGGCTCGCAAAGGATGAATGGGCTACCGGACCTCTCGACACAAAAGAACTGAAGTCCGCAAAGTGGCGCCTGGCCACAGAGATCAGGGTGTGCGCACAAGATCTCGAGTGCACACTTCACGCGGTGGAGCGAGTGCCTAGCGACACGCCTGGCAAATCGGCTCAGTTCATTCCAACTGATTCATTTCCACCAACAAACTCGGACGGCACGACAAGCTGTTGTTGGCGTTCGACGCACTCGTTCTCTCGGAAGCGCTGGGCCGAAAGGTGGACCTCGGCAAGATTATTCACGGCGACGACCGCGTCGCTCTGACAGTGAAGACCGACCCGTTGGACAGCGACTTACGCAAGATTACAGCCAAGATTGCGACAATGCTCTCCGGCCAGGCATCGCCGGACCTCGTTCTGAATCGGCATTGTGTCGAGTGCGAATTCCAGAAGCAATGCAGACAGAAAGCTATTGAGGAAGACG
>JBBDWJ010000303.1:0-13706 GCA_040902925.1 Bryobacterales bacterium | reverse complement strand
ACATGTGGGTAGCCACGCGGCCCGGGCTGCCGTGGGCGCAGATCTGTTTCGGCGGCTCGGCTGTAGTAGGCCTGATCCTTTGGTTTGTAGCGAGGTGACGCGATGTTTCGCTTAATGCGCAATCTCCATTTGATCTTTGGGCTCGTGTTTTTTGTGTTCGCGCTGGTGTTCGCGGTGAGCTCTCTGGTGATCATCTATCGGCCGTGGATGCCGCAATCGCGCGAGGATAGCGAACGCACCGTGCAAGTCTCCGCGGCAGGCGCCGCCACGCCCCGCGCGCTCGCGCTCGAGATGATGCGGAATCATGATCTACAAGGCGACCTGCGCGAGATCGAGCAAACCGAAGATGGCATGCAGTTCGTCATCGTGCGTCCTGGAACGCGCTCTGAGGTCGCTTACTCGTCGTCGAGCGGTGAAGCCAAGATTCAGACACGACGCCAGGGTTTCCTGGAAATGCTCGTGCAGTTGCACACGAACCACGGCTTCTGGCACGAGTTCCTGCCGTCGAACGCCTGGGCGCTGCTCTCACTGCTGGGCTCAATCGGACTCTTCTTATTGGGCGCGACAGGAATCTATCTGTGGTACTGCCACCACGAAGAGCGGGTGATCGGCAGCGTGCTGCTTGTGGCGGGGTTGCTCTACGGGATCACAACATTGGTGCTTTCGCGAATGGCGTAAGCGAGCCATGCTTGTTGCTAGGCGATCTCGGACCGATCCGTAGTGGCCTGGACGGGCGGCTTACAACTCGCCCAGCCGCGCTTTCTCCGCCAGATACTCCGACGCCCTCATCGACAAAGCAAGAATCGTCATCGTCGGGTTCTGTGATCCGCCTTGAGGCTCCGGCTTCCAGGGCTCACGCAGCGGTGCGAGCAGTTGATGCGCCCGCGAATCGTCGACCGCCGCTAACGCTTTGCCGAAATGCATCGCAGCCTGCAAATTGAGAGCGTCCAGACCGGCGGTGTGCTGCCGCTCGGCTGGTGATTCGCCAATCAGGAAATCCAGAAATTCGGCCGCCTCGGCGTCGAGCGCGCCCGGATTGCCGTCCATCGCGGGCATCAAGAGATCGCTGAGCCGCGGCAGCGCGGTAAATTGCTCGTTGTTGAAGAAGCGGAGAACTGTCTCAGCGGCTGCTTCGGCTGCTGTGACGTCAATGCGGGCGGCCTGTTCCGCAGCCTCTGGCGCGGCCCCACGGCCAGCGTTCGGAGCGCTTTGCTGCGCTTGAGCCGCGGGCGCAGCCGATACGGTGGCGACTGTCTGAAGGAAGCTCCGGCGTTTCATAACCGGGCCATCTTATCACTTTTGGAAAGTGATTCCGCGGGAACTCGTTTGCGCGGTTTGCTCAACCTATTCGCCCACGGCAAACAGCGTCCGGTCGCTGCGCAAAAGTAAATGCCCGTTTGAGATCGCCGGCGAGGCGATCAGACGCTGGCCGAGATCGTTTTGAGCCAGAACCTTCGGCTCGCGCCCGGCCTGCAGCACAAACGTCTCACCGGTTTCACTCACCATATAGATCTTGCCGTCGCCAGCCACGGGTGACGCGAAGAAAACGCCGCTCAAGCGATGCCGCCAGACCCGCTCGCCGGTTGCGGCATCAGCGCAAGTCAGCACGCCCACTTCGTTCGTCATATAGAGCAGCCCGTCGTAATGGATGATCGAGGGCACATACGATGCCGCGCCAGGCGCCCTCCATTTGATGTGGCTTGCGGTAACGTCGCCGCGCCCGCCAGGTTGCAATGCCAGATAATCGCTGTTGCGATAACCGCGGCTCATGTAGATCAGCCCGTTATCAAAGACAGGCGTGGGAATCGGCGTCTGCCGCTCGCTGCCGGCCCACCACAAAAGCTCGCCGTTCGCGGGATCATAAGCGTCAATGCGCGCGCTCGAATTTACGACCATCTCATCGCCCTTCGACCCGGGGACAACGAAAGGCGTGCTGTGCGAGACGCGCTCGGATCCGCGATCGGCCTTCCAGCGATCTTTGCCGGTCTTCTTGTCGAGGGCAAGCAGATACGCAGCCGGACGGTGATCCACAAGCAGAATCAGCGACTCGCCGTGTAGCACGGGCGAGCTGCCGTGGCCCCATTGGTTGAGAAACGAGCCGTACTCGAGGCCGAGATGCCGCGTCCAAACGAGCGCGCCCTTCATATCGAGCGCGACAACCTGGCCGTTTCCGAACCACGCATAAACGAGCTCGCCATCGGTCACCGGCGTTGGCGTTGCGAGGTTATGCTTCTCGTGATTTTCGGGCAGCGGTCCCTTAGCTTCGACCCGGTATTCCCACAGACGCTTGCCTTTGGAACGGTCGAAGGCTTCAACGACCAGAAAGATGCCGCTGCTGGTTCGGCCGCGCTGACCGCCGATGGCGCTCTCGCGCACCGCAAGCGATCGGTCGTCGCGAGCCAGCACCGGATGAGTACCGCCGCCATCCACCGGCGAATTGCCGATTTGCGACGTGACGAATACACGCTCGCCCCAGGTTATGGGTGAAGAGACACCAAGACCGGCAAGCGGCGCGGTCCAGGCGACGTTCTTGCTTGCGCTCCACTCGGCCGGGAGACCTTTCTCGGTGGAGACGCCGTCGCCTTCCGGGCCGCGCCATTGCGGCCAGTTTTGCGCCGGGAGTTGAGTAACAAGAAGGGGAAAGAACGCCAGGTACGCGAAAAAAGAAGATCGTCGCGCACTCGCCGACACTCGAACGCGCTGCACCGCTGAATTCGCCATCTGGTCAGTATATATTGCTGAGGTCACGGTCATGCTACAGCGGTTCGGAAGCTAACATCTCGGGCTTGTTGTCTAAGGGGAAGATCGGGTGAGCCCTGCAAAAGTCGTGGCACAGGGCACTCCAACGGCTTCTCAAATATTCAGCAAATGCCCGCCGTTCGATTTGACTCCGAGCAGCAATGCTGCGTACCCTCGAAAGGAGAAACTCCTCCGGGAGGAGCACTGTTCTGGGGTCGGTGGGCTTCCCAGGCCCTCGAAATTTCTACCCTCGCTCACTTCAGGAAATTGCTAAACCATGTCCGAGAAAAAGAACACTCGCCGTCAGTTTCTGACAACCGCCGCCGGCTTGGCCGCCGTGTCGGCCGCGCGTCCGGCTTCGGCCGCACCAACTCCCGCGCCCCAACGCGGACGGATAATCGGCGCCAATGACCGTATCAACATCGGCATGATCGGCGTGGGTGGCCGCGGCAGCAGCCACGTTCGCTCACTCAACAGCCGTGCCGAGATGAAAGGCGATGTACGCATTGGCGCCATCAGCGACATCTATTCCAAGCGCATCGATGCTGCTCGTCAACTCGCTCGCGTCGACCAAAAGGATATCCATCGTGACTTTCACGATCTTTTGGCGCGTACAGACATCGACGGCGTTTTTATCTCAACCCCCGACCACTGGCACGCCCCGATGGCCATCGCCGCCTTCGAAGCCGGCAAAGACGTCTATCTCGAAAAGCCGATGACGCTGACCATTCCCGAGGCGAAAGAAGTCGCTCAAAAGGCCAAGCAAACCGGCCGCGTGTTGCAAGTGGGCTGCCAACACACCTCCGACATGGCCAATCACAAAGCTCGCGAGATCGTTGAGGATGGGCTGATTGGCGAAGTGCTATGGGCGCAGAGCACCTACTCGCGCAATAGCGTTTACGGCGAGTGGAATTACTCCGTCGATGAAGACGCCTCGGCCGAAGAGATTGGCTGGGACCAGTTTATTGGCCCGGCGCCGAAACGCCCGTTCAATCGCGACCGCTATTTCCGCTGGCGCAAATATTGGGATTACTCGGGCGGCATCGCCACTGATCTTTTCTACCACCGGCTGTCGCCGTTGCGGCAGATCATGGGCATCGAGTTTCCGTTGCGCGTCGTGGGCCTGGGCGGCATTTACGCGCACAAGGATCGCGAAGTGCCCGACACCTATTCGAGCACGATCGAGTATGCCAACGACTACGTGCTGCTGGGCAGCTCGATGGCGAACTCAGCCGGTAACGAGCACATGCAGCCGGTCATTTACGGTCACAAAGGCACGATTACGTTTGAGGACGGCGCAGTCGTCGTCGAACCGGAGTGGCAGTTTCTGGACGGCTTCGTTGAAAAGACGAAGGCCGCCAAGATGTACTACGAATCCATGCCGCACAACATGAACGAGGAACACATCGCGAACTTCCTCGACTGCATGCGCAGCCGCGCGACGCCCAATTGCGGGCCCGAGTTGAGCTATCGCATCATGACCGCCATCAAGCTCGGCGTCGACAGCTACCGCGAAGGAAAGATGATGCTGTGGGACCCCGAGCGCGAGCAGCGCATCGATCAAGCTCCGCCGCGCAAGGAGTACGAGGGCGACGGAAAAAATAACCAGGAACCACGGCGAGGCGGCCGTTTCGGCGGCTAATCCAGTTCTTTGATTGCTATCGCAGTTACGACGGGGCGCTCTCAGGGCGCCCCGTTTTTGTTGGGCTCGATATTCCGTGGATGTCTATCCCCACTTCTGAATTGACGCCTTGCGGCCGGGAAAGGCCGCAGGCCCACTCACGCCAGCCCCGCGCTGGCTTCTGATACCATAGCCCACTGTCTGCTACGTTTTGTTGGCGGAGAATTTCCAATGCTCAAGCTCATGACACTCGGCCTTCTACTCTTGCTCGCTTCCCTGCCCCTCGCCGCGCAGAACTACGTGCTCGGCCCCGACTCGCAGCGTCAGGCCGGGGTCCCCGAAGGCAAGCTCGTCCAGCGCACCTGGAAGAGCCAAATTTTCCCGGGCACCGAGCGCGACTATTGGATCTATGTCCCCGCGCAGTACAAAGCGGACGCCGCCGCCGCGGTGATGCTCTTTCAGGACGGCGCAAGCTACATCAACACCGGCGAGCGAGGCTGGCAAACGCCCATCGTGCTCGACAACCTCATTCACAAGGGCGAAATCCCGGTCATGATTGGCATTTTTATCAATCCGGGCGTCATGCCGGCGCAGACCGAACAACAGCAAGCGCGCTACAACCGCAGCTTCGAATACGACGCCCTCGGCGATCGCTACGCGCGTTTTCTACTGGAGGAGATTCTTCCCGACGTCGCCAAAGACTACAACCTTTCCGACGACCCCAACGCGCGCGGCATCGGCGGCTCGAGCTCGGGCGCGATTTGCGCCTTCACCGCCGCCTGGGAGCGCCCCGACTCATTTCGCCGCGTGCTGAGCTTCATCGGCACTTACGTCAACATCCGCGGCGGGCAGATTTATCCGACTCTCATCCGCAAGACCGAGCCCAAGCCGCTGCGAATTTTTCTGCAAGACGGCGACAAAGATCTCAACATCTACGCGGGCAACTGGTGGATCGCTAACCAGGATATGACGTCGTCGCTCGAATACGCCGGCTACGAAACGATGTTCGTCAAAGGCGCCGAGGGTCATAACAACCTGCAGGGCCGCGCCGTGCTGCCCGACGCTTTGCGCTGGCTCTGGAAGGACTATCCCAAACCCATCGTGGCCTCGCGCGGCGGCCCCGGCGAGCGCCACTCGGTTACGGAATGGCTCGACCCCAACGAGGATTGGGAACTCGTCGGCGAGGGCTATCGCTTTACGGAAGGGCCGGCGGTCGACCCCGACGGCAATCTCTTCTTCGTCGATGTGCGCAACAACCGCATCCACCGAGTCGACAGCGCCGGCAAGGTTTCCGTGTTCAAGGAAGATAGCGGCGGCGCTAGTGGCCTGATGTTCGGCGCCGACGGCAAGCTCTACGCAGCGCAGAACGGCAGCAAGCGCATCGTCGCGTATACGCTCGATGGCACCGAGACCGTTCTCGCCGAAGACGTCGCGCCGAACGATCTGGCGGTTTCGGCCAAAGGCGATATCTACTTCACCGACCCCGCGAACAAGAAAGTGTGGCGTCTCGACAAGCAGGGCAACAAGAGCGAGGCGCACGAGGGCATCGAAAGGCCAAACGGCATCGTCCTGTCGCCAGATCAATCGCTGCTGATGGTCGCCGACTCCTGGAACAAATGGGTGTGGTCGTTTCAAGTGCTGTCCGACGGCTCACTCGCCAATGGCCAGCCATTCTACCGGCTCGAAACGCCCGATCAATCCAGCCGCAGCAGCGCCGACGGCATGACGGTCGACGACCAGGGCCGTCTCTATGTCACCACGTCGCTGGGCCTGCAAGTCTGCGATCAAACCGGCCGCGTGAACGCCATCATCAGCAAACCGCAGCCAGGACCGCTAGCGAACGTGGTGTTCGCGGGACCCGATCTGCAAACGTTGTACGTGACGGCCGGCGACAAAGTTTTTCGCACGAAAGTACGAGCGAAAGGAGTACGCCCCTGGGAGTTGTCGCAACCACCGCGGCCCGGGCTCTAGGTAGCACAGGCAATCCTGCCTGTGGAGCGGCGGCGCGACCGTCAGCCCAAGTAGAATGAGACGCTCCCGCCTGTCGATCATCGCGAAGAGCCAGGTCTCCGCCCAGCCCATCGGTCGCAGCGCCGTGAACAGCATCCGCCCCGGCCACCCGAAAACAGATTAAAATAGGCAGCGCCAACAGGAATACACCGTGCCTGCCTGTCTCTACCCGCGCCGCTGCCGCATCGGGGCCGCAGTACTGCTCGCCGTGGGATGGATGCTCATCGAATCATCCGCCTCTCAAACAACTCGCGAACATCGGCGCGCGGACACACAAACCAGCGCGATGGCCCCATCGTTTTTCCGGCTCGCACAAATCAACTCCGGCGCTCGCTTGGCCAAAGGCAAAATCCTGGTCGCCGTACCGGAGCTTGGCGATTCGAACTTCGCTGAGACCGTTGTCCTGCTCACCGAGTACAACGAGGAAGGCGCCATGGGTATCATCTTGAATCGCCCCACGCGCGTAAAACTTTCGGAGTTGTTGTCACGCCTCGAGAGCATCGAGCAGCGCGATGACCCGATCTTCGAAGGCGGCCCGGTCGAGCGATCCGAGTTTCTCCTGCTCGTCCGCTCGTTGAAACCGCCCGAGGCTTCCCATCTGATCTTTGGGGACGTCTATCTCAGCAGCAGCGCCGATCTGCTGCGGAGGCTCGCGAAAGAGACCGCGCGTCAAAACGCTCCGTTTCGCGTCTACTCCGGATACGCCGGTTGGGCAGCAGGACAACTCGAGGCCGAAGTCGAGGCAAATGCCTGGTACATCCTGCCGTCAACTTCAGCGACGGTTTTCGCCGCGCGGCCTGAAGACTTGTGGGAGCAGCTCATCCGCAGCACAACCCTGCGGCTGGCTGACGCGTTGTTCAGCCCGCCCGCCGCCTAGCTCGTCAGAACTCAACCTCGCCCCACTAAAGGCATCTGCGTCGCCATCACGGTAATCGTCAGAACGTTGGCCTCGAGTGGCAAGCTGGCCATGTACGCCACGGCGCGCGCGATGTGCTCCGGGTCTATCGTCGGCTCGGGCGCGTCTGTGCCGTTCGCCTGCGGCACGCCGTTTTTCATTCGCGCGGTGAGATCGGTAGCCGCGTTGCCGATATCGATCTGGCCGCAAGCGATATCGAACGGGCGGCCGTCGAGCGCAGTGGATTTCGTCAGGCCCGTGATGGCGTGTTTCGTCGCTGTATAGGGAGCCGAGCGCGGACGCGGCGTCTGGGCCGAGACCGAACCGTTGTTGATGATTCGGCCGCCATGCGGTTTTTGAGTCTTCATCAGCTTGAACGCCTGCTGCGTGCAAAGAAACGCGCCCGTTAGATTGACATCGACAACCGCCTTCCATTGCTCGTAGGTGAGATCTTCGAGCGGCACGGCTGGTGCGCCGATGCCGGCGTTGTTGAACAACACGTCGAGGCGGCCGAAGCGCTGCTCGATCTCGCCGAACAATTTCCGCACCGCCTCCGGATCTCCAACATCAGCGGCGGCAATCAGCGGGGCGGGCCCGCCGGGGTCAAGCTACCCGGCTGTATCTTCGAGGCGCTCGCGCCGCCGCCCCACCAGCACCAGCGCGTAGCCCTCCCGCGACAACGCCAGCGCGCACTGCCGCCCGACGCCGCTTCCCGCTCCCGTAACCATGGCAACTTTCTGCACGGACTCTTCCCTCCAGCTCGATCGCAAACGATGAGTCGATAGTAACTTTGAATTGTACCGTTGGTTGGCTGTGGGAATGTCGCTTACGCGCTGGTCCGGCGTACAAGAGCCGAAGTAACGCGGCCACCGATTCTGTTCGGCGAAGCTTGTCATCCCGGCTTCGCGCCCCGGCCCTCCGGGGACGAGCCGAGGCTCCCCATCCAAATCGCGGCGCCGGGAATCCCTTACAGACAGGCTCGGCCTGACGCTCCGGCAAGAGCGACAGGCCAAGCCGTTTGCCTTCAAGCCTGCTGCACTTCGCGCCCGCAGCGGCGTTTACTTCCGCGTAGCGGTTCCGCCGCCTTTGTAAATGACAAGCGTCTCGTCGGCCTTGATGGTGATTTTTTCTTCGCGCACCACTTCACCGTCGACGGGCTCGATCTTCAGGTCGTAGTCGCCGGCTTTGAGCAACAGCGAGTAGGCCGGATTTTGCAACTCCAGCGCATTGGCGTGATATGCACCATCAATGTAGATGGCCGCGTTGCCAAAACCGTCGGTCGTCAGCTCACCCAACGGCCCTTCGGTTTTGTAGTTCAACGGCTCCAAGTAGTGGCGAACCGTCACCGTCAAACCCGACTCGATCTTGGCGTCCACTTTGAGCGTCTTGTAGCGGGGATCCTTGATCTCGACAACGTGCGTGCCGGGCGAGAGCTTGATCAAGCGCTCGCGGTGGCCAAACATGGCGGCGGTTCCCTGATATTTTCCATCGACGAAGACGCCGGCTTCGCGGGGGCTGATTCGGGTCCGCAGGAACCCTTCTTTTCCTTGTGCCTGTAGCGAGGCGGCGCCGGCGACGGCCAGCACTGCGATCATGGCCAACGGCCAGAAACGAACCAATGCGCGCTTTCGCATTCAGTGTGTCCTCCCTTTGTGATTTGCAGTAGCGATGCTCTCGCTTTTTGATGCAGCGGACTGTATCGGGTTAGCAGTAAAAAACCCAACGTAAGTTTAGATACATGAGATGGCCATTGCGTTACAAGCGGCCTGCACCCGAAGGTTCGCGACTCTCTCTTGCGGGGCCATGGCAGATGGCGCGCTGACTGCTCGATGCTCCAGCGAAACAGCGGCCGGGTTGGAAACTCGTAGCGGCTCACCCCGCGCAGGGAGCGCGGAGCCAGTGAACTCGCGTCGCGCGCCGCACCGCAAGGCTCACTTCAGGGTAGCACCGCTGGGGTAGCTTCAGGCCAAGTAAGTGACACTGGACACTGCTAGGATTGCCATCGCTAGCTGCCCTCGATTGGGAGCCATTGTTCGCGTTGTTCGCGTCTGCTTGCGGCTCTCGTCCAGCTTCTGCGCTACAATCGGCACGTTAGAGGATCGAGGGAGAGACAATGCGCAAGTCGTTGATCATTCAGTCCAGTCTTTTGGCGCTTTCGGCGCTGGCGGTTTTTACGTTCTGGCAGGTTGAGGCGCAGGCTCAGGCTGTTTACGACGGCCCGATGAATAAGGTCCTGCTGAAGGACTTCGACCCCAATTCCAATCTGGTGATTCCTGAACATCACCCCGCCAAGGCCGCGTTTCCGGTCATCGACGTGCACGTGCACCCATCGGCCCGCACGCCGCAGGACGTGGCCGAGATGGTCAAGACGATGGACGAGGTCGGCGTCGAGGTTGCGGTTCTGCTCACCGGCGCCACCGGAGAGCGGTTCGACAAACTGGTCGAGCTGTTCTTGAAGCCGTATCCGGGCCGCTTCATATTGTATTGCGGCATGGACACGCGCAGCCACGATCTGGAGGCTCCTGACTTCCCGCAAAAAGTAGCCGCGGAGCTGGAACGCTGCTATCGCGCCGGCGCCCGGGGCGTGGGAGAGGTGACCGACAAAGGCCGCGGCTTCGGCACGGGAAGCACGGTCGACCCCGGTTCATTGTTACCGCGCGATAAGCGGCTGCATGTCGACGACCGGCGCCTCGATTTGTTCTGGCAAAAATGCGCCGAGCTGAAGATGCCGGTGAATCTGCATATCGCGGATCACCCCTCGGCCTGGCAGCCCGACGATGAGCACCAGGAGCGCACGCCCGAGTTCCAGCGCTTCAATCAGCATGGCCTCGATGTGCCGCCTCACGGCGAGTTGATTACGCGCTTTCAAACTTTGCTGGAGCGCCACCCGAAAACAACTTTTGTGGCCGTGCACTTCGCCAATCTGGGACACGACTTCACGCAACTTGCCGGCATCCTCGACCGTTTCCCGAATCTCAACGTGGATCTCTCCGCGCGCGCTTACGAGTTCGGGCGGCAGCCGTTCAGCGCTCCGCCGTTTTTCACCAAGTACAAGGACCGCATTCTCTACGGCAGTGATCAAGAGTTGACCCCCGAGATGTGGAGATTGTGGTGGCGCGTAATGGAGACGCGTGACGAATTCATCAAGGGTCCTTCGTGGTGGCGGCTCTACGGCCTCGGGCTGCCGCGGGATGTACTCGAACCTGTCTATCGCGGCAATGCGAAACGGCTATTGAACTGGACGAAGCCAGCGTTGTGATGGCCGGCGAAGCGCCGAGAAGCTCGCAGTCCCGATCCATGAGTCAGACATTCCAGTTGTTGCTCGTTGCGGCCGTAAGCCTGGCAATCTGGTGTTCGGCCGCGCGGGCCGAGATCAAGCCGGGCCAGTTCAAACATCATTTCATCGCCAAGGAGCTGCCCGGCGACAACGACTACGGCTTTGGCTCCCCCGCCTTGGCGGACTTCGACAAGGATGGCGACCTGGATTTTGCTGTTCTGAATCGCAATGACAAGATTTATTGGTTTGAGAACCAAGGGCACGATAACTGGACGCGGCGCATTCTCGGACCCGTATCCGGCGGCCAACTCGGAGCCGCCGCAATCGACGTCGATGGCGATGGCTGGACGGATCTGATCATCGGCGCCTTCTGGTATCGCAACTCTCAAGACCCGCGGCAGCGCGAGTTCACGCGCTACGCCTACGACAACACGATCCAGGCGGAGATTCACGACATCGTCACCGCCGACATGAATGGCGACGCTAAACTCGATGTTGTGGTTCTGGGCGACGGCGATGGCTGCTTCTGGTACGAAATTCCAGCAACGCCTAACAGCGACCAGCAATGGCCGCGCACGACCGTGACCCTCGATGTCAAGAACGAGAACGATGATATCCACGGCGGTATCCAGGCAAACGGCGTCGGGGATCTCGATGGCGATGGCGCCGCGGACGTTGTTTTGACCGACCGCTGGTATCAGAACGTTGGCGAAGGGCGCGACTGGAAGCGTCACGCGCTGCCGTTTGGCAGCCGCGGACCGTGGGGCCTCTCCTCGCGAAGTTGGATCGCGGATCTCGACGGCGATGGCGACAACGATCTGTTCATGGTTCACGGCGACCAGCAGAACTCCGGCGCCGCCTGGCTCGAAAACGATGGCCAGAAGCCGCCTCGTTTTGAGGTGCGCTTCCTGGCCAACAAAGCGCCCGGCACGCGGGGCTCGTTTCACTCTCTCGCGTTAGCGGACTTCGACCAGGACGGCGATCTCGATGCACTCGTGGTCGAGCAGGAGGACGATTCGATCCTGCC
This sequence comes from Bryobacterales bacterium, assembly GCA_040902925.1. GTDB lineage: Bacteria > Acidobacteriota > Terriglobia > Bryobacterales > UBA6623 > JBBDWJ01. The sequence goes on along the minus strand of JBBDWJ010000303.1, from coordinate 2,137 downwards.
AGCCGGCGCCGGCCCGCGCTGGTTTGTCTTCGAGAACCTGGGCGGGCCCGGCGTTCGTTTCGAAGAGCGGGTCATTCTCGACGCCGGACTAGGCGGGCACGATGTAAAGGTCGGTGATATCGACGGCGACGGCGATATCGATATCGCTTCGAAGATCTGGAATCGCTGGCCCAGCAATGCAAACGGGGGCCGTTTTCACGCGGATTTTCTCGAGAACACGCTGCGTTGACGCCTGCACGTAGCGTCTACTCGCTTCCTTCGGCCATACCTATCCTTCGGACGGGCAAAGGTCTTCTGCGCGTCCGGGTGAAACCTTTCCGGCATGTGCAAAGTCCAACGTTGTTAGGGCTGCACAAGATTGACTCGCCTATAGCGTTCGACACACTAAAGCTGGGAACCAACCGCACGTCTTGGTCCCGATACACCCCAACAATATGAAGACCACACTGATCCGCTTGGCTGTGCTGGCCGCGTTAGCCGCGCCGGTCTGGGGCCAAGGCCTTTCCGTTGGAGTGCGTGGCGGTGTCCCGCTCTCCGACGCCTTCGAGGCCGTGCCCGGCGCGCTACGCTTCCGCAACGTGCCTCACCGCTGGACCGCCGGCCCGACAATCGAGGTACGCCTGCCGCTAAGCCTGGGAATAACCTTCGACGCGCTCTACAGCCGGGTGGAGTATGAACTCGACGACGGCTCGGGCCGTCAGCGGGGCGGGCAGTGGGACTTCCCGTTGATGCTTCGTTATCGCGCCGGTATCGGACCTGTACGGCCGTTCATCGCTGGCGGCGGCAGCTTCAACAAGATCACCGATATCACAACGCCGAAATCGACCGTGGCGGGTCTGGTTCTCGGTGCGGGCGTTGAAGTCAAAGTTCCCTTGGTTCGAATCACTCCCGAAGTGCGCTATACCCGGCGATTCGACGATGCCGTGAGCCTCGACGGTTTGCGTTCGAACCGCAATCAGTTTCTGTTTCTCACCGGCATCACGTTTTAACCCGCCAAAACGAAATCATCGGCCGGAGATCTCTCACCGGGCGGCGCGCTTCTCCACAAACACATCGCGCAACCGGGCATGTGGTTCGACGGCGCCAGCCAGCGGTTTCACGTACTCGACAAACTCGGCGGTCACGTCGTTGCCCGCCGGGTGAATCCAATCGCTCGGGAACAGCCTGGTCACACCGGCGACCTTTTCGAGAGCAACAAGCCCGGTCGTCACGCGATACGATTCGCCAGGTTCGCGCAACAGCGTGACCATCTTGCCGTTCTCGCCCGCAACGGCGGCCCGCACCGCGGCGCGCCCGCATTCGTAGGCCTCCAGCCGGTCGGTCTCGGAAAGAAACGCCGTGCTGGAACGTCCCAGAATCCGGGGCTTCGAGCTGCGCGTGCGAAGCTTGAGCTTCTGATTGAGAAACTCCGCGACGGCATGGCTGAGATTGCTCGTCATGCGGTATCCGAAACTGTGAGCTTCGGCAAGATCAGCGCCGAAAGGGTCGCCGTTCTCGTCGAGCTGCCCCTCGCAGATCGCGATCACAACGCGGCCCAGCTTCCTATAGACGGCGTCCACGTCTTCGAGCAGTTGTTCGCGGGGAAGTCTGCGTTCCGGGCAGTAGATCAAATGCGGAGCATCGCCCGCGTCATGGCGCGCGAGAGCGCTAGCCGCCACCAGCCAGCCCGCATCACGGCCCATGACTTCGACGACTTCAATCGGGCTCGGCAAAGAGCGGTTATCGGCTCCGATGTCGCGCAGCGCGCAGGCGACGAAGCGGGCCGCCGAGCCATAGCCCGGGCAGTGGTCGGTTTCCGGCAGATCGTTGTCGATGGTTTTTGGCAGCCCGATGACTCGCAGCTCGTAGCCCCTGGCCGTGGCGAGCGTCGCCAGACGTTGCGCCGTATGCATCGAGCCGTTGCCGCCGTTGTAGAAAAAGTAGCGGACGTTGTGCGCCTCAAAAATGGCAAAAACCCGTTCGTCGTCGCTGAGATGCTCGCGCGAGGAACCCAGCGCCGAGCCCGGTGTGCGGCTGATCTGTTCGATTCGCGACGGGTCTTGCTGGGATAGATCCCAAAAATCTTCGTCGACGACACCACGGATGCCGCCGCGGGCTCCGTACAGCGTCTCGATCTCCGAACTCCTGCGGCATTGGT
>JBBDWJ010000302.1:0-13754 GCA_040902925.1 Bryobacterales bacterium | reverse complement strand
TGCGAACCGCCTTGCTGACCGAGCCCTTCGCGGCGGTGCGGGTTGCGCCCGCGGCCGCCCCGCGGCCCAGACCGGTCACAGCCTTGCCACCTTTGCCGGCGAACGGAATGGCTCCAAACACGGCGCCCGCGGCCGTCTCGGCTAACAGCTCCTGCAGGTCGAACTTGCCGTCCTCGTCGTCACCCGTCAACAGGTTGACTCCCTGCGTTGTCAGGTTACCCACGTAAGCGCCGTACGCACCGCCGAAGATGTTGCCGGCGATCGCCGCCGCGGGGCCACAGACCCCGGCACAGAGCCCCACGATTCCCCCGGTTATCGCACCTCCTATGACCGAACCGATGATGTCGCCGGCCGTGATCTTCTCGCCCTTGAACGCCTTCACCGTCACCGTCACCGCCACGCCCACAACCGCGCCGACCACGGCCCCGACGGCGGCCGCGATGAAGTTGAAAAACTCACCCGACGGGTCGTTGAAGCTGACCGGGTTGCCGCCTCCATAAGCGTAGCGATTCAAGCTCGCCGGGTTACCGATGTCGCCCACGTGCGCGTCTTTCGAGAGGAACCGCTTGAGCTGCGGCGCATACCAGCGATAGCGCATGTACTGCAGCCCGCTCGCCGGCTCGGTGATCACGCCCCACAATCCGCCGTGCAGAAAGATCGAATCCGAATTGCCGCTGCGATTGGCAATCTCGCCGTAGGGGCCGTAGGAGATCGTGCCGGTGACCATTCCCGATTCGTTGCTGAAGGCGACCGTATTGCCGCGGTAGTCGTAGTGGTAAACGCGAATGTCACCGTTGATGTCGTCGTACAGCAAACCGCCGGCGTAGACGTAGCGGTGCGTTCTGCCGTCGCCGTCGCGCTTCATTAGCACTTGCGTAAGGGCAGCTTCGGGGTTGACGGTCAGGCGGGTGCGGCCGTCGGGCCCGCTCCAGGCTATGAGGTTGTCGGCCGCGTCATACTCCCGCGAGAATCCATTTACGCTCGTCAGCCGGTCGTTCAGGTTGTATTCAAATTGAAAGGCTTGGTTGTCCAGCGGCGCGCTCGTGATGTTGTGGCGGGCGTCATAGCTCACGTTCGTACCGTTGACCGTCGCCAGACGCCCATCGGTCAGGTAGGTCATCGCCATCGACGCCGGCATGTAGGCCGCCGTCCCCGCGAGGTTGCCCGATTCGACGGTGAGACGCCCCAGCCTGTCGTACTCGTATTGATAATCGAGAATTACCGTGCCCGGCATGCGCACGTCGCGGCGCCGCGTCAGCCGCCCAGCCGCGTCATAGGTCATCATGCGAACGATACCGTTCGGGAAGGTGATGCTAGTGACGTGCGATCTCGAATCGTAGGTGAACTTTGTCGAGCGGTCGTCCCAATCGACAACCTCGACCAATTGATTCGCGTCGTTGTATACGTAGTTGACCGCGCGGCCATCGGGGTAGGTCAGGCTCTTCAGATTGCCGACCGTGTCGTAGCCGTACCGCAGCGTGGAGCCATGCGCGTCCGTGAATTCGACCACGCGGTCGAGCGCGTCGTACTCCCTTTCGTGCTGCACGCCGCTGGCGTCGACGCCGCCAGACTCGACCCGGACGCGCAACAGATTGCCGTTGGCGTCGTAGGTCATGTTGCGGTTGCCGGGCCGGCCGTCGCCGCTGAAGCGCAGCGCCGTGAGCCGGCCGCCGTTGTCGTATTCATAGTTGCGCTGGCCACCCCCGGGCAATTCATCGCGAAGCAACTGGTAGGCCTCGTCGTAGTCGAACTCGACCGCGGCGACGCGGCCTGTGTGGGGCTCGATGCGCGTCACGCGATTGGCGTTGTCATAGCTGAACGTGGTGCGGGCGCCCGCGGCGTCCTCGATCGCTTCCACCACATCGTCGGAAAAGTATTCCTTTTTGACGATGCGTCCCAGCGGGTCTTCGACCTCGATCAGGCGGCCTAACTCGTCATAGCGCAGCCGCGTCACCGCGCCGCTCTCATCGGTGATGCGGATCAGATTGCCCACCTCGTCGAAGGCGCTGCGCACGCGGGCGCCGACGGCGTCGGTCACCTCGACCGGCAGATCACGTAAGTCGTAGACGACACTGCGAATTCGTTGATCGTCACCGTCGTAGATGGCGATCACATTGCCCACCAGGTCATACTCGCGGCGCGAGGAGTCGCCCACCGCATTGATCTCGCGAAGCACACGCCCGGCGATGTCGTACTCGGTGCGCGTCGAGCGCCCCAGCGGGTCGATCGCCTCCACACTGCGGTCTTCGGCGTCGTAGACGTAGGTCGCCGTCTCGCCCAGCGCGTTCGTGCGGGCCACCAGGTTGTTGTTGCCGTCGTATTGGAACCGGGTTTCGTTGCCATTGAAGTCGACAACGCGGGTGACGCGGTTGCGGACGTCGAACTCCTTGGTCTCGCGATTGCCGAGCGGGTTGGTGCGCGCCACCACGTTGAGCCGCTCGTCATACTCGAGCTTGGTCTCGCGGCCCTCGGCGTCGGTGAGCGAGGCCGGGAATCCGAGCACGTCGTAGCCGGTGCGCTCGACCTTGCCGCCGGCGGCGTCCATGCGTTGCGCGCCCACCACCATGCCGCCCGAGTAGGTGTACTGCACGCCGGCGCCGTCGTCCATCATGTTTTGCACGAGCTGGCCGTTGCCGCCGTAGGTTTTGCGCGTGCGATGCCCCAGGGCATCGTTCACCTCGGTCACATTGCCGTTGTTGTAAGTGAAACGCGTCGCCGCGCCGGCCGCGTCGACAAACCGCGTCATGTTGTGCCGCGTGTCGTACTCCATGCGGCTCACGTTGAGCGCCGCGTCGGTGACGCTGGTTATATTGCCGTCGCCGTCGTAGGCAAGCGTGGTCGTACGCCCCAGCGGATCGCTGATGCTGCCGCGCTCGCCCTTGCCGTTGTAGGTGTAGCGCGTCGTGGCGTCGAGCGGGTTGACGTAGCGAATCAAGTGATAGCCGGCGTCATGCTCGAATAATTGCGCGGCGCCGGTGCGGTCGGTGTACGTGGTGATCACGCCGCCCGAAGCGGTATCGGCATAGGCGAACGTGCTGGGCGGAGTATCTTCGCGCCCGTCGTCCTGCATCGCCACGCGGCCTTGCGCGTCGTATACGTTCGCGAACAAGCGCTCCCCCGAGGCGTCGAGCGCCTCCACCAGGCGCGCGGATTCGTAGCGCAGGTAGGTCGGGAAGGTGCGGTTGGAAATTTGGATTTGCACACCGTTGAGTTCGCCGAACGAACCGCCTTGCTCATCCACGAGCACCAGCCGCCACGACCCCTGCGGGTTCTCGCCCTCGAACTCCTGCAGCACGATTCCGTCGCCCACCAGCGCCGATGCGCTGGGCCGCCACAGCATGTCCTGCAGCTCGACGCTGGTGCCCTGCGGCGACACCAGCGTGATGCGCAGATCGTCAGGGCGCTGGTGCCCGACGCTCAAAATCGAAATCCGCAGCAAGCCCATCGGCTGCGAGCGGTCCACAGCAATTGTGTGTACGAGACCGGCGGGATCGTTGTCCGGGATTGTCTTGGGAACAATGAACTCACCCAACGGATCGCCGAACTCGGCCGGGTTGTGCAGCGCGCTCAGGCGTCCCGAGCCGTCGTATAGAAAGTGCGTCTCGCGGCCCGCCGGATCAACCAGAAACGTCACCCGCCGCGACGTGGCGTCCGCATAGCGAAAGTTGATCGTCTTGTTCGAAGCCGGCTCGACAATCCTGATGATCCGCCCCAGATCGTCGTGCTGCACGTCGATTCTCTGGCCGATCTTATTGGCGATGCTCGTCAGTCGCCCGGTGGCGGCAAAGCGATAGTCGCTGCCGTCAGGGCGCACCAGCGTCCAAGCGCCATTCGAGTCCCGCGTCAGCCGGTCATACTGGTTCGCTTCTTCGCGCGGCGCGTAGCTGCCCCCTTCGAAGCTGAAACTGTTGCGGCGATTGTCGTCCCAATAGACCGTGACGATCGACTCTGGAGATCCTTCGATCCGCGCCGCGTAGGGGTGCGTCCATCCCGAACCCAGGTCGCGCGGCCGCCCCACGATGAACGCCGGAATGTCGATCGAGTCATACAGCACCCGGAAGTCCAAAGGACGCGCGCCGTTCACCGACAGCACCGTCGCTTCCATCGAGAACGAGCCCGTGCCAGTGTCCACCGAGTTGGCGACGATACTCGCGTCACGTCCCTGGTTCAATCGCGTGATCGCATCGGCCGCCTGCGCGCCGCTAATCTGCGCCTGAGCCGTGGCGCCGAAACAAAGAACGAGCGTGCTGACCGCGAATGAAATTCGTCGCATGGAACAAGACACCTTTGCTTGGGAGCGCCGATTGTATCACTAATGCCGCGGTGAGCAAAGAAGATTTGGCTCTGCCCCTGGCATTCGCCCGTGCGGTGGGCCCAAAACAACAAGGCCGGGCGACGAATCGCCCGGCCTTGCCGCAACAGGTGTATGTTGTGGTTGTCCTACCAGTTCAAACGCAAAGCGAACTGGAGGATTCGTGGCGACCCCGCCGACGTGATTCGCATGAAGTTCGCATTCGTCACCGACGTGTTGGGGTCGTTGAGATTGACGCGGTTGAGCGCGTTGAAGGCTTCGAAACGGAATTGCGTCCTGAGCCGTTCCGTGATCGCGAAGTCCTTGTGAATGCCGAGGTCGAGATTGATCTCGTTCGGGCCGCGGAAGCTATTGCGGCCCAAGGTCCCGTAGGTTCCGAGGGCGTTGGCCACGAAAGCCGCCTTCGACATGTACTCCTGAACCACCTCCCCGCGCGGGCGGTCGCCCAGGTCAGGGTTGCCGATCATCTCGGCGCGCTGGCTGCCCTGGCCGTTGCGGGCGTTGTCCTGCCCGCTCAGCACCGAAAAGGGAAAGCCGCTATTCACCGCAAAGATGGTGGTCAGACTCCAGCCCCCGAGAATCGTCCTTGCGAAGGCGTTCTCGTATTGGCCGGGGATCTGCAAAATTCCCGACATGTTGAAGACATGCGTGATATCGAAGTCGGCTGGCCCGCGGTCGAAACTCTGGTTCAAAGGATCGGTCACCGACGTGCCGGTCGCCTTGTTGGCCGAGTTCAGGTTGTTGTCGATCGCCTTGCCGAACGTGTAGTTGGTCAGCAGCGAGAAGCCGCGCGCGAAGCGGCGTTCGGCGGTCAACTGCAGCGAATGGTAGCTCGCCAGCCCGGCGGGCTCGATTAGCGACACGCTGCCGAATTGCGGGTAGAGCGGACGGCGAATGTTGATCGTCGAAGTGGTCGCGGTCGCGTCCGGCAGCGGAGCGTTGATCTGACGCCCGCTCACCAGCGCCGTGCTTTTCGAGCCTGCGTAGGATGCACGCCCGATCCAGCCCCCCGCTAGTTCGCGCTCGATCGTCAGGTTCCACGACTGCACATAGGCGTTGCGCATGTCGCCGGCGTAGACAAACGCCACGTGGGGCAGCACGAAGTTTACGTTGGAAGGCGGATTGAGCACGTCGGTGCCGACGGCGTCGAAGCCCACCACCGGGAACGGGTTGCCGCCCGTAAAACCGGCCCATGGCGTGCTCATGTTGTTCTGCGCGTTGCCGAACTGCTCGACCACGGTTCCGAACGGCCCTTGATTGGCCTGGCTGTTGGTCGAGATGGTGTTGGAACGGTCAAAGAAAATTCCGTAGCCGCCGCGCAGGCTGGTCCGGCCGTCGCCGAACACATCGAGCGCGAACCCGGTGCGAGGACCCCAATTGCCCCACACCGTCGGGAATCCGCCGTCCGGCACACCCGAATCACCCGGATACAGCACGCCGGCCGGCGCGTTCACGAAGCGCGTGGATTGTTGCCCCGGCGCCCAGACCGACAGCTTGCCCAGGTCGTCGGTATACGGCAGGAACGGCTCCCAGCGAACGCCCAGATCCACCGTCAACCGCCGCGTAACCTTCATCGAAGCGTTGACGAAGAGATTCAAGATATCGAAGCGCGTGTTCTTGAACTCGCCGACGCCTTGCAGAAGGCGGTCGAATTTCCCGACCAGGAAGTCTCCCAGATCGTAGCCGGTGAAGCCGGACGTATTCTGCCAGCGCCATTGGCCTTGAGCGCGGAAGTTATTGACGATGTCTCCGAGGCCGTGGCCGTACTCGCCGCCAAAGGTAACCTGGTGGCGTCCCGCCGTCCAGCGCACGGTGTTGCCAATCTGCCACTCGTCGCGGATGAAGTTATTGGTGTCGCCGGTGTTCGGCCCGTTGATGGTCTGGAAGGTCATGTGGTACTGCGTGAACTCGTCGAGCGTCATGTCAACGCCCAGATCCTTCCAGCTCTTGTCGGGATAGACCTGCGACGCAGGCCCTTCCGTATTGTTGAAGCTGAACACCGTCTGGTTGATCACCGTGGGGCTGACCGTAAAAGTGTTATTGACGACGATGCTGGTATTCCGCCAGTCGCGAACCGTCGTGACTTCGTAGAAGTTGCTCTGGTTCAGGTTGCCAGGCTGGTTGGCGCGGGCCCAATAGCCGCGCACCGAAAGACGGTTGCGGGCGCCGATGTACTGGTCCACCTTGGCGGTGTATTGGTTGTCATCGGTGTTGGCCACCTGCCTGGTCGTCGTCGAGCGGCCGGCGCCGGTCGGAACCGGCATGTAGTTCTCGATGAAATACGACGTCACCGGGCTGAACGCCGTGCGCGGCACCTGGTTATTGGGATAGTCGCCGCCGCCAAAAGGATCTTTCAAGGCGCGGTTCAGCGCAGAAAAATCGCCGTTGCGCTCCGCCACCGTCATCACGTTCACAAACTGCGACGTCGGCCGGCGGCGGACTGTCGTTCCCTGGTACGAGAAAAAGAAGAACGTCTTGTCGCGGCCGTTGTAGCCCGGAACAACGACCGGCCCTCCGATCGTCGCGCCGTACTGGTTGCGCTTCAACCCGTCGTTCAGCTTTCTGGTGGGATCGCTCGGATCGACGGGCGCGAAGAAGTTCGCCGCGTTGACCTTGTTGTGGCGCAGATAGTAGAACGCCGCGCCGTGCAGTTCGTTGGTTCCCGATTTGGTCACCGCATTGACGATGCCCCCCGAGTTGCGTCCGAACTCAGCGCTGAAGTTGTTCGTCTGCACGCTGAACTCCTGCAGGGCATCAGGGTTCGGCATCGGGTTCGGCATGTTGTTGTAGTGATCGTTGTTCTGGCCGCCGTCGAGAATGAAATTCGTGGAGTTGCCGCGGTTGCCGTTCACCGTGACACCCGCCAGCCCAGGATACGTCGTGCCGGAAGTAAGTCCTTCCCCGTCATAGGGCTGAACCCCGGCGACCAGCAGCATCAGTTGCACCGGGTCGCGCCCGTTGAGCGGCAGGTCTTCCACGCGGCGCTGGTCAATTACGGTTTTCAGAGTCGCGCTTTCCGTATCGACGTTGACTACGTTGGCCTGGACCTCGACCGACTCGGCGACCTGGCCAACTTCCAATGCCACATCGACGCGGGCGGTTTCGTTGACTTGAGTACGAATGCCTCGGGCCTCGTACTTTTTGAAGCCGGATACTTCAACGGACAGATCGTAGAGTCCGACCGGCAGCGAGCGAATATTGAAGGTGCCCAGATCCGTGGTGGATCCGGTGTAATGAGCATTGGTGCCGGTGTTGGTTACCGAAACGCTGGCCCCGGGAACAACGGCCCCGCTTGCGTCGGTGACAACGCCCGCAATGCTACTGGTGACGTTCTGCGCCAAGCCGACCGATACGGCGAGCAACAGACACGCGCACACCAACAGGGAAAGACGAAGGCTCCTCATCGTGGACTAACCCCCGAAAAAAGTTTACCGGTTGCCGATCCCCTGGCGGGCACACCAAGTGCGACTGACGCCCCTCCGCCAGCCCGCTACAATTCTAGACGCCAAATAGGGAAGCGTCAACTAGAAAATGGAACAACATTCCAATGTCGGATGCAGCGGGTCGCTTTCCGGGAGCACGCCTGCCCTGGAGCGCCTGCGCCATTTCCAGCGACCTGGGAAAATGAGCCCCGACTAAGCGCCGGCGCGAGGATCCCAGATCACCGCCTCGAGGAAGCGTTCATTGTGGACATCGTCGTTGAAGTAGTAGACCGTGACGATTTTTCCGTCGGGGCGAATGATCGAGCGCGGATAGCCAAGATCGGGAGCTTTGCCGCCCTCGCGCAGGCTGACTTCCCCGCCCCACGACTTTCCTTGGTCGCGGCTGAAACGGGCCCGCATGCTGTAAGGCTCCGAGCGATACCCGTAGGTTGCGCAGAGCCGCCCGTCGGCAAGGTGCAGCAGCGCGGCCGGACTCCCGCCCCGCCCGGTGTCGTCAGCCGCGGGCGCCAGTTCGGTCCAGGTAGCGCCTTGGTCGGTTGACTGGTAGGTATCGATCCAATCACGCTGTGGGCGGCGCTGGCCGGGCGCTGGCCGCGGGCCGGATTCCCGGCGGCGGATGGTCGTGATCAGAGCGCCATCCGGAAGCCTGACCGTGGAAGGCATGATTCCGAACCCGTCAGGTTCCGCTCCGATGTAGGAAACGAACTCCCAGCTCACGCCGCCGTCGCGGGTGCGCGCGCAAAAAGGCCGGCCCTCTTCGCCGTCGCTTTTCGCCGCGGTCTGAAAGACCAACGCTTCGTGCTTGCCGAGCACAATATAGTCGGAGCGGCCGGCGATGCCTTTGAGCCCTAGCGATGGAAATTCGAACGGCCCTCGCCAACTGGCGCCCTTATCCAGCGTGTACCAATAGATCGTGGGGCCTGTATCGACATCATTGAACCGCATCGTCATCGCGAAGCCGGGCTGGCTGAAATCCATTGCTTCCCGCTGCGCCGCGCCCTGCTTGCCTTCCCACCTGGGCAGCATTTGGTCGGGTTCTTCCCACACGGTCCAGGTTTTGCCGCCGTCGGTGGTGCGGGCGAACGCCGGCACTTCCGGTTTGCCGGAATCGGCCTGGTGCAGATTCGGCCCTCGCTTCTTGAAGTAGGCGGCGCTGAATCCGACCAGGATCTCGTTGCCCCACGACCAGATTCCGTGGTTGGCGGGCCAGCCGCCAAAACGGCCTTCTTTGCGATAGATCAGAACGTGTTTGCGCCACTGCGGCTGCTGCGCGACAAGCAGCGGCGCTGGCAGCGCCAGGAGGAAGGATCGCCGCCCAAAGCGGCCGGCACGGGATAGAATTCCAGTTTTGACGCCCATCATTTGATTCTATACAATATCGTTTCACTTTCCCCTTGCCAAGCGACCCGGCCGGCGGAATCACCATCGGCCTTGTTCGGCCCGGGTCCCAAGGAGCAACCGTGCGAACAGCCCTGGGCATCATCCTTAGCGCGTTGACCGTGTTCCCCGCGGTGCTTTGCGGGCAGCCAACGGGCGTGAGCGTTGAGCGGGTTATGGGGCCGGAAGTTCCGACCGGGCGCTACAAGCACCCCGCCTCGATCACCGAGCTCGACAACGGAGACCTCTACATCGCCTACTACGGCGGCGACGGCGAATACAGGCCGGGCACAGCAGTTTATGGCACAAGGCTCGCCCAAGGTGGATCGAAGTGGTCGGACCCGGTCGTACTGGCGAAGGACCCCTTCTATTCCGTAGGCAATGGCGTGGTCTGGCAGGCTCCCGGAGGGGTGGTGTGGTTGTTCTACGTGATCCGGCCCGGCGCAACCTGGTCGACTTCGAGAATTGCCGCCAAGATTTCCACTGACGGCGCCCATACGTGGTCTGATTCCTCGATCGTCACCTTCGAAGAAGGCTTGATGGTTCGGAGCCAGCCGATCGCCCTGCTCGACGGCGGCTACCTGCTGCCGGTCTATCGCGAAACCGGGGAGCCAAATTTCGTCGGCGCCGACACCTGTTCGCTGTTTCTGCGCTTCGACCTCGAAACCAAGAAATGGACCGAGACCAACCGCGTCTACTCGCGCCTCGGCAATCTGCAAGCGTCGGTCGCCCAGGTCGACGAAAACTACCTGATCGCCTACTGCCGGCGGGGAGCCGACTATAAAGCGCGCACTGACGGGTTCATGGTGCGAACCGAATCGCGCGACGGCGGCAAGACCTGGAGCGAGGGCCAGGAAACCGAGTTTCCCAATCCCAACGCCGCGGTCGATTTCATCAAGCTGCGCAGCGGCAACCTGCTGCTGATCTACAACGACAGCATGTCCAGCCGCACGCCGCTGACCGCCGCACTTTCAACCGATAACGGCAAAACATTTGCACATCGCAAGAATATCGGCGAAGGCAAGAACTCGTTCGCGTACCCGTATGCGATCCAGACGCGCGACGGCAAAATTCGCGTCGTCTACACGTCCGACCAGAGATCGGTCATTAACGTAGCCGTGTTCGAGGAAAGTCTGCTGCTAGACTAGTCTCCTGTCCCAGAAATGAGTGAATGAAGTCTTGCAAGTATCTGTGCCGCAGATCTGTTCCTACTCCGCTACGCCCGAAATCGCCGCAGGCGATCCGAGATCTATCCGCGAGGGTGGGGCACATGCTTGAAAAAAACCAGCGCTAGCGACGGCAGTGCGAGTAGGGACCACGGTGCGGCACCGGTCTGAAACAGTCTAAATAGTGTGGCCCCACCCTTGCGGGTAAGCTTCGGGGCGGGTGGTTCTTCTCGAAGGCGACAACAGCCGCGAATTCTGCAAGCGCCCGGAGTGCTGCTCCTCGCGATCGGCGGAACCGGCGGCCACGTTCACCTAGCCGTGACGGCTCCGCCGACCCTGTTGGTCGCCAAAGCCCCGTTAGGGGCGGCATTCTTGTAGCCCCGGGCGTAAGCCCGGGGTTTCGTCCCATCCGCCCATTGTCTTCGCGTTTTGGCGCTCTGGCTTGAAGCGAAGCTTCAGGACAAAGAGCCAAAACGTGATCCCCATTCTCACGAACCATGTCGATTCTTTCCCAGCTTCCTATCCCCGTCCGCACACGGCGATGTCGAGAAGCAGCGCAAAAATCCTTCATCACTTCCACTACGCCCGCCGGGGCGTGTCGGCGAGTTCGGTCCACTCGCCCGTTTTGTCTGTACGCGACTTTTCCGTCCACGACTCTTCCGGCCGTCCATCCTGAGCCGCGATGCGGCGTGGGAAAATAGCCCAGGGTGGAGCGGGGCAAGCCACCGGCGCAACCCCGCGGAACCCTGGGAGATGATCCAGTAAAGAAGCAGCCCTGAAGGGGCGGCGGACCAAGGGCTCAGACGTTCGCGCAAATCCGTACCTATTTTATCCGCTGATTGCCCGCGCGAGCCTGGTGGAGGCGATCCGGCTGATCCTCGAAGACCGCCGCGAAGAAGGCCTGCGAGGCGTCCCGCCCGATGCCGAACGCGAGACGGTAACGCTCGCGTGAAGCGCGGCAGCTCGTTGCAACACTGCGCAAGCACGGCTGCCGCCCGAAGAGAGCCCTGCCACCGCCTGACGAGAGAAGGCAGCGCCCACTCGCTGTAGACCAACCCCAACACGGGCGCGCTCGAAGCGATCCCGCGGCATACCGAAATCCCCAACCGGCGCCGTACTGGGATTTGGGTTACGATTTAACGATTAAGTCGAGCCTGGCAGCATCAACGCTTGTATCCGTTCGGCCAATTTCTCGCGAAGGTCCTTGTAGGTCTTCCAGGGGATGTCCTCAACCCGTTTGCGCTCGGGACCAGTTCGAGTGCACGATCTTCCAGTGGTTGCCGATACGGGAATAGACCTCGGTGGCGTTCCAGCGCGATGTAAGCGCGCCGTCCCCTGAATACGTATACCAATTGAAGCTCAGCACGGCGATGTTATCGTGCAAGCGCACCATCGCATTCGGCATTTCGAATCGCGGCACACTGACTTTGCCCTCGTATTGGCGAAGATGCTGCTTCAGCGCCTCAATGCCGTCCACTCGCGCCTCGCTGATGTGGTCAAAATAGGTCACGTCGTCGGCCGCGATATCGCTGAGCCCAAAAGGATCCCCTTTGCACCAGCGTTCCAATGCGGAACGCTCCAGGGCGAGAATCGTTTCCTGTGAATTGTCTTGATTCATTTTTGGTTGGTCTCCTTGTACAAGGTCGAGTGTAGACAACCATCATCGGCAGCGGCCATCGGGCGGGCGTCACGGCTTCAGCCCCATGCGCTCGAAGATCCTCCGAAACCTGGTGTCGGACGCAATGTCGTCCAGTGCGGGATCCCGCAGCCATGAGGCAACCATGGACCGTTCCTCAAGAGCTTGGTCGAAGTAGTCGAAGGCTCGATCCTTCTCGCCCAGGCTGGCGTGAAAGATTCCCAGCAAGGCGGGAAAGAGGTACTCCGTCTCGGCGCGCCGGGTCAACTCTGCCAGCAGCTTCCGGGCCTCTTCCGTGTAGCCTGCAAACGCCAGAACAGACCCGCTAATTCCCACAAAGACCGACCCCTGTTCAGAAAGACGGTTTCCTTGATCGATCGCAGCCTTCGCTTCCTGGCGCTTGCCTTGAAGCGCAAAAGCGTGTCCCAGTAGCCTGTAAGTTGAGGGAAAGGCGGGATCCAATTCCAATGCTTTCTGAGCCTCCCGGACGGCCTGTTCATATTGCCGGGCGAATATATAGAAATGGGCCACTTCCGCATTGATGATCGGGGAAAGCGGGTCCACGTCCCGCGCCCGCCGTATCTCGACCAGGGCTTCTGACGCCGATCCCACCGTCAGAAGGTAAAAGGCGTACCAATGATGAGCGGTTCCATACTCCGGATTCAGTTCGATCGCCCGCCGAAACTCTCGCTCGGCCCCCGGCCAATCCCACTCGTAAAGAGTTTTCAGGTATCCGAGAGTGGCGTGCGGCTCGGCGAGCGTCTCCTCCATCTGGATCGCGCGGCTTGCCGCGTCTCTGGCTCTAGGGAAAGCCTCTGGGGGGCGCATCAGGCCCCATCCTCCGAGCATTAGAAAGGAATCGGCCAGCCCGGCCCAGGCGAGGGCATAGTCAGGATCGCGGTCGGCTGCCTTTTGAAAGTAATCCGCAGCCTGTCGGAGACCGGCCCCCCGCCGGTTCCAAAGGTAACGGCCTTGGAGGTAGAACCGGTATGCCTCAGCGTCGCGGGTAGACGGACCGAAGGGCTGTTGTTCTTCTTCGCCCGTCAGCCGTGAGCGCAGTTGTTGCGAGATCTGCCGTGCGATATCCCGATCGATGGCCAGGAGGCCCGCCACCGGCTGACTGTATTGCTCCCCCCAAATGACGGCGCCATCCCGCGTATCCACCAACTCAGCGCTGATCGCGAGGGACTCACCACGCTGCGTCAGCCTGCCGGCCAACACAGCGCGCACCCCAAGCTCGCGGCCGAGTTCGCGGATGTCCCTCTCCTGCCCCTTGTAGCGGAACGCAGTGTTGCGCGACAAGACCCTAAGGCCGGGCAGCCGCGAGAGGCTGCTGATCAGGCTCTCGCTGATTCCGTCGCTGAGATATTCCGTGTTGGAATCGCCCGAGGCATTCACGAAAGGCAACACAGCCAGTGAGTCGATGGGCCTGCGCCGCAAGAGCGCATAGAATCCCGTGGCTCCGAGCGCAACGGCGCCGGCGGCTCCAACAACAACGGTCCTTCGGGTCAGCTTGCGGCGCCGGGGCGCAGGCTTGACGACGCCGCGTCCGCTCTGGACCGCCCGCAGGTCAACCAGCATGTCTTCGACGTGCTGGTACCGCTCGTCGGGATTTTTGGTAAGCGCCTTGTCGACGATGTGATCCAGCTCGACCGGCAGGCCGCTGCGGCGCGCCGTCGGCGGCTCAGGTTCGGTGTTGATGACGGCATAGGCGACCGCCCCCTCCACTTCTCCGTGGAAAGGAAGGCTGCCGGTGAGCATCTCGTAGAGCACGACGCCCAGGGACCAAATGTCGCTGCGGCGATCGAGCGGCTGCGCCA
>JBBDWJ010000301.1:0-13847 GCA_040902925.1 Bryobacterales bacterium | reverse complement strand
CGCGATCTCGCCGAGATGTTCGAGCTCGAGATGGATCTCGAGAAGAACCAGTATGAGACCGGCGGCGGCGCATCTTCGCAGCAGCTCGATCGCGAGATCGATGAGCAGCTCGAAAAACTTCGCGAGCTGGCCCGGCGCCAGGAAAAGCTCGCCGAGCAGCGCCAGCGCGAGCAGAATCCGACCTTCGCCCAGCGCTGGCAGCAGGAAATGCTGCGCCGTGAAGCCGAGGATTTAAAGCGCAAGCTCGAAGAGCTGCAGCAGCGCCAGATGGCCCAGAACCAGCAGTCCGCGCAGCAAGGGCAGCAAGGGCAACAAGGCCAACAAGGCCAGCAGGGTCAGCAAGGCCAATCAGGACAGCAGGGTTCGTCGGGAAGCGCCGGACAGCCGCGCCTCGACAACATCATCAAGCAGCTCGAGCAGGCCACGCAGGATATGCAGGCCAGCCAGAACCAGCAAGGGCAACAGGGCCAGCAAGGCCAGCAGGGCCGCCAGGGGCAAAGCCAGACCCAGTCGCAAGCCCAAGCCGCTGCAAGCCGCGCTCAGGCTCGTCTCGAGGAAGCGCTGCGCCAGGCAGACCAGCAGCGCCAGCAGGCCGCTTCGGCCACCTTGTCGGAGATGAAGGAGCGCGCCGCTCAGCTCGCGCAGGAGCAAGCCGAGATCGCGCCGCAGATCACCGAAGCGCTCCGCAAGGCGCTCGCCGAGCAGCGCGCCGCGGGCAGCGGCGACGAATCCTCGCGCACACGCAACCGCTCGCGCCTCGCAAGCGGCCTCACCCGGCAGCAGGAACGCGACTTGTCCGATAAGAAGCTGGCCATGCACCAGGAGCTCGAAGATCTCGAGCGCCAGATGCAGGAGGCCATCCGCAGCATGGGCGGCGAGCAGCGCAAGACCGCCACCAGAGTGCGCGAAGCCCTGGTCGATCTGCAGCAGGAGGAAGTCTCCACCCGTTTGCGAGTGGCCGCCGAATATATTCGCCAGGGCGCCGCTCCCTACATCGCCAGCAGTGAAGACGCCGTCACCCGCGCGCTCGAAGAGTTCCGCGACCGCATGCGGGACGCTGAGCGGCAAGCAGGGGCCGAAGGCGGCAGCGGCCAGGAACAGGGCTTGGACCGATCGCTCGCCCGCCTGGAAGACCTGCGCCGCCAGCTCGAAGAATCCGCCGGATTCGGCCAGCGTCCCGGCGATCAGCAAGGCCAGCAGGGCCAAGGTCAACAAGGCCAGGGCGAGCAGCCCGGCCAGCAGGGCCAGGGCCAACAGCCGGGTCAGCAGGGCCAAGGCGGCCAACAGGGTCAACAGGGCCAGCAAGGTCAAGGCCAGGGGCAAGGCGGCCAGCAGGGCTCGCAGCCCGGCAATGGCTTGGCGTCGGGAAACCAGGGCCGCGAAGGCACGCAGCCCGGCTCGGGACGCGGCGGAGGCGGCCAGAACGGGCCCCGCGCCACATCGCCAAGTGCCGCCAACTACGGCGATTGGGGCCGGCCGAGCGGCATGCGGGCCGCCGACCCGCAGACCCGCGCCGCCATGGAGCAGGCGCTGCGCGAAGGCGCCGGCCAGATCCCCGAGCTGACCAACGAGCTCCGCTCGCGGGGTGTCTACAACGAAGACCTAGAAGAGATTCGCAAGTTTGTCCGCAGCCTGCCCGAATCTCGTTTCCGCGGCAACCCCGAGCTGCTCGAATCCGAATACCAGCGCATGCTGGGTCTGATCGAGCAGTTGGAACTACAGGTTCGCCGCCAGGTCGAGACGGCCGAAAATACCGAGGTGCGCGCCATTGTCAGCGAACCGGTGCCCGAGCAATACCGCGAAGCCGTGGCCGAGTACTTCCGCCGGCTGAGCAAGGGCAAGTAACAGATGGCAACGGGTTTGGGTCTTCGGGAATAGGCGAAAGGTTTGCCGGCATTAGTACGATTGTGCCAGTAGGCTTGCCGGCGCCGAGTAGTTTATAATCGCCTTTCGATGTCGACTCCGAACACAGAAACGAATCCGAATCTGTTTCTGGGGCTGGCCAACTTCAGCGAGGAGGTCAACCGCCGGATTATCCAATCGGAGATCGAAGGCGGGGTTCATCTCGAAAACCTGCCCGACGGCTCGGCGCTCGAAGTAAAAACAGAAAACCGCGCCTATGTGCTGGTAATTCAGGGGCCTGGAAAGGCCCTCATTTCCGGCCATCCGAAGTTTTGTCCGGACCCCGTGCTGGTCAGCATCCACGGCTCCAGTTGGGGCGGCTCGATGCTCAAAGTAGCCTTCATCGGCCGCGGAATGCACCTCGAATTCCAGCACCCGGAATATCAAACCATCACCACTTCCCGCATCCTCGACATCCGCACCGCCGACTAGCCGGGTTATCGTCTGCCATTCCGGGCCGGGCGTGTTGGCAAGGTGTTAAACCATCGACCTGGGTTTTCCGTTATCGACCCCGACGGCGGGATCGTCGGCAAGGACCTCGGCAGCCCCGCGAGGGGCGTCATGCTTGTAACTCGGGGCGTGAGTTCCGGGGAAATCTCTATCATGCCCTGACTGCCTGCCGCCGCAAGCGGTTCAGCTATGCTGATGGCGATGCCAAGGGCAAAAACCACGGCCGCTGTTGCCGCCAACGAGCGGCCGCTTTCGTCTGTCGACGACTACATCGCGCGTTTCGACGGTTGGCGCAGGCAGGTGCTGATGCAGCTACGAGAGCTGATCGAATCCGCCGCGCCGCAATCTACAGCAGCCATGAAATGGAGCCAGCCGGTGTGGGACGACCACGGCCCGTTCTGCTTCCTGCGCGTGAACGCGAATCACATAACGCTGGGGTTCTGGAGAGGGGCTGACCTGCTGGCGCCGCGAGGGTTTTTGGAAGGGGAAGGGGACCGCATGCGCCACATTAAGCTGACCGGCCCCGACCTGATCCGCAAGAAGCTCGTGCAGGAACTGGTGCGGGCGGCGGTCAAGCTGAACCGCGCCGAAGGAAGCCCCACAGCGCCTCGATCAAAGATCCCGGATTCAAAGCGAAAAAGCAGCGGCCGTTAGAGTCGGCATTCAACAAGGACATCGCTGGCAGGCGATCCGAGCCCCATCCGCAAGGGTGGGGCCACCAAAACCTGACCGCCTAAACGCGCTATAAAGCAGTAGCCGGGCTCGCTACACAATCCCGGGTTTTTCGGAAGAATGTAAACCCCACTCTCGCGAGCGGGGCTCGGATCGCCTGCGGCGATTTCCACTTGGAAACAAAGCTTCAGAAGACGGGTTGTTGCTTTGCCGAACCCAGCGGTCAAAATCAACCGCGAACTTCGACCTGGTCGGCCGGCCGGAAGGTAATCAAAAGCGTGCCGGGGACGGCCCGCCCAAAACTCATCGCCGGCTCAAAGCGAGTGGTTACCAGCGCCGAGGCAAGCTCGGCCGCTAGTTTCGGGTGCGTACGCCGTCCGTCGTTGGAGATCACCCGGAAGTCATAGACATTGCCGTCGCCGTCGATGAACGCCAGCACGACCGTCTCCTCGGATATCGAGAAAGGCGACGGCATGCTCATCTCCGGATAGGCCACAAAGGCCTTGTTGAAGAAACTCAGGGGCACGTCTTCGGCGAACATGCGCGGGCCCATGCCGACGCTGCCGATCAGGATCATGAACGACGTCACCGCGGCCAGGAAGCCGCCGGCCGCGGGCACCGCCAACGGACGCATCAGATTGTCCAGGTGCAGCCTCCAGCGCGACCAGCGGCGCGGCGAAGATTCGCGCGACACCGCCAGCTTGATGCGGGTACGCAACCCGGCCGGAGGCTGAACCGCGGAAAGATGCCGCATCAGCGCGCCGATCGATTCGGCGGCCTCGCGCGCTTCATATTCCTCGTACAAATCCGGCGCGTAGGCCAAGTGAAGCCGCATGAGCCAACGCGACAGCAGTCCTAGGTCGCCGTCGACGTAGGCCTCCATATTTCGTTCTGCCCAACGCGTTTTCATGGCAATTACTCAGTCTGTAGGACGCAGCCATCGGGTACCAATTCCGGCGCCTGACGGCGTAGCCTTGTTTTGAGGGCTTCCCGGCCGCGGAGAATCCTCGATTTTACGGTGCCCAACGAAATCTGCAGCGTTTCGGCGATTTCGTTGTAGCTGAGACCTTCGATATCGCGCAGCACCAGCGCCACGCGCAGCCGCTTATCCATGCTGCGTAATGCCTGGGCGATGATCTCTTTCTGCTCGCGGCGCTGCAGGGCGTCGAAGGGTGTATCGCCCTGGTCCTTTAGCCGTTCCCACTGGAAGCCGTCTTCATCCCCCTCGGCGTCTAGTGGCCTTTCCCGTTGCCGGTGGCGGAAAAACCAGCGCCGCCGGTTGGAAGCCTCATGGATAGCAATGCGGTAGATCCAGGTCTTGAGACTGCAGTCACCCCGAAAATCGCTCAGCTTGCGGTACACCTTCAGGAAAACGTCCTGCACCACATCCGAGGCTTCCGAAGGGTCTTCCAAGAGGCGATAAACGAAACCGAACACCGGACCCTGATAGGCGTCGATGAGTTCCTCGAACGCCTGCGAAGACCCTTGCCGCAATCGCCCCAGCAACTCCACGTCGCTGTCGCTCATGCGCGTCGTAATGGTCTGAAATTCCGGCATCAGCGGGCTTCCCGGAGTGTCCATCGCCTCTTAGCGTATCAACTGGCTTCGAGGCTGACAATCCAACATTTTAGGACCGCCTGGGGACTTTAGACACCGGCTGGGCGCGATTTGTTCCCGTTTTGGTTCCTCCTGAGAAAAGAGGTCGCTCCCTTCCCATCCGAAGGGGTAACCCACGGGCGGCATAGGGGTTGGCGGCCGAGGGGTACGTCTGAGTTACAATCCCGATCTGGAAGCGAAGCACCCCAGCTCGAACCCGCTAGGGTGGCCAAGGAGTGAACCCTGAAAATCACAAAGCTCGAAACCGTCGTCGTCAACGCCGAGATGCGCAACTGGGTGTTCGTCAAGGTCGTAACCGACCAGGCCGGGCTCTATGGCTGGGGAGAAGCGACTCTGGAGTGGAAAACGAATTCTGTCGCCGGCGCGATCAAGGATTTCGAGCCGCTCGTCATCGGCGAGGACCCCACGCGCATCGAGTTTCTCTACCAGAAGCTCTACCGCCAGTCGTTTTTCCGCATGGGGCCGATCGGCATGTCAGCGATTTCGGGCATCGAGCAAGCCTGCTGGGATATCTGGGGTAAGACCCTAGGAGTACCGGTTTACCGACTGCTTGGCGGCGCCGTTCGCGACAAGGTTCGCATGTACACTCACCTCGGCGGTGGACAGATGAAAGCCGTCTACGAGTCGTTCGACGCCGGCCCCGTGATTGATCTGGCCCTCGAAGTCATCGACCGCGGCTACACCGCCGTCAAGGTAGTTTTCGTGCCTTACTCTGAGCCGCTGATGGGTGTGCCGCCGGTGAAAAAGGTCGGCGAGCTGATGGAGAAGCTGCGCGAAGGAGTCGGCGATAGCATCGATCTGATGGTCGATTTTCACGGCCGCACCTCGCCGGCCATGGCGATCCAATACATTCAGGCGATGGAGCCGGCGCGGCCGTTTTTTTGCGAAGAAGTCGTGCCGCCGGAAAATATTCCGGCGATGGCCGAGGTCAAGCGCGCCGTACGTGTCCCGATCGCATCGGGCGAGCGGCTGGTGACGCGCTTCGGCTTCCGCGAAGTGTTCGAGCAGCAAGCCGTACACGTGATTCAGCCCGACCTGTGCCACTGCGGCGGCCTGCTCGAGGCCAAGAAAATCGCCGCCATGGCCGAGACCTATTACATGGGCGTCGCACCGCACAATCCGCTGGGGCCGATCGCGACAGCGGCGGCGGTGCATTTTGATTTTTCGACGCCGAATTTTCTGATTCAGGAAGACATGCTCAGCGACGTGCCGTGGCGCGACGAGGTCGTCCGCCGCAGCCTTCGTCACGAGAACGGCTACTGGCTGCCGCCCGAGGAGCCGGGGTTAGGCATCGACGTGGACGAAGCCGCCGCCGCGCGGCACCCTTATCAGCCCGAGGTGCAACACACCGCCGCGGCGCGCGCCGCCGATGGGGCGATCCTCGATTGGTGACGTCTGTACTACACTAGGCCTCGGAACCGTTGTGCAGTGGGCCAGGAGTAACCCGTGATTTTTAAGATTTTTAGATCCGGTATTCGAGCGGCATTGTTTGTCACAATACTGGCGCTGCACATGGATAGTTTCGCCGCGCCGCCCGACCCTCCAGCCTCCGAAACCTGGACCTTCGACCGCCTCGATCAAATCGGCGGCCACAAGACAACCGTTCTGGGCGACCCGAAAGTCATCGACACGCCGGTTGGCAAAGCGGTGGAGTTCGACGGCGTCAACGATGCGCTGTTTATCGACCTCCATCCGTTGGCGGGAGCTAAAACGTTCACCTGGGAAGCGGTATTCCGCCCCGACGGCGGGGAGGTCGAGCAGCGCTGGTTTCACCTCAACGAAAGCCCAGCGACAGGCGTCGACACCGAGAACCGCATGCTATTTGAAATCCGCGTCATCAACGGGCAGTGGTGTCTCGACGCCTTTGTTCAGACGGGAACGGCCAGCAAAGCACTGCTCGACCGCAAAAAGCTACAGCCGCTGGGCGAGTGGTATCACGTAGCCGCGGTTTACGACGGCCGCGAGTTTCGCAGCTACATCAATGGAGTGCAGGACGGCGCCGCCGAACTGCATCTCGAGCCGCAGGGGCCGGGCAGGGCGTCGGTCGGAGTCCGCATCAACAAAGTTTTCTACTTCAAAGGCGCGGTTGCGCAGGCCCGCTTCACCCGCCGCGCGCTGTCGCCTGGCGAGTTTCTGAAATTGCCCCGGCGATAGGGCGGTCTTACGCGACAGCAGCCATGGCGGCCCTTGCCACGATGGTCCGGTAGGCGGCGCCCTTGTCTTGCGGCTCCGCGTGGTTCGAACTTGTTTTATCGCCCTTGCCTGAGAGTGCACCGCCAACTGACTCGACGGATCGCCGAATATGCTCCGCGGGAAACGGTTCCACCAGAATGTCGTGGACTCCCCGCCAGATCGCTTCCGACCAGAGCCGTTCGTCCGCCTCTCGCGCGCAAACCAGCACCCGGGCCGGCATGCCGGCTCGCACGGTTGCCCGGAGAATATCGGACCAGTTGCCGTCCGGCAGCGAGACCCCGGTGATCACCACTTCCGGCGCGCCGGTTTCGTGCGCGAGTTGCTGGAATTCGCGGAGGCTGCCGACGCGCCGCCGTTCTATGTCCAGTTTCTCAAGCTGGCGCTCGATAGCCTCCAGCGCCTCGTCGTGGCGAGCCATCACCAGAATGATCTTTGTTTCGGCCTGCTCCGGCGTTTTCATAAAGCACCTAGATGGGAAGATAGCTTGCATTCCCAACAGTAGTATGCAACCGGCCAACCAATCCCAGGCGCCAGTGGCATTGTTTGTAAAACGACGGAAACCCTCATGTTTCGAGCCCTCCCGGCGCGCGGGCCGAAGGGCCTAACAGGGGAGCTAACCCACACTGAGGGTTTTCCCCCAGGAACACCGGCTGCATGGCCGGGCCTCGCAGCGGCCGTGGATTGGAAACGTAGGCGCGCGCGGGTGGTCGCCGCGGATGGGGAAATCAGCGTATCGCCAGCCAGAGGATTACAGCTAGCGCGAGGCCCAGCAGGCCGGAGAGCAGAATCACCATTCCATAAAGCCGGCGCTGCTTGCGCCGCAGGCTCAGCGTGTCGTCGGCGCTGGGCAGTACTTTAAGAATCTTCGACATTCCGGAGTCGAATTTCTTCCGCTCCACGCGCAACGCCGCCACCAGTTCCGCGGCGCTTTGGTAGCGCTCCTCGGGATCTTTGGCGATCGCCTTCAATACGATCTGCTCCAGCTCCGGCGACACTTGCGGGCAGGCTTGCTGCAGCGGCTCGGGGTCTTCGTTGAGCACGCCGTAGCGAATCACCTGGTCATACTCGCCCGCGAAAGGCAGCTTGCCGGTCAGCATCTGGTAAGTCACAACGCCAAGCGCCCAGATGTCGGTGCGGTGGTCCACGGCGTCGCCCAGGGTCTGTTCGGGGGACATGTAGGCCGCCGTGCCGATGGTGATTCCCGTCTTGGTGATGCCGCTCGAATCGGCAAGTTTCGCCAGGCCGAAATCCATGACCTTGGCTTGCCCGTTGAGCGTAATCTTGATGTTGCCGGGCTTGATGTCCCGATGAACGACGCCGTTTTCGTGAGCCTCTTGCAGCCCCTGCCCGACGCCGAGGGCGATATCGAGCGCGTCGGGAACGTGCATCGGCTTGCGGGCGATCCGCTTGTCAAGATCTTCGCCGCGGATGAAGGCCATCACGATGAAGGCCCGGCCGGCGTATTCGTCGATGCCGTAGGTGGCGCAGATGTTGGGATGGTCGAGCGCCGCCGCCGCGCGCGCCTCGCGCAGGAACCGCTCGCGGACTTCTTCGTCGTCGAGGGCCGCCGGCGCGAGAAATTTCAGCGCCACGTTTCGCTTCAGGCGGGTGTCCTCGGCCCGGTAGACCACGCCCATGCCCCCGTGGCCGATCCGTTCGAGGATCTTGTAGTGCGAGATGTTTTGTCCGATCACGGTTCGTCCTGCAACGACCGGTGGGCAGATCGGGCCCAATGCGGCCGGTGTTTGCATCCTCCGGGCCGCCGCCATTC
Source organism: Bryobacterales bacterium (assembly GCA_040902925.1). Lineage (GTDB taxonomy): Bacteria > Acidobacteriota > Terriglobia > Bryobacterales > UBA6623 > JBBDWJ01. The sequence continues at coordinate 5,242 of JBBDWJ010000301.1, read as the reverse complement.
GGGGCGCGGACGGAGCGCTATTGCGGCGTAAACGTGAAGGATGAGAGTCCTATCTTATCGCGGTCGGGGACATAGAAGCCCACCCGCCCCTGCCAAAAATTGCCCCCTGGGGCCTGCCAGTTGTCGAGCGGCTCCCATTTCTGGTCGCGAAAGACGTGGTGGACGACCGCGTCGGCGGTTACCTGCATCCGAATGCTCAGGAATACGTTGCGCTGTTCCATGTCGTGCTTCACGCGGACCGGCCGGCTCTTTTGGCCGTTGACGACCTCGATGCGGTTGAAGTTGTTGCGCTCCAACTGGAACAGCACGTGGTTGCGCTCGTCCTTGAATCGCGCGAACCATTCCAGGCGGCGTCCGCTTTGTAAAAGGATCGTGAACTGATAAGTCCCCGGCGCTGGATCCTGTTGCACCAGCACGAACTCGCCGCCCGTCCGCGTCAGGACCTTGCCTTCCAATTGCCAGCCGTTCTGCGCCAGCGTCGAAAGCAGGCTGATGGACCGCCCGCTGATTACTTGCGCGCGGGTCAACGTGATCTTCGCCGACTTGGTCTCGCCGTCAACAACCCGAACCGTGGCCGAGTACTCCCCATATCCTTCGGCGCGGCCGTTTACCGTGTAGGTGCCCTCGGGAAGGGTCAGCCGCCTGCCGGTCACCGGGCGCTCCTCGGGCTCGTTGTCCCGCCGCAGCGTGAGCAGCGGATCGACGCCCGCCGGCTCCACGATGATTTCGAGGACGCCAACCGCGCTCAGCAGCGCTCCATCGATCTCGGCGGCCTCGCCCGGCTTGAGCTGCAGCTTCCATTCCTTCGGCTTGAATCCCTGGTGGCGCACCGCAACCGTGTGTGGGCCGGCCGGCAGAGTGTACGTGCCAGAGGCGGAGCCGGCCGCAATGTTCCCGACGGATCTGCCGCCGATAAGCACCTCCGCGCCGGCGGGCGCATTGCGAATCGTCAGCGACGCCGTCTCGGGCAAGGCGCGCAGCACAAATTCGAGGCGGGCTTCCTCGCCGCGCCGCACCTCGGCTACTTGTTGTTCGACGGGTTCGAATCCCGGCTTCTCGATCCTCACGGTATACTCGCGCGGGACGAGATACGCGAGCAATCGGCCGCGCTCGGTCTTGCGGCGGTGTGCTTCGCCGTTGAAATACACGGTGGCGCCGTCTTCGTTGGCTACGATGCGCAGGCCTCCGACGTTGCGGTCGGATTTCAAGACCGCCGCCAAGGTCGGAACACCGCTGGTATTGAAGGCGAGCGTGAGTTGGCCGCTGCCTTCGCCAAGCTGCACTTCGTGCGGCCCTTCCTGGAGATTCGGCAGATCCAGGCCGGCTGCGGGAAGCTGCCCGGCTGTCTGGCCGTCGAGCATCACCGCGGCGTCGACGGCGCCGCCGTAGAGCCGGGCCGCGGTCCCCAGACTGCCGACGGCGGCGACTTTCAGATTCGCGGCCTGGATCGGTTCGTGAATGACAGGAACCGCGCCGGGGCGAACTTCAAAGGTGATCGCGGCTTTGCTGCTCCGCTCGGCGACTTCGAGGGTGTGCTCGCCGGGCGACAACCCCGAGAGTTCAAACTGGCCGTCCTCGAGCTTGCCGATCACGGCGCCGTCAAGCCGGACCTCGCCCGAAGCCAGATCGGAAGTCACTCTCAGCAGCGGCGCCAAGGGTTCGAGCAGCATCACGACCGGCTGTTGCTCGGTCTGTCCGGCGGTAACTTCGAACGACACCACGGCGGCCTGATAGCCGAGCAGCCGGGCTTCGCCCTTGTGAGTGCCGGGCGGCAGGTCCATGGCGCACTGGCCGGCGCCGCATTGCTGCCCGTCGACCAGGATCACCGCCTCGGCAGGCTGGGCCTGTAGACTCACACGCAGCCCCGCCACCGGCGGTGGCGTCTCTTCTCCGCCGCCGCTCCAAATCAACGCTCCCAGCGCCGCGGCGATGACCACGAACGCGGCGATCGCTCCGATCAGCACGAGCTGCTTACGCTGATCGCCGGGCGCTGCCGGGGGGCGCGGGGCTTTTGGTTTGGCGGGCTTGGGCGCCGCGGGGCTCTTCGCCGGAGGTTTCTTCGCTCCGCCGCCGCCAGCGGCCGGCTGGGGCGTTTCCGCGCGTGGCCGCGATGCCGCCGGCGCGGCTGGCGCCGCTGCGGCGCCGCCCGCCAGCAGTTGTGTGGCGTCGAATGTGGGAGCCGCCGTTGCGGTCGCCGGTGCGCTCGCGCCCGCGCCCGCGATCACGCCGGCAAGATGGTTGCGCAGGTGCGCCGCCAACGATTGAATCGCCTGCTCCTCGGGGTGGCGCCGGGCGATCGTGCGCAACTGCTCGCTCAGTTCGGTAGCGCGTGGGACGTCGACGCCGGCGGCGACCTCTTTTTCAATGTGCTTGACCTCGCCGAAATCCCGCGTCGCGGGAGACAACTTCACGCCGCTGCTCTCGGCGCGCGAAATCGTCCCCAGCAATTGTTTCAAGCGCGGCTCGTTGGGGTAGGCCGCCAGCCCTTTCTCGACGGCCCCCCGCGCTGCCGGCATGTCGCCCTCGGCTTGCAGCCGCCGTGCCTGCGCCACGCACGAGTTCACGAACTCCTCGCGCTTGTGGTCGGCGATCTGGTTGCGCAGGCTTTGCGCGGGCGAGTGGCCCGGCTCGAGCTCGAGGACTTCGTTGACGAGCCTCCCGGCGGCTTCCCAGTCGGAATCGACAAGCTGGCGCGCCGCCGCGATGAGGTAGTTGATCAGAACTTTGCGGGGGACGGAGCTGCGCTCGTCGAGTTGTTGCGCCTGGCGCAGCAGGATGAGGCCTTGCTCCGGCTGGCCCTTGTCGCAGAGCTCGCGGCCCTCGCTGAGCACGCTCATGGCCTCGCTGCTGCGTTCCTTGTTTTTGCGCGCCAGCTTCTCCAACTCGAGCAGCGATGCGTCGTCGGGAAACTCGGCCAGCGCGGTGCGGCAGGTCTCGACGGCGCGGTCATAGTCGCCGGTCTCGAGATGGCGGTCGATCTGCTCGCCCCAGCGGGCCTTGGCTTCGGTTCGCGCCTGCTGATCGCGGCGTTTGGTCAGGCGCTCGATTTCCAGATCAAGGCCGGGATAGCGGCCGTGAATGGTCTGCAGGATCTGCCACTGGTCGACCGACTCGCTGAGCTGTCCCTTCTCCTCGAAGAAGCGCGCTTTGGCGAGGATGGAGTTCACCAGGTCGCGCTTTTCGCGGACCAGCCGCGCGGCGCGCTCGAAGTGAGCTTCGCCGGGATGCAGCTTCAACGCCTCCTCGAGAATGCCGAGGCGGCGGTCGAGGTCGGGCTCGTTGTCGACGCGCTGATCCGTTTCCGCGATGAAGGCTGAGAGATTCTGCCGCTGGCGCTCTTCCAGGTCTACCTTCAGCGCCTGGAACAACGAGTGATAAGGATACTTGGCGAGGTACTGCTCGCAAAGCGCGCGGGCCGCCGCGAAATCGTTGTTGCGCAGGTGATGCCGCGCTTCGTCGTAGCCGTTCTTGATCGAGTCGTGCTCGGAGCGCACCTGCTGGTAGAACTTCTGGTACGTCGAGCCGCGGTCGCCCACGGTTTCGGGCCGGTCGCGCTCTAGCGACACCAGCGACTCGAGCTTGCCGAGCGCGGCGCTGACTTCGCCCTTCTGCCAGGCCTTCATGGCGTCGGAGTAGAGTTTCTTTTTGTCCTCGCGGGCCTGCGCGGCATCGCGTTCCAGCCGCTCGACGTCGGCCATCATTTGCAGCGCCTTGGTGTCGTTGGGCTTTACCTTGAGGACGCTTTCAATCGCCTGCCGCGCCTGCTCGAAAGCCTGGTTGTCGATGTGCTGGTGCGAAAGCATCAGCCACTCGTCAATCTGCTTCTCGCGCCACTCCTTCTCGATCTGGTTCTTGAGCACCAGCACGTCGCTGTCGTCTTCGTCGAGCTCGAGCGCCTCCTGCGTTTTGCGCAGCGCCAGGCCGTATTCCCCGGCTTCCTGGAAGCGCCGCGCGCTCTCGATCAACTGGCGGATGGTCGATTTCCGCACCGCTTGGTCGAGCTGCCGCCGCACCAGCGTGATTTGCGGATCGAGGTGGCCCTCGGCTTCCAGCTCGAACAGGACTTCCGACGCGAAGTCGTAGTCGCCTTCGCTGAACGCCTTGGATGCCCGCTCGACGCGCGGCCTGATTTTCTCGGGGTCCAGAAACGCCAATGGCTGGTTGTGCAGCGCCTTCTGCAAGGCTTCGGAAAACTCCCGCGCGTTCGGGAAACGATGCCACGGCCGCTTTGCCAGCGCCTTGTGCACAACGCTGCTGATGGTGTCGATTACCGACGAGTTGATTTCGGAAATCGGCGGCGGCGAGAGCTTGAGAATCGCCTCGGTGATTTCGTATTCGCTGGTGCCGCGGAACGGCAGCCGCAAGGTCAGCGCCTCGTAGGTGACCACGCCCAGCGAGAAGATGTCGCTCAGCACCGACGGCGCTTTCATCTCGACCTGCTCGGGCGCCATGTAGCTCAGCGTGCCCTTGAGCGTCGTCTTCGAGCCGGTGCCGACCAGGTGAGCGACGCCGAAGTCGATGATCTTCACCGAGTCGTCTTCCATCACGAAGATGTTGCTCGGTTTCAGGTCGCGATGCACCAGCCCGCCGTCGTGGGCGGCTTGCAGCCCGCGGCAGGTCTGGCAGATGATGCCGATGGTGCGCTCGACCGTGAGGCTGGCGCTGCCTTCGCGGATCAAATGATCGAGCGTGAAGCCCGGCAGCAGCGGCATCACGAAAAACGGCTTGACGATGCCGTTTTCCTCGAACTCGCCGACGTCGTAGATCTCGACGATGTTGGGATGGACGATCGACGCCTGAACGGCCCATTCCTTGTAGAACAGGTCCATCGCGTTGCGGTTTTCGACGTCGAGGATGGTCTTGAGGGCGACCTGCCGGTTCATCAGCGTGTCGCGCGCTTTATAAACGGCGCCCATGCCGCCGCGGCCCAACATTTCCTCGAGCTGATAGCGATCTTGGAGTCGAGTCCGGGCCGCCATGAAGACACACTGCTCCCTGCGAAATTGTACAACAGATTTAACCATACTTGCTCGGAAGAGGCCCGGTGGTAAAGGCGGTGGATATCGCCAGTGGGGGGCATGGGGCTCTCCGAAGCGCGGCCATAGGCCCATGGATACTCGGCGTTTTTTACTCGCGATCGGCGCCGTGCGCTGCTTTCCACGGTGTGCCCTCGACAACAGCGTGCCCCACTCGACTACGGTGTTCCCCTTAACAACGCGCCGGAGTTGTCTCAGCGCGGGGC
>JBBDWJ010000300.1:0-13915 GCA_040902925.1 Bryobacterales bacterium | reverse complement strand
AACTCCTCCGGCGGCATCTTGTGGTCGTTCAGGGCTTCTTGGCGGGCTTCGGCCTTGTCCCTGTCGGTGTCATAAGGGACAGCGCGCGACTCCTTGTATTTCATCCACCCCTTGCCCCCCTTGGTGAGAGGCACGTAGCGCACCGCCAGGCACGGCGAGGGTCCTTTATCGGGCGCGAAGTAGTTTCCAAACCACTCCAGCGACGAGGCGCGGTCTTCGAGGTCTTCGGGGTCTTCGACGGCGGGGAGCAGGCCCTGGTCCCAAAAATGTTCGACTAAGCCGTGGAAAAGTTTGATGCCTTCGACCAGGCCGCCGAAACCTTCCTTGTAGATGAACGCTTCGGCGACATACTGCGCGAACCGCAAGTCTTTGGTCTTTTTTGCAATCGCCTCCTCGCCGAGCTTGAGCACTCTGGCGTGGTCGGCCGTCTTGATGGCGTGTTCCCAATCGCCTTGCGGGTCTTCGGTTTCCTGCTTGCGGGCTTCCTTGATCTCGTCGAACAGGGGAGAGTAGTAGAGATCCTCGCCGCCGGGGTTGTCGCCAGCGATCGGTTCGAAGATATCGGCCCTCAGAGGCATGGCGATCAGCCCGACTGCTCCGGCGTGGTGATCTCCAGCTTGCGAACCTCGAGCAGCGGAACCTCGTTGCCGTCGACCGAAAGCATCTTCTGTCCGTAGGGCGAAACTTCGCCCGCCTCGTCTTCGCACCACTCGGTGGATCGTCCGAGCCGGACTACATCGTCGGGATGCTGCCAAGAGAACGGAGACAGCACCGGCAACAGCACTTCGCCGAGATCTTGTCCCTGGAAAGCCGGGCCCGTTCTCAACAGCGCCGGGATCCACAACAGATCACGAAGGCGCTTGGGAGGCTCGATCTCGAGCGACGCCACATGCTCGAGCCGCACCCACAGATAGTCGCCCGCCGCGAACACTTCCAGCCGCGGCCCAATGCGGCTGTCGGCGTCGCTGAGCGACGTGAAAGGCTTTCCGTTCAGGGTTCCGGAAACTCTTCCGGCGGGGGAGTTTCCGTCGGTGGGAAACTGTTTTTTCTCGAACAGCTCGTGCCGCGTCTTTTCGGCGTGCAGCGCGGCACGGTAGAGCAGAATGCCCATGGCGCGGTCCTGGTTTTCTTCGGCCAGCGCCCCAAGCTGCTTATCCGCTCTACCGTACTCACCGCTGAAGCAGAGCAACTCGAACAAGAACGTTCGACGTTTGGCGTCGAGGGGATCCTCGCGGAGCTCGGCAGTAAGCGCGTCGACTGCCTCGTCGAGTTTCCCGGCCCGAAGCAGTTCTTCAGCTTTCATGATGCCGGTCCATCCCTGTCCAGGCCCGAAGACTAGCTCGCCTGGACCGTCTTAACGTTGTATCCAGCCTCGACCTTGTCTTTCTTGGCGCCCTTCTCGTCTTGCGAATGGTAAATGATCTTTACTTCCGCGACGGACAAGGAAACCGACTCGCTGGGTTTGCCGCCGCCGGAAGCGCCGCCCCAACTGATGCTGTCGACGAAGATTTCTTTCAGCTCGAGCACGTAGTATTCAACCGGCGTCTTGCCGCCTGCTTCACGCACCGTGAGCTTTGCCTTGTCGATGTGATCGCCCTGGCAGCAAGCCAGAAACAACTTGGGGCTGGCCTTGTCGACGATCTTTTGCAGAGAAAGCGAGCTCAAGTCCACTTTGCCTACGCCCGAGCCGGCGCCCGTCGCGACGCTGCTCATGTTGCTGGCGCCCAGGCTGAAGCTCAGGATGTCGATCTGGTTCTCGAAACCCTTGGCCTGTGCTTCACCGGGGTAGTCCTTCATATCCAGGAAAATTTCAGAAGCCATCTCTATTTAACCTCCACTCAGGAAAGAAGCATTCGTCCTCGACGTAAACAAGGCCACCAGGCGGCCCCGGAACCTGCTACGCCGCAGCCTTTGCCCTACTTCGCCGGGGGCGGCAGGTCCGCCACCAGGCGCAGCGACACCGACAACTCGTCGAGCTGGAAGTGCGGCCGCAGGAACGCCACGGCGCGGTATGCACCGGGCTTTCCGGGAATCTCCACCACGTCCACGCGCGCTTCGCGGAGCGGATTGCGCGCCTTCACAGGCGCCGACGCGTTGTCGTCGGCGATCGCGTAGTTGCGGATCCAGTTGTTCAGGAACATTTCGCACTGGCTGCGCGACATGAAGCTGCCGATCTTGTCGCGCATCATCGACTTGAGATAGTGTGCGAAGCGCGACACGGCGAAGATGTACGGCAGTTGCGCCGACAACCTGGCGTTCGCGGTCGCATCGTCCTTGTCGTACAGCTTTGGCTTCTGCGCCGATTGCACGCTGAAGAACGCCGCGTAATCGGTTCCCTTGCAATGCACCAACGGGACGAAGCCGAGATCGGCGAGTTCCTTCTCGCGGCGGTCGGTGATGGCCACTTCGGTGGGGCACTTCATCGCGATGTCGCCTTCATCCGTCCGGAAATTATGCACCGGCAGGCCTTCCACCAGGCCGCCGCCCTCCACGCCGCGGATCGCGGCGCACCAGCCGTACAGCGAGAAGGCGTTGGTCAGCCGCGTGCCGAGCGCGTAGGCTGCGTTGCCCCACAAGTACTTCGAGTGGTCGGTACCGTCGACCCCTTCCTCGTAGTTGAATGCTTCAACCGGCGCCGTGTCTTTGCCGTAGGGCTGCCGCATCAGAATGTGCGGCAGGCATACGCCGACATACCGCGAGTCTTCGCTCTCCCGGAACGATTTCCACTTGGCGTACTCGGTGGTGTCGAAGATCTTCGCCAGATCACGCGGCTTGCCGATGTCGCTGAAGCTCTCCAGGTTCATGATCTCGGGCGAGGCCGAAGTCAAAAATGGCGCGTGCGCCGCCGCCGCGACGTGCGACATCTCTTCGAGTAGCTCCATGTCCTGGGGGTGCTTGCCGAAGTCGTAGTCGCCGATGATGGCCGCGAACGGGTTGCCGCCGAACACGCCGTACTCTTCCTCGTAAACCTTCTTGAAGATCGCGCTCTGGTCGAATTCCGGAGCGCGCTGCAGGTCGCGCAGCAGCTCTTTCTTCGAAACGTTGAGCATCTTGATCTTGAGCTGCGTCCCCGTTTCGGAATTCGCCATCAGATACTTCAGACCGCGCCAGCTGCCTTCCAGCTTCTGGAACTCCGGCGCGTGCAGTACCTCGTTGAGCTGCAGCGAGATCAGATGATCGATCTGCGCGATGCGCGCGTTGATCATCGACTCGGTGTCTTTCGAGACCGTCATCTCGCCTTCGAGGATCTGCGAGATGAATTCCTTGACCAGGCCCTTACCACGCTCGCGCGTTTCAACGTCGGCGCCTACGCGCCCTTGCTCGACGATGTCATCGAGTAGGCTGCGCTCGAGAACCTGTTCGGCGGCCTGCCCTTCCGGAGCGGATGATTTGGCTTTAGCCATCGGACTCTTCTCCCTTCTCCTCGTCCTGCGACTTTACCGAAGAACGCAGTTGTTCCAGCTTTTCCGGATTGTTCACTACGTCCTGCAGGACTTCATCCAACCTTTCGTTCGTCTGCAGCGTCCCTCGCAGGTCGCTGAGCTGGCTCCTGAGATCGAGCAGCTTCTTAAGCGGCGCGACTTGCTTGGCAACCGCGTCGGGTGAAAAGTCGTCCAGGCTGCGGAAGTTCAAATCGACCTTCAGCTTTGGCGCGTCGGGATCCTCGCTGAGCTTGTTCTCGACCGAGTACGCCAAGTGAGGCTTCATCGAGGACAGCACGTCGTCGAAGTTATCGGGCGTCACTTCCACAAACTTGCGGTCCTTAAGACGCGCCTGCTCTTCGACCGGTTGCCCTGCGAAATCGCCGAGCACTCCCATCACGAAGGGAATCTCTTTGATTTCGATGGAGTCGCCGACCTGGACTTCATATTCGATCTGAACTCGGGGGGGCCGAACGCGTGATAGTTTCTTTTGTGTGCTTTGGCGGGCCATGTTTGCTCCTCCCTACTAGGCGTCAATTACGGTTTACCGGGGACACGGACCAAAGTCCGTTCGAGGCGCGGGCAGAGTCGAACGATCTGGGAACCCCGCGGTTTCCGCGCCTCTGATCCGCACGAGACACCAGCGGGTTCACTGAAGTTAGGCAATTATGAACCGTCAGTCCGAGGGAAGTCAAGGTAATCCTGGGTTGGTTCATAACGCAGCGCACACGGTTGTTTTACGGTCGCATGTCGCTGCGTCAACCGTCTTTGTGCGATCGGACGCAAGCCCCAACTCAACCGTTGACGGATCGCCGCGGCGCCGCTTAGGCGCTGCCAGGGAGCCCGGCGGGTCCTGCCGACGCAGCCAACGAAACTACGATGCTAAGACATGCCGCCTCTCTGGCGGGACTATGTACCAGCCCTACTTTATCGGGGGTATTCCCTTACGGCGCCTAGGGTTATTCCTACTAACCGCCACAATGGTACTCCCGGTCCCAGCGGCCAAGAATCTCTCTTAATATTTATTTGCCGGACGATTTGTGCTCCGCAATAGGTGCGCATCCGGGGTGCTCCGTGTTTGGATAGAGAGGGAGGCGGAACCATGGCGAAATCCATTTCTTTCGGCGAAGTCAATCTGGATGTCGAAGCCGGCCGCTCCCGGCAGCCTCCCAAACCGGAGCCTCAGACGCCGTTCCGAGTTGTGGTGATCGGTGACTTCAGCGGACGGTCGAATCACGCCGCGGCGGGTGGCCAGCAGACTTCGAGGCCCCGGCCCATGCTCGTCGACCGCGACAACTTGGATGAAGTGATGGCCAAGCTCGGCGTCCGGCTGTCGCTGCGGCTTGGCGGAGAAGCAGGCCCCCACGTCGAGCTGCGATTTCGAGAGATCGAGGATTTCGAGCCAGACAGCATCTATGCGCGGGCGGACCTGTTCCGAACCCTGCGCGATGCTCGCCGCCGGCTTGCCGACACGTCGGAGTTTGAAAAGGCCGCGGCGGAGTTGGGCCTGATGCAGCGCGGCGGCCAGGCCGGCCCTGAATCCGGCTCCGGAACTGCCGATCAGAGCCTGGCCGCCAGCGAAAGCCCTGCCGGCGGCGAGACCGCCACGCCGGATGTCGTGTCCCTCACGGGTGGAAGCCTGCTCGAAGGCGCCCTCGAAGCCACGGTCGAGCGGACGCGCGCAGCCAGCGGAGCCGGTGGAATCAGTTCGCGCCGCCGCGAGGACGATTTGAGCGAATTTCTACGGCGCGCCGTCGCCCCCTACGCGGTTGCCGACCCGCACCCCAAGCAAGAGGAAGTATTGGCCCGATGGGACCAGGCGATCAGCGGCCAGATGCGCGCCGTGCTGCACCACCCCGACTACCAGGCGCTCGAGGCTGCGTGGCGCGGGCTCTATCTGCTCACCAGGCGCCTCGACACCGGGACCGAGTTGAAGGTCTATCTCATCGACTGCTCGAAAGACGAGCTGGCGGAGGATCTCGAAAACTGCGGCGACTTGCGCGAATGCCGCCTTGCCAAAGCACTGACCGATTCCCAAGGCGACTGGGCCGCCGACCCCGGCTGGGCGCTGTTTGCCGGCCTTTTCCGTTTCGACGCCGCCGTCAGCGACACCGTCTTGCTCGCGCGAATGGCCGTCGTGGCGGGGTATCTAGGTGCGCCCTTCGTAGCCGAGGCGGTTCCCAGCGTGTTCGGCTGCCCGGATTTGAGCACGACTGCTGACCCAGCCGATTGGAAACGTCCCTCCGCCGAAGCCGCCGAATCCTGGACCGCGCTGCGCGCCATGCCGCAGTCGCGCCACCTGGCGCTTGCCGCGCCTCGTTTCCTGCTGCGGCCGCCTTACGGGGAAGAGACGGTACCCGCCGAAGAGTTTCCGTTCGAGGAAGTGTCGGTTGACGATTCTACCGGCCTGCGCCACGAAGATTTCCTGTGGGGCAACCCGGCTGTCGCCATCGCCCTGATGCTCGGAGAAAACTTCTCTCGTCACGGGTGGGACATGCGTCCCGGCGCGGTGCGCGAGTTGGATGGCGTCTCGATGTATCTGTATAAGCAGGGCGGCGAACCGCGCCAGCTTCCTTGCGCTGAGGCTTGGCTGAGCGAGCGGGCCGCCGATGCGATGCTCGACTACGGCGTTCTGCCGCTGCTGGCAAGGAAAGACCGGGACGCCGTCGTGCTTTTTGACCTGCGGTCCTTAGCCGCCGGCGACGAGCCGTTGGCGGGTCCTTGGGACGCATGAGCCGGCGCCTGCGCCCTAGGCGGCGAAGCGCATTTTTGCCGCCATCGCGGTGTTCTGATACTGTTAGGAAATTCGAATGAGTCGATTGCAACCCGTCCTCTGGCTCAAGGGCACCTTCCTTACTCCTCAACATCTGCAGGTTCAAGATCGTTTCATCGAGAGCCTGCTGCAGTTTCGCGTCGAGGCGCAAAACTTCCGGCCGTGGGGCTTTACGGCGCTGGGTGTGGACCAGGAAGTGCTCGAGTCAGGCACGCTCGCGCTGACCCGCGCTTCGGGCATCCTTCCCGACGGGCTCGCCTTCGATCTTCCCGAATCCGACCCCGCGCCGCCGCCGCGTCCTTTCGCTGATTTCTTCGATCCCGAGCGCAAACACCTCGATCTCTACCTGGTGGTGCCGCCGCATCGCGAGCGCGGGCTCAACGTAACGATCCAGTCCGCCAGCGCCGACACGCGCTATCGCGGCGAGATCATTTCGGTGCGCGATGAAAACGCGGCCACCACGGAAAAACCGGTGCTGGTGGCGCGCAAGAATCTGCGCCTGCTAACCGGCGTCGAGAGCCGCGAGGGCCTCACCGCGATGCGCGTGGCTCGCGTCCGCCGCACCGAAGCGAACGCTTTCGAGCTCGATCCGCATTTCGTGCCGCCGCTCCTGTCGACCGCCGCCAGCCCTTATCTCACGTCGATCGCGCGCCGGCTGGTCGAGATCCTTTCGTCGAAGAGCAGCGAACTTGCATCCACGCGGCGCCAGAAAAACCAAAGCCTGGCTGACTTCACCGCTTCCGACGTGGCCAGCTTCTGGCTGCTCTATACTGTTAATACCTACCTGCCGCATTTCCGGCACCTGTTTGAGACCAAGCGCGGCCATCCCGAGGAACTCTACGGGGTAATGCTTTCGCTGGCGGGGGCGCTCACCACGTTTTCCCGGGAAATTTCTTCGGACAGCTTTCTTTCCTACAACCACGACGAGCTGGAAGTTTGTTTCACCGATCTTGACGAGAAGCTGCGCCTGCTTCTCGAAGCGGTTGTCCCAAAAAACTTCGTGGCGCTGCCGCTCAAGGAAGTCCGCAACCACATCTACGCCACCGCCGTCGACGACGACAAATATCTCGTCAACACCAAGATGTATCTGGCGGTTTCGGCCGAGACCAAGGAAGTGGCGGTCATCCAAAAGGCCCCCGCCCTGATCAAGGTCTGCTCGGCCGACCACATCGATCATCTCGTGCGGCAGGCGCTGCCGGGCGTGCAGCTTACGCACGTGCCGGCGCCCCCTTCCTCGATCCCGGTGAAGCTGAACTACCAATACTTCAGCCTGAATCAGTCGGGAGGAGCCTGGGAGGCGGTGGGCCGCGCCCGCAACCTGGCGGCCTACGTGCCCGGCGACTTCCCAAACCCAAAGCTCGAGCTGGTCATTCTGTTTCCGCAGGGGCGTTGATCGGTCGGGAGATTGCCGGGGCGGGCGAGGTCGATCCCAGAGGGTTTCGGAGCGGCTCGGTCGGCGATCGTGATGTGCCACTCCGCCACGACCCTATGCTCCCAACAGTCGTTCGGAGTTAATGGGTGACTATTGCTGAATTGGGATTCTTGCGTTCCCTAAAGACAGCAAGCAGCTCTCCGCGGTACGTTTAGGCGATGGGTTCACGCGTGAGGCGGACGGATTGGACGATCTCATCGATCGTTATATCTTTCTGCCAATCAAGCCGGTCGATCGTGTAATCACCTGGGCCAGACAGATACAGTCTCAGGAAGCGAACCAGTCCGCTCATCCCAAGTTCACGGCGAAGTAACTCGAGCGCGTGTCTTTCGAACTGCTCATCAGTCATTTGATCGGGGACTATCATTCCAACTCTTCCTGACTCCCGTGAGGCGATTCAAACAGCAAGCATCGAGGGAGACCCTCACCGCCCTAGTTTAGGCGCGACGATCGAAAATTCGTACACGCGATGCGCCGAATCCTAAACTATTCGCCGGACTCTTCTACGTTCACCAGAGCCGATTCCTTCTTGGGCGCAAACCGAATCGTCTGCGGATCACGCCAGCGGTCAATGATCGAAACCTGATGCACGCACGAGATGGTGCAGTAAGGGGCGCAGCTCTTTTCGGTGAGATATTCGCGGCGAATGTCCTCGCGCGTATACTTCGCGAGCGGAATGCCGGGGTAGCCGCGCTGCTGCGAGCAGTAGTGCACCAGGCCGTCCTCGCAGATATAGAGGTATCGGGCGCCGGCTCGGCAGCGCCACCAGTTGTTGGGCTTGCCGGCCGCCAGCTTTTCCTGAAACGGGTTGTATTGGTTGATGCGCCCGAACGAGCTCTTGCCGAGGTGCCGCACCTGGTCGAATATGCGGCGCTCGGGTTCGCTGAGCGGGCGCAGTTGCCCCGAGCCGTCATGGATGATACCGACGGTGCTGGCAAGCCCCAATTCCACCGCCCGCCGCGCGATCGTGGCGGCGTCTTCGGGGTTCTTCGTTCCCGATCCGAGCACCGAATTGATGTTGACGTGAAACTCGGCATGCTCGGCGAGCCACTGCAGTTTCTTGTCGAGAACTTTTAAGCTTTTCTTCGAGATCTCGTCGGGCTGCACGTTGTCGATGCTGATTTGCAGGTGGTCGAGCCTGGCGCGGTTGAAACGTTCGATGCGCTCGGGGGTCAGCAAATAGCCGTTGGTGATCAGCCCGGCGATCATGCCGTGGCCGCGGATGTGCGAGATCAGCTCATCAAGCTGCGGGTGCAGCGTCGGCTCGCCGCCGCTCAACGTAATGATGCGCGAGCCGAGGAACGCCAGGTGGTCGACGCGGCGGCAGAGTTCTTCAATCGCGATAGGCTGGGAGAAATCGTCAAACTCGTTGCAGTAGGTGCAAGCCAGGTTGCAGCGGCGTACCGGAATCAGATGAACAAGCAGCGGGTGATTCGGCGACGAGAGCCCGCCGATCACCATGCGGATCTCCCGCAAGCGCCGCCCCATCGTTGCGGCTGTGGCGCGCATGCGTTTCGGCCAATTTTTGCCGGCTTTGTTCATGCGAGAGTCTTGCGCTCCGTTCCGGCAACCGTTGACGATCTGCCGCGCGGGCTGAGTACATAGCGCGCTGCGACGCCGTAGCCTTCCAGGCCAGCCACGCCAAGCCCGCCGCCAATAGTAGACCGCCGCAAACCCAGGCGCGTTCCTTCAACATCAGGACGACGCGCTCTCCAAACGTCAAAGTAACAAATGCCAGGCCGAAATAACGGACCACCCTCGCAAAAAGAACCGCCCCAAGGAAACGAAGCGGTTGCATGCCGAAGACGCCGGCGCCGATAACCCACAGGCGCATCGGCAGCGGCAGAGGCAGCATGGTCTGCACAATCAGCGGCCAGACGCCCTGCTGCTCAAACGACTGCTGCAATCTCTGAGACCGCTCGGGATTCACAAAACGATCGAGAATACGGCGTCCACCGCGGCACGACGCCAGGTAGGCGGCGAAGCACCCCAAAGTCGATCCGGCGACTGCCATCCCGGCAGTTGCGTATGCTTGCTGCGGCGAAGCCACGGCCTGGGCGACGATCATGAAGTCCACGACTTGCGCCAATGGCAGAAAACTGGAGTCCGTGAGAGCGATCCAGAATGGCGCCCATGGCCCGAGTGCGCCGAGCAGCCCCGCCAGCATGTTCTTCGGGAAACCCATGGCTCGGTTACTTGGGCCCGTTCGATGGCATGATGCCGGTCGCCAGACTCACCCTCGTTAGATCAACCCCCGGCCGCGAGCCGCCGTCTCTTGAGAGCAGCGCATTCCGCGTGTTGCTGAGAGTTTCCGAAAGGGATTCCCGGGGGAAGCTCCGGATAATAGGGCGCACCAGCCATCCAAACCCATACGGTACGCCGCGCGTCAGGCCGATGACTTCGCATTCCAGGTAGACGCCGCCGTCGGCTTCTTCCATTCGCCACAACGTGACAATGCGCCAAAGGTACCCTGAGTCTTCTCCAACCGGCAGTTCCCGCTCGCCGGGACCACCGGGGTTTTTGACCTGCGCGATACGAGTGCTCACCGAGCGGCTGTACCAGCGCTTCTCGTCCACCTTCTCGAACGCCACGTCGTATTCGGAATTGAGCACGACCGTGACGATGCGATGCTGGCGTAGCCGCAGGAAGGTCCGATAGGCTTCGCCTTGCCGGCCCAAGACCTTCGATTCTTCGACCGCTGCGCCGTAAATCTGCTCGTACGAGTCGAAGTCCCGCAGCAGGTTGAGCGCATCGCCGGCGGTGCGCCCCGGCACGAACACTCCGCCAATCCAGTGGTGAATGATCCCCTTCTCAATCGGGATATCGCCCTGGCCCTGCTGCGGGTTGACGCTGATTTCGCCGTCCCGTAGCTTCTGGCGTTTTGGGGCGCCGGCGGCCGTCCTGAGAAACGGCCCGCCATTGTTCACCGGCGCATCGCGCGAACTCTGGGCGTTCAAGTCCATCGTTGCGGCAACATGCTGCTTGAACGCCTCGACTGTTTCGGGCTGCAGTTGCGCTGCTTGTGCCGCCGTACAGGCGCACAAGACAAGGAAGACGGCGCCGCGCCAGAGGTATGGAAGCCGCAGGTGGATTTGAGTCATACGGATCTTGTTTCTGCCTTCCCAGCGGGCCGTTTGCTTCGGTCAGATCGAAAAGCAATCCGCCGGCCATCTTGACCAAATCTGTAACCTTTTTTAAAATCAATGATTTGGCTAGCAGTGTGGCCTCGCCGACGTGACAGGTTTTGCTGACGCCGCCGTTTGCGGGTGGCGGGAGTGTCCCAAAGCAATGTCGCAATGCGCCTGTTCTATGCAGTACAATTCAGCCGCGTGCCCTGTTTTGGGCCCTACTTGGGCCCTCTCAGGAATCGCTTTTCAGCTATGGTTGGGCACGCGCTCATCCGTGTAAGGGCAAGGGGGGAGCATGAGCCTATTTCGGCTTTTCATTACGAATCGCGTTTCTGCCGGCCAAGAGCGCCGCTTACTCGCCGCACTGGCAGTGTTGGCCATGTGGATCGCTGCTCCTGCCGCCCATGCCTATCCGCCGGCTGGCGTCGATGCTTTTGACTCGATGGCGGTCTTTCGGGTTTCTTCCACGCCACTGGGAATCCCGGAAACCCCGGTCGTGCTTGTGGGGCCAACGACGATCCGGCGAGGCGCTCCCTATGACCCCGGCGACGGACTCGTCGAGATCGACACGCAGATAGAAAACATGGTTGTGTTCGGTACCACGCCGATCGGAAGCGTCACCGTCAAGATGATTCCCCCCGCGCCCGGCAAGATCAAGCAGAAGGAATCCGGCGTCGACTTTCCCGCCAACTCCTGGTTCGACGTCCGCGTCGAAGTCAATATCAACTCACCGCTCGGGCAGTTCCAACTGTTCAGCAAGCCCAGCACTCCGATTCGCCTGATGGCGATGATCGACGCCATCCCGCCGTTCGGTTCGCAGTACATGCCCGAGGAAACGTTCCCCGGCGTGGACCTGGTGGACGCAACCGGCCAGGTAGTAGGATTCCTCAGCCACGTCGGCCATTTCGTCGGCCAGCACCCGACGTTTTCCGTCGCGCCCGAGGGGCCTTCGAGCTATGACCCGGCCGATCTGTTGGGCCGGCCCACCGCGCCCCGGCTGCGTGCTGCGGGTCTCGGTCTTGCCGCTGGGGACGATGTCGACGGCGTCTCCTACGGACTCGACCTGATCTTTCCGCCGCTCATGGATGTCCGCTTTTCCGTGGACGAAAATTCGGTCGGCCGCGTTGGCAGCGCCGTCCGCCGCGAGTCGGAAAAGTCTCCTAGCGAAGCGCACGGCGATGAATTCCGCGTCACGCCCTTCGCGCAGGCCGCCGGCGGCTCGAATGTGCAAGAGCTCGACGAAACCGGCGATACCGCGCCGCCTTTCCCGCTCCAGATTTCCGATGACGTGGACTCGCTGGCCGAACAGCCTCCCGAATTTGCCGACAGCGACGGCGATGGCGTTCCGGACCGCGAAGTCTATTTCACGCTCGCCGCAGGGTCGCCTTCGCTCGCCACGTTGAGCGCGAGTCCGGCCGACATTCTGGTCACCAAGGACGGCGGTCCGCCGACGATCTTTATCCCGCACACGAGCCTGGGGCTTGCCGCCGCCGACGATATCGACGCGTTCTGCCTCAGCGCCACCAGCAGGGGCATCTTGTATTCGTTGGCCCCGGGCTCGGTGAGCCTTGCCGGACAAAGCGCCGCCGATACCTTTTTGGCCGTCAACCTTCCGGTCACAACTCCGACGCGCTGGTTCTCGGCAGCCAATCTAGGCCTGGACCCCGCCGACAACGTCAACGCGCTGAAATGCCATAGCGGCGAAATTGATGAGTTCGGTCAGTCGGAGCTGCGGTTCATCTTGGTCGACGGCGGCCGCACGGAGCAAGTCACAACGCAGTGCTACTCGGGCTGGCAGGCCGGAACCAAGGATGGGCGTACCGGCCGGGCCGAATCCCGCGGCGTGCCCGTTTATCTGACGAGCCTCAGTTGCAAGGGGGAATCTGCTTCCGGGCCCATCGAAGTGCGGCTGCGGACCGCGAGCGAGTTTCCGAACATGGCCAGCTCGGGCCAGATTTTCGATGCCACCGACGATGGCCTGCTGAATGTCGCGCCGTGGGGAAACGGCGAAGCCACGATGCAGGCGAATCTATTCCTGAATCTCAACATAGGGGAGAATATGGGCCTTCACCACCCCAACGGAATCCCAATCTCAGGGACCATCACCCGTAAACCGCCAAAGGCCGGCGAATTTCTTGGTCCGGCCATGTCGAGCCCGCTGACGGCCGACGGGTTGCCCGGTGTTGAGCAGGCGGGAAGCACCGCGCTGTTTCGTGAAGGCGGCGGCGCCACGGACTTTAGCATTTCGAGCGTCCGCTACATCCCCGACTCGCGGCCAAAACCGTCGTTCGAAGCGGCGGGCTTCGTCGATGCCGCCGCGGGCGGTGCGCCGCCGTCGCCCGGCGGGTTAGCCTCGCTCTACGGGACCTTCGATACCGAGCTGGCGATTGCGCAAGCGATTCCGCTGCCGCGCGTGCTGGGCGACACCGTTCAGGTGCGTTTTGTGGTGGACGAGGCGGGCTCCGCCGCCCTCTCGGATGGACACAAGAATCAAGCGGCTCCGATCGAGCTGCCGGCTCCCTTGTTGTTCGTCTCTGCCGGGCAGATCAATCTGCAAATTCCTTGGGAGGTGGACCCCGATGACGGAACGGTGATGGCGATTGTTTCCGTGAACGGAGTCGACAGCGACCCGATCGAGTTGCCGGTCGCCGCTGTTTCACCGGGAGTGTTCACGGCCGATTTCGGCCCGGGCCGGGCTATCGCGATCAACCCGGATGGATCGCTGGCCCAGCCGGTGGGCTCGCTCGGCAACAGCCGTCCGGCCGTGCCGGGTGAGACGCTCCAGTTCCTGGTGACGGGCTTGGGCGCGACGAATCCGCCGGGCGTGACCGGTCCCAACAGCTATGACCTGGATGGGAACTTCGTCCGGCGCGACACCGTGCAACAGCCAACGGTCTTGATTGGCGGCGTCGAAGCGCCCGTCGTCTTTTCGGGGCTGTCGCCCGAATTCGTCGGCGTTTTCCAGGTCAACGCCACCGTGCCGGCCGGAGTGACGCCCGGCGACGCGGTGCCGTTGGTGATCGAGATCGGCGGGCTCAGCAGCCGCGGCGACGTCACCATGGCGGTGGCGCCCGCTGGGAATTAATGACCGGCGCACGAGGGGACAAAGCCAGCCCGCGCCAGCAAAAGCGTGCGCGCCCCTACAACCCGGCCGTGGGGG
>JBBDWJ010000299.1:0-13925 GCA_040902925.1 Bryobacterales bacterium | reverse complement strand
AAGCTAAGCCTGCGGATCAAGGTGCGGCGGTCCGCCTCGGCAACCGGCGCCAGGTTTCGTTCCTTCAGCCGCCGTTCCAGGAAAAAATCGATCGCCGCCGGACCATCCGGCGCGGCAGTCTTCTGGGGAGCAATGTAAGACCAATGCGGTTCATACTCGGCGCCTTCGGCGACCCAGCGCGTCAGCAGCGCTTTCTGATCTTCGGTGAGCTTCTTGTCCGAATACACCGGCGGCATGCGGCGCACTTCGTCGTCGGCATGGATCCGCGCCACGAGCTTGCTGGCGGCAATATCCCCCGGGACAATCGCCCGAGCCTCGATCGCAGCCTCGCGGCGATCCAGCCGCAGATCCATCATGCGGGCATTCTTGTCGGGGCCGTGGCACCGAAAACAGTTGTTGGAAAGAATCGGCCGGATATCGCGGTTGAAGCGGATTTCCTCCGGCACGGTGGCCGCCGCCGCTCCACCCGCACAAATCAGAACCGCGAGAAACGCGGCAAACAGGAAGCCGGCGCGCGGCAACCGGCCGCGGCGGTCCGGGAAAGAGCGTCCGACCCGATGCGGCTGCCCTGCGAAATGCGCCGTTCTCGACATTGGCAAGAGATCCTGTGTCTGGAAGAGGGGCTCGAAACCTGCCCCAATCTTCTCATACGGTAACAAACGCGGAGGCAGCCGCCGCCGCGCTGTGAGGAATGCTTTCCCGCCACGGCCTTGCCCTCCAACCGCCATGAAAGCTGTCCAGCAAGGCATATTGGCTCGATCGAGACCTGTCCGGTTGTCCTAGCCGCTCGGGAATGAGATCATTGAAATAGGGCCGTTTGTTGAGGGCCCTGGCCTGAAACGCCATTTTGGGCCGCCGGAACTCACCGACTTCCGAGCCGGTCAGGCGCTGCAAAGCGCCCCTGCAAGTCCTCACAAGGATTTCCGTTGTTTCGACGGGCCGTTGCGGCCGGGTTCGTTAGCCCGCCCTTCAGGTTGTCCGCCGTTCTCTCTCAAGGGGAGTGATCACGATGAATAGCTTTGGCGCCAAAAACACGCTGTCCGCCGCCGGGACCAGCTACGAAATCTTCCGCCTGGACGCAGTGCAAGGGCACGACATCACTCGTCTGCCCTATTCGCTAAAGATCCTGCTCGAGAACCTGCTGCGTTTCGAGGACGGCAAGACGGTTACCAAAGCCGACATCGAGTCCCTGGCGAGCTGGGACCCCAAAGCCGCGCCCAACCGCGAAATCGCGTTCCGGCCGGCCCGCGTGTTGATGCAGGATTTCACGGGCGTCCCGGCGGTCGTCGATCTCGCCGCTATGCGCGAAGCCATGAAGGCGATGGGCGGGCTGGCTTCCCGCATTAACCCGTTGCAACCGGCCGAGCTGGTGATCGATCACTCCGTGCAAGTGGACCGCTTCGGCTCGGCGGGAGCCTTGCAGTTCAACAGCGAGATCGAATATCAGCGCAACCGCGAACGCTACCAGTTCCTGAAGTGGGGACAGCAGGCTTTTCAGAATTTCAAAGTCGTGCCGCCCGAAACCGGCATCGTTCACCAGGTCAACCTCGAGTACCTGGCGCGTGTGGTCTTTACCGAGACCGTGAACGGCCAGCAGCGCGCTTATCCCGACACCTTGGTCGGCACCGATTCCCACACGACTATGATCAACGGCCTCGGAGTGCTCGGCTGGGGCGTCGGCGGCATCGAAGCCGAGGCCGGCATGTTGGGCCAGCCGGTCTCGATGCTGATTCCGCAGGTCGTCGGCTTCAAGCTGATGGGCAAGCTCGCCGAGGGAGCCACCGCCACCGATCTCGTCCTGACGGTCACCGAGATGCTGCGCAAGAAAGGCGTCGTCGGCAAATTTGTCGAGTTCTACGGCGAAGGGCTGGAAGAGCTGCCGCTCGCCGATCGCGCCACCATCGCGAACATGGCGCCGGAATACGGGGCCACCTGCGGCCTGTTCCCCATCGACAAGGAAACCTTGATCTACATGCGGCTGACCGGCCGCTCCGAAGAGCAGATCGCGCTCGTCGAAGCCTACGCCAAAGAACAGGGCATGTTCCGCGAGGCCGGCTCGCCGGAAGCGCGCTACACCGACAGCCTGCAACTCGATATGGGCAACGTCGAGCCGAGCCTGGCCGGCCCGCGGCGTCCGCAGGACCGCGTACCCCTCAAGGGCGCCCGCCAATCGTTCGAAACCGCGCTTTCCGCCATGATGGCCGAGCGGCAGACGCCCGGCGGCGCGACTGCCGTGCGTAATCCTTCCGAACAGAGCGGCGATCCCAAGGGCGCCTGGGCCTCGGAGGGCGGTGCGACGGCCGTAGCCGTCGAGCCCGAGCCGCAAGGGGTCAAGCTCACCATCAAGGGTTCTGAATGCGAACTGCGGCACGGCTCGGTGGTCATCGCCGCCATCACGAGCTGCACGAATACTTCGAACCCGGCCGTCATGCTTGGGGCCGGGCTGGTGGCCAAGAAAGCCGTCGAGCGCGGATTGCAGTCGAAGCCCTGGGTCAAGACCAGCCTCGCGCCGGGCTCCAAGGTCGTCACGGAATATCTGAAAAAGTCCGGCCTGACGCAGTATCTCGACTTGATGGGCTTCAACCTGGTCGGCTACGGCTGCACGACCTGCATCGGCAACTCGGGGCCGCTGCCGCCGGAAATTTCCGAGGCGGTCCGCGAGGGCAACCTCGTGGTGGCCTCGGTGCTGTCGGGTAATCGCAATTTCGAAGGCCGCGTCCACGCTGAAGTACGCATGAACTATCTGGCCTCGCCGCCGCTGGTGGTCGCCTACGCGCTCGCCGGACGCATGGATATCGACCTTACGACCGAACCCATCGGCGTCGACCTCGAAGGCAAGCCGGTCTACCTGAAAGACATCTGGCCGTCGCCCAAGGAAGTCCAGGAGACGATCGCTTCGGCTGTGGACGCTGAAATGTTCCGCCAGAGCTACAGCGATGTGTTTACCGGCGACCGCCGCTGGGTCGACCTCGGCGCCGAGCCCAGCGATCTGTTCGATTGGGACGGCAGCTCGACTTACATTCGCCGCCCGCCCTACTTCACCGAGATGGGCATCGACCCCGACGCCGTCACTGACATTCACGGCGCGCGCGTGCTGGCCTTGCTAGGCGACAGCGTCACTACCGATCATATTTCGCCCGCCGGCTCGATCAAGGCCGACAGCCCGGCCGGGAAATACCTGATGGATAACGGCATCCAGCCGGTTGATTTCAACTCCTACGGTTCGCGGCGCGGCAATCACGAAGTGATGATGCGCGGTACCTTTGCGAATGTCCGTCTGCGGAACCGCCTGGCCCCGGGAACCGAAGGCGGCTGGACGCAGCACCTGCCCGACAGCGAGCAGATGTCGATCTACGACGCCGCCATGAAGTACCGCGAAGAAAAAATCCCTCTGGTGGTGCTGGCAGGCAAGGAGTACGGCTCGGGGTCGTCACGCGATTGGGCAGCCAAAGGGCCGCGCCTGTTAGGAGTGCGCGTCGCGATCGCCGAAAGCTACGAGCGCATCCACCGCTCGAATCTGATCGGCATGGGCATTCTGCCACTCGAATTCCCGGCGGGCAATACAGCCGAGTCGCTTGGGCTGACGGGCCGCGAGACCTATGATTTCACGGGTCTGGGTGACGGTTCGGTCAAAGAAGTGACGGTAACGGCGAAACCCGACTCGGGCGACCCGATCACCTTCAAAGCAAAGGTGCGCATCGATACGCCGCAGGAAGTGCTCTACTACCAGCACGGCGGAATTCTGCAGTACGTGCTGCGGCAGATGGTGAAGAACGGCTAGCCCGAGGGGACAGCCCGAGGGAGTCCGAGGGGGACAGTCACCGCGTTTCGCGCCTCTCGGTGAACAGCGACAGGCACGCAGTGGAGGGCGCGAAACGCGGTGACTGTCCCCATGACCTGCGCATCCACGCGAGTTCGGTTACTCCGCGATTCCGCCTTCGGTCATCTTGCGCGGATCAAGCAGCCGGTCCAGCTCTTCCGCTGACAAGTCTGTCATCTCGGCGGCAACTTCCTTGAGGCGGCGTCCTTCGGCATACGACTTCTTCGCCACGGCCGCGCCTTTCTCATAGCCAATCACCGGGTTGAGCGCGGTCACCAGAATCGGGTTCTTCTCGACCAGATCCGCCACCCGCGCCTCGTTCGCGGTGAACCCGGCAATTGCCATGTCCGCCAACAATCGCGACACATTCCCCAGCAGCCGCGCACTGTTCAAGACGTTATAGGCGATCACCGGCAGCATCACGTTGAGCTGAAAGCTCCCCGACTGCCCGGCAACGGTAATCGTCACGTCATTGCCGATGACTTGCGCGCAAACCATCGTCGCCGCCTCGGGAATCACCGGGTTGACCTTGCCCGGCATGATGCTGCTGCCCGGCTGCAGCGAAGGCAGCGCGATATCGGCGATGCCCGCCTGCGGGCCGCTGTTCATCCAGCGCAAATCATTCGCGATCTTCATCACGGCAACCGCGCCGGCCTTGATCTGGCCGCTCAGCTCGACAATAGCGTCCTGACTGGCGAGGCTCATGAAGTAATTGCGGCTGCTGATAAACGGCAGCTGCGTTTTTTGCGACAGCCGTTTCGCGACGCGCGGACCAAACTCTGGGTGCGCGTTGACGCCGGTGCCGATTGCGGTGCCGCCCAGCGCCAGCGCCGAAATCCGCGGCAGACTCGAGCGAATCCGCGCCGCCGCGTGCTCGAGCTGCCCGCTCCATCCGGAAAGCTCCTGGCTCATGCGGATCGGCAGGGCGTCCATCAAGTGTGTGCGGCCGGTCTTCACGACATGGTCGAGCGTTTCGGCCTTGCGGTCGATCGTTTCGCGTAGATGCTCCAGGCCCGGCAGCAAAGTCTCGGCCGTTTCGAGATACGCGCTGACGTGAATCGCCGAAGGAATCACGTCGTTGCTGCTCTGGCCCATGTTGACGTGATCGTTGGGATGCACCTTGCGGCCCAGCTTCTTGCTCGCCAGCGCGGCAATCACCTCGTTGGCGTTCATGTTCGTGCTGGTGCCGGAGCCGGTCTGAAAAATGTCGAGCGGAAAATGCTCGTCGTGCAGCCCGTCTTCGACCTCTTTCGCCGCTTCCTGGATCGCGGCCGCCATATCGGCTTCCATCATCCCGAGCTCGAGATTGACCACCGCGGCCATGCCCTTCAGCATGCCGAGCGCGCGCAAGAACGTGCGCGGAAAACGCCATCCGCTGACGGGAAAGTTCTCGACGGCCCGCTGTGTCTGCGCTGCATAGAGCGCATCGGCGGGGACGTTGACATCCCCCATGCTGTCTTTTTCAATTCGAAATTGCTGTTCTGGCATTAGGTTCCTCGATCTCGAATGAATAGGCGTGAATACGCGAAGGTGCGCGAAGGGGACAGTCACCCGACCACAAAGTCGTCGATGTTCCTCGCGGAGTCTGCTCGGGTGACTGTCCCCATCAGGCACCATCGCCGGTTCCACGCAGACAACTACTCTCCCGCTTTCCGCACCACCAGATTATTGGTCACCGAAAACGCCCCGGGCGTCGAATTCGCCTGTAGCCCGGCAATGGTCTTATCGCCCTCGGTGTCGACGACGCCCTCGAGCGTCACATTCGCGTTCTTGACAATGATGTGGATCGGATGCCGTCCCGGCGGCGGGTCGGACGAGATCCCGAAACTCCGCCGCGCCGTGCTCGAAAACAGCGGCGTGCCGCGGTTGGGGTTGTAGCGGCTCAACGTCGGGTGGCCGTAGACGCGCACGTAAACGCCCGCCCGCACCTGCTCATCATTGGGCGAATTCGGCAGCACCTCGATCTCGTTGACCACCTTCTCCACGCCCTCCAGCCGCTGCACAACTCGCTCGGTTGACTTCTTCAGCGTCGGCTTCGCCACCTGGCCCCGCAAAACCACGGTCGAGCCGCCATCCTCGAACAGATAGCTGAGGTTGTCGAACAAGGAATAGTCCGGCAACGTGACAATCTCCTTGCGAATCTGCTCCGCCAGCCGTGCTTGCTGCTCGGTAAGCTGCTGGGGCGCCGCCCCCCGGCAGGCGCTTGCGGCGAGAGCGACTGCCAACGCCATCACGGCCATTCGCGCAACGGTTCTCATTGATCCTCCTACACGCTACCTATCGCCTCTACCTATCAGCGCTACCTACCGTGCCACGGTCGTGTCCGAAAGCGTGTCGATACGCTTTTTCCCATGGCGCCGCACCAGGGCCTCGACCAACCCTTCCATCGTATAGCGCTCGGGCTCGAAATCCACGCGAAGGCCCAGCTCGCGGATGGTTTGTGACGTTACCGGGCCGATCGACGCAATCTTAACGCCAGCGAGCCGTTCGAGGGGGCAGAGCCGCGCGAAGTTAGCGGCTGTCGAGGAACTCGTAAACGTGATCCAGTGGGGCTTCGAGTCGCCCTCAAAGATTTCCGCCGCCAGTTTCGCCGATTCTTCGGGAGCCACCGTTTGATAAGCCGGCACGACGTTCACGACGGCGCCCCGGTTGGTAAGCTCGACCGGGATCACGTCGCGCGCCACCTTGGCTCGCGGCAGCAGAATCCGCTTGCCGGCGAGATCAAACGTCTTGAATGCTTCGAGGACGCTCTCCGCCACATATTCCTCGGGCATCAGATCGACCTTGATGTGCAGCGACCGCAAGCGCTCGGCCGTCGCGGGCCCGATCGCACAGACCTTTCCTTGCAGGCGCCGCAGATCCTTGCCGCTCGCGTCCAGGCGCTCGATGAAAAAACGCACTCCGTTGGCGCTCGTGAAAAGCACCCAGTCGTAGCTTTCGAGCTCCGCGATTGCGGCATCGAGCGGGCCCCAGTCCTCGGGAGGTTGAATTTCGATGGTGGGAAGCTCGATCACATGAGCGCCCTGCTCGCGGAGCATCTCCGACAACCGCACGGCCTGCTCGCGCGCGCGGGTAACGACGATGCGGGTCTGGAACAGGGGCAGCTTCTCGAACCAGTCCAACGCAGGGCGCAACGAAACAACTTCGCCGACAACGATCGTCGCCGGTGGCTTCAGTTCGGCCTGGCGCATTCGGGAGCCGAGATTCGCGAGCGTCCCGGCCACAGTTTGCTGGTCTCCCCGCGACGCCCAACGCACGGCCGCCGCCGGGGTCGAAGGCGCGCGCCCGGCGTCGATCAACCGCCGCGAGATTTCCTCGAACGTCGTCACGCCCATGAAGATTACCAGCGTCTCGGCCGTTCCGATCTTCGTCCAGTCGATCCGCTCGACTTCGTGTCCGGTGACAAACGTCACCGCCGATGTCGTCTCGCGGTGGGTCAAGGGAATACCCGCGTAGGCGGCCAGCCCAAGAGCCGAGGTGACGCCGGGAACGACCTCGAACGGAATGCCCGCCAAATGGAGGGCTTGGGCCTCCTCGCCGCCCCGCCCGAACAGGTAGGGGTCGCCGCCCTTGAGGCGAACCACTTTTTTCCCGCGGCGGGCATGGTCAATCAGTAGCGTATTGATTTCCTGCTGGGAGTGGGCGTGAAGGGAGCGCTTCTTCCCCACATAAACCCTCTCCGCCGATGCGGGCGCATAGCCAAGCAAAGCGGCGGGCGCCAGATTGTCGTAAAGCACGATATCGGCGGCCTCGATAAGCCGCAGCCCCCGCAGCGTGATGAGCTCCGGATCGCCAGGCCCGGCCCCGACCAGATAGACCTTTCCCACGCCTGTAGAATCACCGGCCATACAACCCTTTAGAGTACGACGAGCCGTGGCCGAAGAACTGTGGGGCAGGCATCTTGCCTACGCAACCCGGCCCCCATGCTGTTGGTGGCGCCGCTTCTGGCTCCATTCGTTCGCAGCGAACCGGGGTCGCGAACTCCTCGGGCTTCGCGTTCCGAGCAAAGACACAGCTCGACAGCAGCCCAACTCCACAAAAAAGTCCTGGGACCTCTCTCCGAGGATGAACACCAAAGGCCCGGCTATAATACTATGTAGAGTCGCCATGCCCTACCTGCAAAACCAATTCGAGCGCAACTTCCTGACGACTTCGGTGGACTACGTCTTCAACTGGGCCCGGAAATCGGCCATCTGGCCGCTGACCTTCGGCCTGGCCTGCTGCGCGATCGAAATGATCGCCTCGTCAACGTCGCGCTTCGACATCGCCCGTTTCGGCGCCGAAGTTTTTCGGCCCAGCCCGCGTCAATCCGACCTGATGATCGTCGCCGGTACGGTGACGCTCAAGATGGCCCCGGTGCTGAAGCGCATCTGGGACCAGATGCCCGAACCGAAATGGTGCATCTCGATGGGCGCCTGCTCGAGCGTCGGCGGACCATTCAACACGTACGCCGTTTTGCAGGGCGTCGACAAGATCGTTCCCGTGGACGTCTACGTGGTCGGCTGCCCGCCGCGGCCCGAGAATCTGTTCTACGCGCTGCTCAAGCTGCAGAACAAAATCGACCGCATGACCACGCTGGTCAAGCGCCCCACGCACGTTCGCCTCGACGAAAGCATGCTCGAGGACTTCAAGCGCCGCGTCATGGTCGCCCAGACCCAACAGCCGGCCGCATAGCGGCGCCTGGCGAGTTTCTGATTCGATGCGGTTCTTGTTCAACGGACCGCGTGCGGCTGCGGCGAGTGCATTCCGACCTGCTAAGCGGAGTCGGACCCGTTTCATCCCGACCAATCGAATGCGCCAGCCTACGCAAGCTGCCAGCGCTGGTCACACGGCAGCTGATGAACCGCTGTCCCACATCGACCGAGCACGCGGTAAAATCGTGTATAGGAAACCGTTGTGTCTGTTGCGGTCAGAAAATTAACTTGGGACGATCTCAAAGACCTGCCGGAAGATGCGGGTAGGACCGAGATAGTCGACGGAGATTTGGTCGTGTCTCCTACACCCTCCGACCGGCACCAAGAGATCTCCACTGCGTTGGCGTCTAAGCTCTACCCATTCGTCAGGCGCCACAATCGGGGTAAGTTCTACGGGGCGCCAGTCCACGTCGTTCTCGCCGAACACGTAAATTTCGAGCCCGACCTGTGCTTCCTGGCGACTGGCAATCTCCACCGCTTACAATCGCCTGTAATTGCGGGCCCGCCCGATCTGGTCATCGAGATCATCTCGGAGAGCAACCGCACCCACGACACCGTCGTGAAATTTCAAAACTACGAGCGATACGGAGTGGCCGAGTACTGGCTTGTCGACCAGCGGGAGCAGTACATCAGCGTGTGGTCGCTCGAGCAGGGCAGATACGTCTCACTCGGAGCGTTTGCAGCAGGGCGGAAACTCCAGACCCACGTTCTGAGCGGCCTCGATCTCGACCCCGCAGAGATTTTCTGACGGCCGCAGCAGCCGGGGATCACAGCAACGATTCGTCCAGAAAACGATAAGCCTGTTCGCGGATTTCCGGCGGAAAGTCGTGGCCGCAGTCCGGGTGCACGGCGACCAGATTCTTGGCGGCGTCGAACATCTCGTATACGGGCACCGCCGACCGCACACAATCCCTCACCCCCGACACTTCGAAGTTGTCGTCTCCCGTCGGGCCACTGATAAAAACGGCGCGAGGCGCCAACGCGGCCAGCACCTCGGTAAAGTCAAACGGCATGCGCCGCGGATCTTTGCCGTAGAGGCTGGCGATGCGCGGCATGTATTTGTCGGAGCTCCAGCCGGTCAGATCGCCGCCTTTGTATTTCGGAAAGGCATTGAATCCGCAACTGGTCACGATCGCCCGCACCCGCGGCTCGAATATGCCGGCAAATAGGGCGTTGTGCCCGCCCAGCGAATGGCCGATTGCCCCGATTCTTCCCACTTGGACTTGGGGTAGTGACAGCAAAAGATCCACGCCCCGCGAGTGGTTGTAAATTCCCTTCATCGTGCCGCTCACGTATCCCAACGCGTAAGGATCCGTCTGGGCATCGCCCATATAGGGATAATCCGGGGCCAAGACAACATAGCCGCGCCGAGCCAACTCGTGGGCGTAGCCGCGGTTCGGGCGGTCCCCCAGACCCACCGCGATTCCCTTGCCCAATTCCCCGGTCGGATGCAGCGCCAATATTCCCGCCCCATTCGGATGTTCCGGGATCAGCAGGTAGGCAGGCACGCGGTCCTCAGGCTCCCGGGCGGCATACGTAATGCTCTTGCGGGTGTAGCCGTCCAAAGCAACTCCCTCGATCACCCGGACATCCAGGGGTGGCCGCTCGCTCGCGGGGAACGGCCCCATGACCGACTCCATATTCGCGACGATGTGACGGCGGCGGCGTTCCCAGTCCTGAGAATTGCGGACTGGCTTGGACTCTCCTGCCTCCAGGTAAACCAGCAAATCCTGCTTGTCGGCGTAAAAAGGCGCATCGGCTGCCCAAGCGGCGGCTACCAGGGCCGCGAGCGCCGCCCAAGCAGCCCAGCCTGAAAGCGTTCCCAAGGGGTTCGAAGCTCTCATTCGCGTACGGAAGGG
Source organism: Bryobacterales bacterium (assembly GCA_040902925.1). Lineage (GTDB taxonomy): Bacteria > Acidobacteriota > Terriglobia > Bryobacterales > UBA6623 > JBBDWJ01. The sequence continues at coordinate 3,552 of JBBDWJ010000299.1, read as the reverse complement.
CATATCAATACCGGTGATCATACCGCCTAGTTGCTAAATTAGGAATACTCCGTAGCCGCGGACCCGCACGCCGGCGCGGTTGCGATTGCGCGGTTCCCCAGAGGCCGATTTCAAACCGATGCATCAACTCATGACCTTGCCCTGCCGTGTTCTTGTCCTTCTGCTGGCGGCCTGCCTGTCGCTTCCCGCCGACTGGCAGGGCTCCGAGCGGCTCGACGAGATCGTCGGCCGGGCTATAGAAGAGCGCGCCATCCCCGGAGCGGTGCTGCTGGTTTCGCACAACGGCGTGGTGGTCCATCGGAAAGCCTATGGCAATCGAACCCTGGTCCCCTCTCCCGAGCCCATGACACTCGATACGATCTTTGATTGCGCCTCGCTCACAAAGGTCGTCGCGACTACCACCGCCGTCATGATGCTGGTGGAGGAAGGGAAACTGCGGCTTACCGACCGGGTTACGAAATACCTGCCTGATTTCGCCTCCGGACGCTCGCCGATCACGATCGAGCAGTTGCTCACGCATTATTCCGGCTTGCGGCCGGATGTCGACCTCGAGCCGGTTTGGGAGGGTTACGAAACCGGAATCCGGCTGGCCTACCGGGAAAAACCCGTCTCGAGCCCCGGTTCGCGGTTTATCTACAGCGATATCAACTACATCCTGCTAGGAGAGATCGTCCGGGTCGTCAGCGGTAAGCCCCTCGACGAGTTCGCCAAAGAACGCCTCTTCGAGCCGTTAGGGATGGTCGATTCCGGCTTTCGTCCGGACGAAAGCCTCATCCCGCGTATTGCGCCGACCGAGCGGCTCGCCGACGGTACGATTCTGCGCGGAGTTGTCCACGACCCCACCACCCGCTTTATGGGCGGCCTCGCCGGGCATGCAGGGCTGTTTTCGACGGCTGACGATCTGAGCCGCTTCGCAAAAATGATGCTCAACGGCGGCGGGCTTGACGGGCGCCGGATTCTCAACCCGCTCGCGATCGTTAAAATGACGACGCCGCAAAGCCCGCGCGGGCGCGAGGCGCGGCGCGGTTTCGGGTGGGACTTCGATTCGCCTTATTCGTCAGTGCGCGGGGATCTGTTCCTGGTCGGCTCCTATGGCCACACTGGCTTCACGGGTACCTCGATCTGGATCGACCCCTTTACCAAGACCTATGTGATTCTGCTGACCAACCGGGTTCACCCGACGACCCGGACTTCTGTTGTGAATCTGCGCAGCCAGATTGCTTCGGCCGTGGCGGCCTCGCTCACCGGCCTCGATGTCGACCGCCTGAGGCTAACCGCTCTAGGGCTCCAAGCCGCAACCGCCGCCGCGGAGCCAGAACAGGCCTCGGGCGAAGGAAAAACGGTAACGGGCCTGGATGTTCTCGTCCGGGATGAATTCGCCTCCTTTCGCGGTAAGCGCGTCGGACTCATCACCAATCACACCGGGATTGACCGCCTGGGGCGCCGGAATGTGGATCTTTTCGCCAACGCTGACGGGGTTACGCTGCAGACTATCTTTTCGCCCGAGCACGGCTTACAGGGCCTGCTGGATCAGGAGGTAGTCGATGACGCGCGCGACGCCGCAACGGGTGTTCGGGTTTTCAGCCTCTATCAAGGCGACCGCCGCCGGCCTACCGCCGAAATGCTCCAAGACATCGATGTTCTGGTTTTCGATATCCAGGACATCGGGGCCCGTTTTTATACCTACATCACGACCATGGCTTACGCCATGGAGGAAGCCGCCACTCACAAGATCCCGTTTTACGTGCTGGACCGGCCGAACCCGATTACGGGTCTGGCGGTCGAAGGCCCCATTTTGGACGAGTCCTACCGGTCGTTTATCGGATATTTTGAAATGCCGGTCCGTCACGGCATGACCATCGGCGAAGTCGCGAAAATGTTCAACGTGGAAGGAAAAATCGGCGCCCAGCTCGAGGTCATCCGGATGGAAGACTGGCGCCGCGAGCAGTGGTTTGATGAGACCGGGTTACCGTGGGTCGATCCTTCGCCGAACATGCGCAATCTACAGCAGGCGCTGCTTTACCCAGGCGTGGCGATGCTGGAGGGGCTCAGTAATTATTCCGTCGGCCGCGGGACCGACACCCCTTTTGAGTTCGTCGGCGCGGACTGGATCAGCGGCCCTCGTCTAGCCGAATACCTCAACCGCAGGGGTTTGCCCGGGGTTCGTTTCTACGCGGTGCGGCGCACACCGCAGGCGTCCCGGTTCGCCGGGAAGACCATCGACGGCGTGCAAATCTCTGTTTTACAACGAGATAGGGTCGAGTCCACGCGTCTCGGCCTGGAAATCGCGGCGGCGCTGTTCGAGCTCTACCCCGGCCGCGTTCAGCTTGCCGAGACAGCTCGCCTCATCGCCAACCAACAGGCGATCCGTGCGATCGAGGGGAATGAAAACCCGAATTCGATCTGGTCTGTCTGGGAAATGGAGAAAGAGGGGTTCCTCGAAATCCGTTCGCGATACCTGCTCTATTAGGGGCCGGGCGGCGGAACCCCACGCCAATCGAAGACCGCCGCCCGCGGGAAATCCGGCGGCCGCAGCCTCACCCGACCCCCAAAAGGGTCTTTTGGGGGGAAAGCGCTTTCAGCCCTTGTCGTTCTTGGTGCTGCCCTTGGGCCGTCCGCGGCGGCGGTCGGTAGCATCTTTCATCCATGACGGCGGCCGTCCCCGCCTTTTCCCGCGCCCGCGCGCTAGACGCTCCAAAGAGATGATGGCGTCCTCAATTTGCTCCCTCTCCTGGCGCAATTCCAGCAGGATCTTATTTACATCCATGGCTTGCTAACTCCTCCAATTTGCCGCATCAGGCCGTGATAACGAAGCCACCGGCATCCATTTTCCGGGTCGCTGCATTTCCGGCCGTGCGTTCCGAAAATAGAACAGGCTCTTTGGAAACAGGCCCGTTTCGGCAATTTATAGCAGAGGAACGTAGAAGAGTCAACCGTTCCGTTCTGGATTCAGAACAATTTTTTACTTTTTCGAAGGGCTCTGCGGCTGGGGAACAAACGTCCCGGCGGTTCGGACAGCAGCACTAATTCCGGATGTCGGGTCGGAACAAGAAGCCACTTGTGGGGCGCTATTCGCAGCCCGGCCGGCCACAACTATTATGCCCCAAAACGGTTTCGTTGAAAAGACGCTGATTTTCGCCACACCCAATAAAACGGAATTCCGAGTGCAATCAGCGCGAGTCCCATGAGAGATTCGCGCGGCGAGGCCACAAACGTCATCACGACGAGCGCGGTCGCCATGGCCACGAAAAACAGCGGCACGACGGGGTAACCAATCACGCGGTGGGGGCGCGGCAGGTCTGGCCTTTTGCGGCGCAGCACGAATACAGTCGCGGCCGCCATTCCATAGAGAATCCAACTGGCGAAAATGACGTAGGTAAAAAGTTGCTCGTAGCTGCCCGACAGCACGAGCAGGGCCGACCAGACGCTGAGGGCGAGGATCGATACGTGGGGACTGCGATGCTGGGGGTGAACTTTGCCGAGCGCGGCGAAAAAATACCCGTCGCGAGCCATCGCGTACGGCACGCGCGCTCCGGAAAGAATCGAGCCATT
>JBBDWJ010000298.1:0-13946 GCA_040902925.1 Bryobacterales bacterium | reverse complement strand
CGGCGTTGCGCGCCGCGCGCGCCGATTGGCACGATGCGTTGAAGTCCCAAAGCCGCTCGGTGTTCGCCGGCCGTTTGCGTCTGCCCCGCGTGCTGGTCGTGTTCCAGTTCGCACTGTGCGTTACCGTGCTGGTCGCCGCCGGCCTGCTCAGCCGCTCGCTGGCAAATTTGAAATCGGTGGATGTGGGATTCGACCGCGAGAACCTCGTTTATGCCTCGGTGAATCCTTGGAGCGCCGGCTACCAGGCCGAACAAGTTGGTCCCTACGTGGACCGGCTGCGGCAGGAGTTGGCGGCTCTACCGGGCGTGGTGCGGGTCGCTACGATCGGGTCGAGACTCTTGCAAGGCGGTCATTCAGCGACAGCCGCGTACATACCTGGGCAGCCGCCACCTGAGGACGGTTCCAACCGCGTGCTAATCAACAGCGTCAGCGACGGGCTGTTTGAAACCCTGGATATCCCCCTGCTCGCCGGCCGAACCTTTGAGCCGCGCGATGTGCACCCAAACGCGGAAGCCGTGGTCGTGGATGAACAGTTTGCGCGGCAGTTCTTTCCCAACCAGAATCCGCTGGGGCAGCGTTTCGGCACCGGGCGCGAAAACAACAACAGCCTCGAGATCGTCGGCGTCGTCAAGGGCAGCCGCTACGACAGCTTGCGCCGGGAGACCAGCCCGACAATCTATCGACCGCTAGCTGCTGGCGAGGTGGCTGGCCGGCCCGTGCACTTTGTGATTCGCGCCTCGATCGACTCAGGTCAGATTGCCGAAATGGTGCGGCGCGCGGCCGCCTCTATTGATCCCAACGTGCCGGTGCAGGAAACCAGAACACAGACGGCCCTGATCGACAACCTGCTGCGCACCGAGCGGCTGCTTAGCTTTCTCTCATCCGCGTTCGGCGTGGTCGGCTTGGTCTTGGCGTCAGTTGGGCTCGCCGGCTTGCTCGCCTACACCGTAGCGCGGCGGAGGAATGAGATCGGCATCCGCATGGCTTTGGGCGCCGCGCCGGGCGATGTGGTCCGGATGGTTTTGCAAGATTCGCTGTGGCTGGTTGGAATCGGAGTGCTTGTTGGCATGCCGGCCGCCTACGGTATTGGGCGATATCTGGAAGACACGCTGTTCGGCCTCGAGCCCGCTGATCCACTCACGGCCGCTGCGGCGCTCGCGGTCCTGACGACAGTCGCTGCCCTAGCGGCGTGGTTGCCGGCAAGGCGCGCGGCGCGGATCGATCCGATGGCGGCGCTGCGCGACGAGTAAGCGCAAGCCCTGAGCCCCGGAGGGGCGTTGCCATCTAATAGCCCGCGGATTCAGCCGTGGGAGACCATCCCCAAAAGAATCCAGCCCTGGAAGGGCGTTAGAAACGAGCTCGCGCGAAACGCGGTGACGGTCTGCAACGCACCCTACCCGCGGATGTTGTAGCACCACACCATGCCCTGGTCGCGCAGGTAGAGCTTGCCGTTGGCGATCACCGGCAGCGTCCAGGTGGGATATTCGCGGCTGCCGATCGAGAAGCGTGAGATTTCCTTGTAGCCTTCCGGGTTCGCTTCGGCCAACCCGACGACGCCGTTTTCGCTCAGCAGATAGAGCTTGCCGTCGGCGAAGACGACTTGGCCCTTGCCAACGCTGCGGTCTTGCCAGGCGACTTTGCCGGTTTCGAAGTGCATGGCGGTGAGAATGCTGCTCGAATAGCCGTAGAGCAAATTGCCCACCAGCACCGAGCTCGCATAGTGGTTCCGCATGTCGCGGCTGAAATAGACCTCCTCGGCCTTGACGCCGCCGTTCTGGCGGCTCAGCTTAAGCAGCGCGCAGCCGGTGCCATAGTCGCTCGAAAGAAACACGTGGTCGCCGCGCACGATCGGCGTGGCTACGTTCGCCGTGCTATTGGATACCTGGCTGTAACGCCACAACAACTCGCCGTTGTCAGCGCGCACGCCTATGCCGGCTTCGCCCGTCAGCAGCACATATTGGCGGATGCCGCCCGTCACGCCCACCATCGCCGACGAATAACCGGCCTCGTCGCTTTGCGATTTCCAGATCAACTCGCCGTCGCTCTTGTTGAGTGCGACAACCGAGGCCCCGTTGCCGCCGGCGTTGACGATGAGGCGCTCGCCGTCGATCAGTGGCGACTCGCTCAGACCCCAACTGATATTGCTGCCGCCGAACTCCTTCAGCACATTCTTTTGCCACACCGGCTTGCCGGTTGCCACGTCGAGGCACGATAGATTGCCGTTCGAGCCCAGGGCGTAGAGACGCGAGCCGTCGACCGTCGGCGTGCCGCGCGGGCCGCTGCCGCGGCGGTTCGAATACGTGCCGCCGTTGGGCGTTTCCCACACGGTTTTTCCGCTAGCTTCGTCGAGCGCGATCACGTATTGCTGCCCGCCGCGCTGCACCTGCGTAAACACGCGTCCATTGGCGACAGAGAACGACGAAAAACCTTCGCCGATGCTTTCGAGCTTCCAGGCTAGCGGCGGCCCGCCTTCCGGCCAGCGTTCGAGTAGATCGGTTTCGGCCGAATGGCCGGTGCGCTCCGGGCCCCGCCACTGATGCCAGTCGATGGCCCAGGCCGTGATGGCAACAGTGAGGACGAGCAGGGGAATCAACTTGAGATTTCTCACAATGTGGTCAGTATAACAACCGAAGATTTCGCTGCGACGACTCGCGGGGTTAGCAGCAAGTAGAGACAGGCGCTCCCGCCTGTCGCCGGCCGCAGGAATGCCGGGTCGATGCCAAAGAAAGGTACGGGCCGCCTGCTAGTCCACGTTTGGTGGCAAAGTAACGGCGCGAGCAGCGCCCCCGTGCGACAGAAAACTTTCATTCAGATTGAGGACAATAGGAGCAGTCCCTTCGCTCGGCAGCTTAGGCTTAAAGTCGAACGCGGCCGCTGCCCGGGACACAAGATGACCATGCGGAAACTTGCGCGGCGGTTGTTGCGGCTGCGAAAGGGAGAGCAACGCCAGACGCGCCGGCGAAGCCCTGTGCGCCGGGCCCTGCGGTTCATTCTTATCGCCGTTGCCGCACTCTACGTGCTGTGCGCGCTGATGCTCGCCGCGCTGCGCTGGATCAATCCCCCGTTCACCATGGTGCAGACGCAGCGCCGTATCGAGTCGTTTTTTTCCGACAAGCCGTACGAAAAGCAGCGCACATTCGTGCCGCTGGCGCAAATCCCGCTGCATCTGCAGCGCGCCGTGATCGCCGCCGAGGACGGGCGCTTCTACGACCACAATGGCATCGACTGGCAGGAGCTCGGAAAAGTGCTCGACGAGAGCCAGGGGCGCGGCCGCTTGCGGGGCGCATCCACCATCACCCAGCAGTTGGTCAAGAACATATTCCTGACGACGCACAGCAACCCATTGCGCAAAGGACTCGAGACGCCGATCGTTCCGCTCGCCGAGTTGCTGCTGTCGAAGCAGCGCATCCTGGAGTTGTATCTCAACGAGATCGAGTGGGGCCCGGGAGTGTACGGAGTGGAAGCCGCCGCGCGCTATCACTATGGCGTGCCGGCGGCGCAGCTAAGCCGGAATCAGTCGGCCCGGCTGGCGGCCTGCATCCCGAGCCCGCTACGCCGCCGTCCTCAGAGCATGGACGGCTACAGCTCCGTCATTCTGACGCGCATGGCGAGCAGGGGCTGGTGACGGTTTGCTCAACGCGCCGCGACTGCGGCGATCGTCTGATCTCCATACTCAAGTCGACCCCATGCTTATCCCGCTAGATCGTTTCTATCCCATCCTTGATTCGGAAGGGCTCGCCGGCGCGAAGATCGACCCGTTGGAGTTGGCGCGCATCCTGGTCGCCGCCGGGGCGCGACTCGTGCAGTTCCGGCACAAGGCACCCTACACTCGCGACGCTTACCAGCAGGCCAAGGCCATCGCACAAATCGTGCAGCAATCCGGCGGGCGCTATATCATCAACGACCGCGCCGATATCGCGTTGATGGTTGGGGCCGATGGCGTTCATCTCGGCCAGGACGATCTTCCCCCCTCGGCGGTGCGCAACATCGCCGGCGGCAAGCTGCTGATCGGGTTTTCCACTCACAACGAAGAACAACTGCGGTTGGGCGAGCGCGAGCCAGTCGATTACCTGGCGATCGGGCCGATTTTCGGAACTTCTTCAAAGGTGAACCCCGATCCTGTAGTCGGTGTGGAGGAAGTGCGGCGTCTGCGGCCGGTGACCGGCAAGCCCCTGGTGGCGATCGGCGGCATCACGCGAGAGCGAGCCGCCGCGGTGCTGGCCGCCGGCGCCGATTCCCTGGCGGTTCTATCCGATATCGTCGCGGAAGATTTGCCGGCTCGCGCGCAAGAGTGGCTGCGGCTAACGCGCTAGGGTACGACGGTAATCCCCAAGTCGAAATCGCCGCAGGCTATCTGAGCCCTACCCGCAAGGGTAGGGTCACACTACGGATGAGCTCACCCGAGGCGTTCTAGAAGTTCGCTGGCGCCCGTTCAGTGCGTCATCGAATAAATGATGTAGTTGATGCCAAAGCGGTAGGCCATCGCCGTATAGCGCTCGGGGTATTCGGGCCAGTCGGCATGTTCCCAGGCGTCGCCCAAATCCATGTTGAAGTTGATCGCGGCCATCAGGCGGCCTTCGTCGTCGTAGATGCCGCGCCAGTGGGGAATCTTGCCGTCGTACTCAAAGGTCTGCCCGCTCGCCAGAAACTGCAAGCCCGGAATCTGCTCCTGGGGCAGCGTGTCATAAAGCACGTGGAAGACTTCATCGTCGGATTTGAGATCGACGACCGGGCGCTCGGGAAAGATCTTGCGCATCCCGCGCATGAAAAAGGCCCACTCGTAGCTGCCATGAAAATCGTCGAAGATCATGAAGCCGCCGCGCAGCATGTATTCGCGCAGCTTTTCCGCTTCCTGCTCGGTGAGGTCCCAGTGGCCCGGCTCGACCACATAGAGCCAGGGATAGTCGAATAGATCGTCCTCGCTGGCGTTGACGTAAACTTCCTTGGAGCGCGCGTTGACGTTCGAGAGCCGCCGCAATCCTTGCAGAAAATGCCGTTCGGCGGCCGGCGAATCGATCATCCAGGGGCGCTCCCGGACGCGGTCCCCCCAGGGGTCGCTATAGGCCAGCCGCGCGAAATAAAACTCGGCCGGTACGTCGCCGTCCTCCGGCTCGGGGACAAACCCCGGTTCGAGCGGCAGCATGCGGCCGCGGTAGCTGAATTGGGCCAGCACTAAACCGCCGCCGAGCAACAGCATAGCGGCCAACGCGCCCCAGCGTTTCGCCGGGCGCCGTAAGGCGCCTGTCATGCGCCCGCTCAGCCGCTCCAAAGCCCTCATATTCCAAGCATAACATGCGCTTTTGACAGCCCCGGGCGCCTGAGGACCACGGGGAACTTGTTGCCTGAAGCTCTTCGAGGAGGACCTCGGCGGCGCTCCGCGTCGAAGGACCACCAAAGAGTACCGGGCCTCAGGGGACTGTTTCGTTGAGCCTGGCGAGATCGTCGAGATTGGATGGCCAATCCCGGTCGATGAGAAGGGAACGTGCTTTCCCGATCCGCCCCCCCGCCCATCCGAGTGGCGATAGCTGACGACCATGGTCTGTTTCGGGCCGGGGTCCAGGCTTTGCTCAATGACGAAGCCGGCATTGAAGTCGTGGCAGAGCTCGAGGACGGCCGGGCCGTGCAGCAGGAGCTGTTGCGGACCCGCGCCGACATTCTGCTTCTCGATCTCGACATGCCGCACGTGGACGGCTATCAGGTCCTGCAACAGTTGCGCGGAACCGGCGCCGCGGCGCGGGCGATCGTATTGACCGGCATCCGCGACCCGGCCCAGCTTTCCCGCTCGATTGAGCTTGGCGCCCGCGGCGTCGTCGCAAAAAAAGGGTCGACTCGCAACATGGTCGAGGCCATTCGGGCCGTCCACACAGGGATGCGATGGCTGGACCCGACCTTGAAGTTCCAACCCAGCCGGGAACATCAACCCCAAAAAGCAGCGAGCCACAGGCAGAATAAATTGCTCGGAAACCGCCCGTCACACTGGGAGCGCCTCACCCCTCGCGAATACGAGGTTGCCGAGCTTGTCGCCAAAGGCTGCCGCTACAAGGAAGTCGCCGAACAGCTCACCATTAGCAAACATACCCTCAAGAATCACGTGCGGCACATCTTCGAAAAGCTGGAAATCCGGTCGCGTGTGGAGCTGGCGCTGAGCGGCGTGCAGCGGCAACGCCAGCGCTAGCTGCGCTGCTTTGCTGTTGCGCTACTCACGGACGCGATAGAATTGCCGCTATGCCTGAACCTTTGCAGCTTACCCGGCGCGGCGTATTGGCTCTCGCTGGAGCCGCATTTTCTCCCGCGCTGCCCGCGCAGTCCGCTCCGGATCGGGCGGCCCCGGATTGGGCAGCTATTGTGCGGCACAATGATGAGGCGGTCGCCACCTACCTTGATAAGCAGATCACCGATCCCGCCAATCCCTGGCGTGGCACCCTTCCCGACGTTTACGAGTTGAACAACCCGGGGTCGGCGAGCGGGATTTTCGTCCGCATGATGGCCTCCTATCTGCACGCGCAGTCGCGCTACCACCGTGATGGCGAGCTGGTCGCGCGCATGAAGCTCGCCTGCGAACATCTGCGGCGGTTGCAAACTCCCGACGGCAATATCGACTTGCTGATTACGAATTTCAATTCACCGCCCGATACTTCCTTCGTCGTATTGAACGCGGCGCTAGGAGCGAAACTGGCGCGCGACCACGGCGAGCGGGAGCTATTCGCGGCCATTGAGCCCTACCTGCGGCGTTCGGGCGAGGCGCTGCTGCGCGGCGGCGTGCACACTCCGAATCATCGCTGGGTGGCGTGCGCGGCGCTGGCGCAGCTCTACGAGCTGTTTGAGAACGATGCCTTCATCCGCCGCATTGACCAATGGCTCGCCGAGGGTGTCGATATCAACGCCGACGGCCAGTACAGCGAGCAGAGCACGACGGTCTACAACCCGATTACCGATAACGCCCTTACTACTACGGCTCAGATTCTGAAGCGTCCCGAACTGCTCGACCCCGTGCGCCTCAACCTTGCCGCGATGCAGTATCTGCTGCACGCCGACGGCGAGGTGGTCACGGAGATTTCGCACCGCCAGGATCAGAACACTCGCGGCACGATGAGCCGTTACTGGTACGCGCTGCGCTATCTCGCGCTTCACGACCAGGATGGGCGGCTGGCGTCCCTGCTCGATGAGATCGAACCCGACTCGTCGGGCCTGGCCGAACTGATGGCCTATCCCGACCTGGCGCGCCCTTTGCCTGCCCGGGCTCCATTGCCCGACAACTACGAAAAAGTTTTTTCCGAGGCGCAGATCGCGCGCATCCGCCGCGGTGAGACGAGCGCGACGGTCTTGCTGCGCGGGTCCAGCCGGCTGCTGGCGGCGCGGCATGGTGAAGCCGTCGTCGAAGGCGTCCGCATGGCGGCGGCTTTTTTCGGCAAAGGGCAGTTCATTCCCGCGGCCTGGGAAAAAAGCGGCGGCAAGTATGTTTTGACACAGTCGCTCGACGCCGGCTACTACCAGCCCATGGACCCGCCGAGGAAGGTCGATTGGGGAGTCCCCAACTGGTACGCGGTTCGCGACCAGCGCAAGCGCACCGAGATTTGCAACATCGATTATCGCGCCGAGATCAGCGAGCAGAAAGACGGCTTTGCGGTGCGCATCGTCGCGGCCGGCACCGACCGTGTTCCTGTGGCGATCGAAATCAACCTGCGGCCCGGCGGCAAACTCGAGGGCTGTAGCCCCGCGCCAGGCGCCGGCGACGCCTTCCTTCCCGATCAGAAAGAAGTCGTTTACCGGTTCGGGAAAAACGCCCTCCGTATCGGGCCGACGATCCGCGAAAATGCCTATACCCAGGTGCGCGGCGCCGAGCCGAAGCTGCCAGGGCCGTCGCTCTATCTCACCGGCATGACTCCGTTTGACCATACCGTTGAACTGCGCTGGGTTTAGGGATGAAATCCCGAATTCCATAGAAAACCGCCCGCGATTCTCCTGAATCACGGAGCAGAGGAAGGATGCCGCACCGCTCTGGGAAGCTGGATGTTGGGACGGCGGCCGCAAAAACCCATCCCCCCCCCAAAAAAAGTGGCCATGGCATAGCCCATTTTCGGGGTGTAAAGAACAAGCTTTTCCCGCGCCGGATTGCTACACTCACATAATCCTGGCTTGCGCGGAGGGGGGCGGAGCCATTTTTTGGTTGAGGTGTATAGCTCATGCGACTGAGTAGATTCTTGGCCATTGCCGCCCTGGCCAGTGCGCCCCTGTTGGCGCAAGTGAACACGGGTTCCATCGGCGGCACGGTTACCGACCCCTCGGGCGGGTCCATCCCTGAAGCGTCGGTTACGGCGCGCAACGAACAGACCGGGGCGACATTTCAAGCCCAATCGTCCGGGGCCGGGCTCTACGTTTTGCCGAGCCTGCCGACCGGCATGTATGAATTGATGGTCGAGAAAATCGGCTTCAAGAAACTAACTCGCAGCGGGCTGGAGATTCGCGTCGCTACGCGCGTGGCGCTGGATCTGCCGCTGGAAGTCGGCGACGTGCAGCAAACCGTGGAGGTGGTGGCCGAGGCGCCGCTGCTGGAAACCACGACCAGCGAGCGCGGCCAAAGCTTTTCAACGAAATTCATGAATACGCTGCCATTGTTTACGGGCGGCATTCGAAACGCGGAAGCCTTCGTCACCTACATGCCCGGCGTTAACAGCCACCGCGAAGTCAGCATCAACGGTTCGGGCGGCCGCGGCAAAGAGGTTTTGATTGATGGCGCCAGCTTGACGATCCCGGAATCGGGCGGCGTGGTTTTCAATTTCCCGGCCGCCGAGATGTTTGGCGAATTCAAGCTGCTCACCAGCACCTACTCAGCCGAGCATGGCCGTTTTGGCGGCGGCATCGAGTCGTTCGTCACCAAGTCGGGAACCAACAGCCTGCATGGCACCGGTTTCTGGAACCTGCGGCGCGACATCTTCAACGCCGCCGGCTACAACGTCAACTCGAACGTCAATAACAAGCCCGGTTTCCGCCCCAAGGAGCGCTTCAACGAGGTGGGCGGCGCGGTCGGCGGCCCGGTCTATATCCCCAAGGCCTATGACGGGCGCAATAAGACGTTCTTCTTCTTGAGCTACTCGCGCGACCTGCGTCCCGCGACGGCGGCGTCGACCACGAGCGCCGTGGCCACCGCGCGGATGAAGCAGGGAGATTTTTCCGAGTTTTCACGGCTGATTTATGACCCGGCGACCACGGCCGGCGATGTGCGCCAGCCGTTCGCCAATAACGCCATCCCGCAGGCGCGCTTCAGCAGCGTCGCCGCGAACATTCTGCCGTCGATTCCGGATCCGAATCTGCCCGGCGTGGACACGAACAACTATTCGTTCGTCAATACCAGTAATCTGACCGACTACCACTGGAGCCTGAAACTGGATCACGCCTTTTCGGATAACAACCGGCTCTCCTATTTCCACAGCCTGCAAAATCAGGACACCAAGGGGGTCGCGGCGCTGCCGGGGCCTTTGGGCCAGGGGCTGGGTTCCAGCTTTCAGCGGCCGCAAAACTTCCGCTTCAACCACGACTACATCTTTTCGCCGACTTTACTGATTCACACGACGTTCGGCTACAGCCGCACGCGGCAGGGCTGGGACAACCCGGCGCAGGCGGGCTTCGCTTCGCAGATCGGCCTCAAGACCGACACTGACGCCACGCCCCGTATTCGCTTCACGGCCGCCGATGCGCTGACCGCGTTCGGCGTGCAGGATGGCAAGGTCAACGACGGCCGCCAGTACAACACTACCTACCACTTCAACCAGGCGATGACCTGGATCAAGGGCGCGCACGAATGGAAGTTCGGCTGGGACATTCGGCGCCTGGGGACCACGGGCAACGACGCCGCCGGCACCAATGGGCTGTTCAATTTCGCCCGCGCGCAAACCGCGCTGCCGACCAACACCGCGGGAACGGGCCATTCGTTCGCGAGCTTTTTGCTCGGCATGCCCGATAGCGCGGAAACCGCCGCGCTGCCGATCCTGATCGCGCAGATTCGTTACGCCTATCACGCCGGCTATATCATGGACAACTGGAAGGTGAGGCCCGGCCTGACCCTGAATTTTGGGCTTCGCTATGAAGTTCCGGTCGGCTTTCACTTCAAGAGTGACACGTTCTCTTCCATCAACCTGACGACGCCCAATCCGGCGGCTGACAATCTGCCCGGCGCATTGACGTTCGCCGGGGAAGGCGCCGGCCGCATCGGAGCCAAGCGCTTCTATCCGACCGACTACAGCAGCATCGGCCCGCGCATCGGCTTTGCTTATCAACTGACGAGCAAGACGGTGCTGCGCGGTGGATACGGCATCTTCTATCAGACCCTGGGTAACGGCGGTTGCGGCTGCACCCTCGGTTTCGGCGGCCCGCCGACGCAGGTTCCTTCCGATGGCCTCAATGGCGCGTTCCCGTTTGACGGAGGCATCCCGGTGCCGCCAAACGTCGCCAAGCCGCCGTTCATCGATCCCAGCTTCGGCAACTTCCGTGACGTCGACTACCTGGGCGAGAACTATGGCCAGGCGCCGCGCGTTCACAACTGGAGCATCAACATCCAGCATGAGTTCGCCGGCTTTCTGGCGGATATCGCCTATGTCGGCAATCGCGGCAGTGGCCTGAACTCCTCGATCTGGCTGAACCAGGTCGACCCGAAACACCTCTCGCTCGGTCCGCTGCTGCGCAAGCGCATCGACGATCCCGAGGTGATCGCGGCGGGCTTTAGCAAGCCGTTCGCGGCGTTTCCGAATGACCGGACGCTCGCGCAGGCTCTGCGGCCCTATCCGCAGTACCTCAACGTGTTCAGCCGCAACTCGGGCGACGGCAAGACCTGGTATGACTCGATGCAGGCAAAAATCGAGCGCCGGTACGGGTCCTGGCAGATGATGACCTCTTACACCTGGTCGAAGTCGCTGGCGAAGATTCACTACCGCCAGATCTTCACGCAGTTCGAAGTGGCGCCCCAGAACACCTACGATCTGGACGCCGAGAAAACCTACTCGTCGTTCGATCTGCCGCACGTTCTCAATATTTTGAACTCCGTCGATTTGCCGTTTGGCAGGGGCCGGCGGTGGCTCAATCGCGGCGGCGTGGTGGATTACGTCCTGGGCGGCTGGACGATCGCCGCGGCGCAGCGCTACGTCAGCGGCGGCCTCGATGTGGGAACAGCTCCCAACTCGCTGGGTAACGTGCTCTTTAACGGCGGCAAGCGGGCCAACCCGACCGGACAGGAGTTGCAGACCGGCGTTAGCCGCACCGACCTCGACCCGGCCAACCCCAATATCCGCTACTTCAATTCCGGCGCTTTTGCTCTAGCCGGTGAGTTTGACTTGGGGTATGGATCGCTCTACTACGGCGATCTGCGGCGGCCTCCGATTTTCCAGGAGAACCTGTCGATCCAAAAGCAGTTCCGGCTGTTCAACCGCGGCGACCGGGGCGTGCTGTTCACCTATCGCGCCGATATGTTCAATCTGTTTAACAGAACGAACTTCACGGTAAACTCCTCGATCGGCAACGCCAATTTCGGACGCGCCACCGCTCCGCAAAACGGTCCGCGGCTGATCACCATGGGGCTGCGCCTGGAGTTCTAGGCGCCCTCAAACCTGACTTGCAACAAGGGCCGCTCCATCGTGGGGCGGCCCTTCTTTTTTGTGCGCGATCTCCCAAGGTCCGAAACGATTGCAAGCCACTTTGCAATCGCCTCGCGGGGTCAGGCTTCATGCTAAGATCAAACCCAACCGCGAGGAACGGGGTGCCATGGGTATTGCCGCCGACACCCCCAAAACGGCGGCTCGGGCCTCGTTTCTTCGTTGGCGCCGCGGCATCCAACCCTCTCGACTCCGAGGCTGGCGGTCGAGCGCCGTGGATCTTGACGCCTGGCCTTTTACAAGAAACGCATGCGCGTGAGAGACGACACGAATCTCGCCCCGCAAGCAGGGTGGGTCCCGCGAGGGTCTCGTCCTCGTTTCGGATCGCTCGCTTGCCGCGCACTCCAGATAGCCGTGCTTGGGGGCCTGGCCTTGCTCGGCATCGCAACACAGCCGTTGGCCGCGGCGACCGAGATCGCCACGGGCTCGATGCTGGGGCCGCGCTATAAACAGAAAGCCTTCTACATGCGCTCCTCGCCCCGCGGGGAATGGCGGCAAACCTACTCGGATCGCGCCTATCGCGGCAAGGCCCGCGGCAAGCTGATGATTTTGCGCCTCGCGCAGGCCATCTTTCACGACGAGTGGATGACCGAGCACCAGTTCGACCCCGACGCCAATACGGACCGGCTTATCGAAGCGCTGGATGTCTACAAGGCTCATGGCGTGCTGGCTATTTCGATAAGCCTGCAAGGCGGCAACCCCGGTTACGACCCCAACGTCAACGGCATCGCGCGGCGCAATGGCGCCAAGCATGGTAGCGGCGAGGGAATGCTGGTCAGCGCGTTTCTTCCCGACGGATCGTTGAAACCTGCCTGGCTGGCGCGGCTCGATCGCGTCATCCGCGCCGCCGACCAGCGCGGCATGGTCGTCAACCTGTTGTACTTCTATCAGGGCCAGGACGAAATTTTCGAATCGGACCAAGCCATCGTTGCCGCCGCCCGCAACATCACGCGCTGGCTCGTCCAAAATAACTTCCGCAACGTCGTGATCGACATCGCCAACGAGTGGGACCTCAAGGGCGAGACCTGGGACCAGGCGTCCTTTATCCCTGAAAACATTACGGGCCTCGTGGAAGTCGTGCGCGAGCAGTTCAACGGCGCGGATTTCCTGCTGCCCATCGGCGCATCCACAGGCGGCCGGATGGCTTATCCCGAGTCTCTAGCAAGGCTGTGCGACATCGTGCTGGTCCACGGCAACGGCCGCACGCCCGGCGAAAAACTGGCCCGCCTGCGCGAGTTCGAAGAGTACAACCGCACCGTTTGGATGACCGAAGACGACAACGGCCGCGAGACGACTCATGAGACTCTTGCACGCGAGCTGGCGAGCGCCGACGCCCTCTTCAACACTTCGGCCGGCTGGGGTTATATGCCGTGGGTGCAGGCGCAGCAGTTTCCGTTCGTCTACATGCCCGGGGAAAGCGCCGAGTTTAGCGATGACATGCCGGTCGCGCAACGCGATCCCGCTTACTTCAAGGCGGTCCTCGAGTACATTGCCGGGCTGGTGCTCAGAAAGCCGCCCGTCACCACCGTCAAAAAAAAGTCGTAGCCCCTGTTCCTATCCGGCGAGCCCGTCTCGGAAAGAATCAGCCGCAGATACACGCGGATAAACGCAGATCAAAAACGAAAGGAAGTATCTGCGTCCATCTGCGTGCATCTGCGGCTGAATTGGCTTTTTCGCAATCAGCCAGGACCTTGTGCTGCCGGGGCTGCTTCTGCGGCGAACAAGCGCATTCACACGCGCACGACAAGCGCGTCATTCCGCGCGAAGGTTGCGAAGCGGGTCGAATCCGGTGGCGCGCCTGGCGGGGGTATAGCTTGCGAGCAGCACGACCAGGGCCAGAAACGACGCCACGGCAACCAGCGTCGTGACGTCGGTAGGGCTAACCTCGTACAGCATGCCGGCGAGAAATCGCGTTAGTCCGACCGCCGCCGCCAGCCCCAGGGCCAGTCCGATACAGCCGAGCATCATCGCCTGGCCCAATACGAGCCGGAAGATATCTCCGCGCTCGGCGCCTAGGGCCATCCGCACGCCCATCTCATGGCTTCGGCGATGCACGGTATAAGACATCACGCCGTAAATACCCGAGACAGCCAGCAGCAGCGCCAGTGCCGCGAAGATCGACGCCAGGATCAAATTCAACTGTGGCCCCGAGTGGGCCCGCAGGATGTACTCATCCATGGTGCGCACGCCGGTGACTGGCTGGTCCTTGTCGAGCGTCCAGATCTGATCCTGAACCGTGCTGGCGACCGCGGCGGGGTCGCCCGCGGTGCGCACGACAAACGACATCCTGTCGAGCTTCATCTG
>JBBDWJ010000297.1:0-13991 GCA_040902925.1 Bryobacterales bacterium | reverse complement strand
GCCTTGCCCGGCGAAGCCGGTTTTAGCCCGGTCGTTTACGGCCGGTTGGACGGCCACCAAATTGTGCCTAGGCCGCTTTCAGCGGTCTTCGTAAAAGAACGCGAGGCGAGCTGAAGCTATGGGAAACGGGAAGCCCGCTTGAAGCGGGCTGGGGAGCAGAACAGGCCGCGTAACGGCCGTAAACGACCGGCCTAGTCTAGGCCCGACTTGGTCGCGAGGAAGCCGCCTGAAGGCGACTCCCCTAACTTCACGCTTCCGCATCCGCCTGCAGCGGCGGATCGAAAGAGCAAAACTCCAAGCAGGAGGCCTAGCCTCCTGTCACCAAAATACGGATACGACGTCTACCGTTTTCGTATCGCGTAGCAGCCGCTGTCGAGTACGTCTGATTTATGTCGCGAACCACGGTGACGGGGATGGGCCGCTTTCTCAGCGCGTCGTAGCGAGAGGCGGGAGAAGGACGTGGATACTAGGCGTGCGCCGTTTGGCGCCCCGACGCTTGAACACTCTGAGGCTTACTTAGGCAGTGAGGCCTACTTAGGCAGCACGTCGAGCACGGCAAGCAGGCGCCAACGAAGCAGATGCGGCCTTATTGCGCCTCGCAACCTAGGATACGGGCCTGGCGCCGCATGATATGCGAGAAAGGCGGGATTCGAGCGTGGGCAGCCTTACTGGAACTCTTTCGGCGGCCAACCGCAGCCTGAGCGCTTTCGAACAGGCGCTGGCGGTGGTGCAGACCAACATCTCAAACGCCGCCACGCCGCAATACGCGCGCGCCCGCGCCTTGCTTTCACCAGCCGTGTTGCCACGCCAAGCGAACGTGCCCGGAGTTGGCGTCGATGTCATCGCGACCCAGGAACTTCGCGACCGGTTTCTCGAAGTGCGCGTGCTCGGCGCGCGCCAGGAAGCTTCATTGTTCGACAAAACGCGGCGCATTCTCGACCAGGTCGAGGTCACCTTCCCGCTCGACGCCGACGGCACGATAGGCAAGGGCATCGACAACTTTTTCGCGGCTTTTGCGCGGCTGTCGGTCAACCCGGCCGATTTCAACCTTCGGGCCGACGTGCTGCGAACGGCGGGTGATCTGTCGAAAGCGTTCCGCGGCGCCTACGAAGACCTGACGGCGCGCGACCGGCAACTGGAAGGCGAGGCGTTCTCGACAGTCGGCAAGATCAACACGCTGCTCAGCGAGGTGTCACAGCTTGCGGTCAACCGCTTCAACGCCAACGGCGAAATCAATCTCTCGAACGAAACGCGCCTTTCGCAGGTCTACAACGATCTTTCCGAGCTGATCAACTTCGACATCCTCTATCAGTCCGACGGCACGATCTCGCTGATCGCCGAAGGCGCGCCGCTGCTTGTTGGCGTCACGGCGTTCCCGGTGTCGGCTTCGGTCTCGCAAGGCCGCCTGGTGATCACCGGCGGCGAGGGGCGCGACATCACGGCCGATATCCAGGGTCTGGGCGGCGAGCTGGGCGCGATCCTCGACGTCCGCAACCGCGTTCTGCCGCAGTTCCAATCGGAAGTGAACCGCCTCGCGAAATCGCTGGCCGACCAGGTCAACGAGCAGCTCGGCCGCGGCGTCGATCTGACGGGCGTTCAAGGCAAAGCGCTATTCAACTACGCGACGTCGCATTTCACCGGAACGGGGCGCACGGCCGGCACGGCGGGTGACGACCCGGCGGCGCCGCCGGTCAGCGTGCAAGTCGATTTCACCGCCGGCGTCATCGCCTCGCTCACCGCCAATCTCGACAGCTTCTTCGTGGCGGCGGCCCCGCCGGCGGGCCCCGCGGCGGGCAACACCGTTGCGGTGACCTTCAGCAGCGCCGACGGCGCTACCCAGCGCACCATCACGACCGACCCGATCGTTGGCGGACCCACCGCGGCCGACACGACCAATGAAATCCGCGACCGGCTCAACGATCAGATCGCCGTCGATCCGCAGCTTTCCGGGCTCATCCAGTTCAGCGTCTCCGCGGACGGCGAGCTGAAAATCGTGCTCTCGGAAACCGCCGAACAGGGTTTCAGCTTTACCTCGACGACCAGTAACGGGGCGTTCACGACAGGGCTCGAGCCGGGTGGAACGCAAGGAGGGCACTCGGTTGAAGAAATCGCCGCTGCCTTGAATTCGGCCGCGGCGGCGGAAGCGGCCGTCAACGCGGCGTTCGACGCCGCCCACATCCGTTTCGTTGCGGTCGGGGATGAGGTCCGGCTCGACGGCGATGTGGCGTTTGATTTTCAAGTCACCGACACGGCCTCGGGCAGCGGGTTTGCGTCCGGGCTCGACGACGGCATGGTCCACACCGCCGGCGGCGCGCCCGCGGCTTCGACAATCCAGGCGGCGAGTCTGGCGCTGTCGGAGATCGCCACGGGTACGCCGGTGTCGCCGCGCGGCAATCAAAACGCGCTGGCGCTGGCCGCGCTCGCCGATCAGCCCCTTCTCGACGGCTTTACGTTCAACGAATTCTACGGCCGCACGATCACCAACATCGGCAACGAAGGCCTGACCGCCGAGATCAATCTCAGCGCCAAACGGGAAGTTCTGGAAACGACGGAAAGGCTGCGCGAAAGCTACTCCGGGGTCAATCTGAACGAAGAGGCCGTACGGCTGATGGAACTGCAGCGCTCGTTTCAAAGCATGGTGCGCGTGATTCAGGTCGTCGACCAGATGCGCCAGGAAGTGCTCAACATTATCCGGTAGGGATGGACAACTTGCCGATTCTCGCAACGACCGATAAGACCTTCAGGTACCCCAGATGCGTGTAACCTTTCTGACCCCCGGCCGGCAAACCATCGCGGACTTGCGCCAGGTCGGCGAGCGGCGCGTCGAGGCCGCCAATCAAATCTCTTCGGGACTGCGCGTCACGCGTCCGTCCGACGACCCCGCCGGCGCGGCGGGTGTGGTGCGCACGCAGGCCGAGATCAAACGTCTCGAGCAGCTCAAGCGGAATCTTGAAGCCGTCGACGCCGAATTGCGCAACGCCGATACGGCGCTCGATCAAACCGGCGACCTGCTCACGCGCGCCCTCGCGCTGGCGTCCACGGCGGCGACCGACACGCTTGACGACGCCGGCCGCGGCATCATCAAAGTCGAGATCGACGGCATCTTCCGGCGGCTGGTCGAGTTGGCCAATACGATCGACTCGGGGCGCTTTATCTTCGCCGGCGACAACGACGACCTGACGCCGTTCGTGATCGACGCCGCCAGCCCCGACGGCGTCAACTACACGGGCACGTCGGCGCCGCGCGCGGTGCTGTTTCCCGATGGCCAGCCCGCTCAAATCTCGCTGCCCGGCAACGAGATCTTCCTGCGGCCCGACGACTTTACCGGCGCGGGGCGCACGCCGGAAACACCCGGCCCAACGGTTTCCATTCCGCCAATTGGCATCGGCATCAGCTTCAGCGGCGGAGTCGAAGGAGTCATCAGCACCGACCTGGGGACGTTTTTTGTCGCGCCAACCCCGCCGGCCGTTCCCAGCAGCGGCGAGACGATCAACGTGTCGTTCGTTTCGGCCGACGGAGAGATCGCGGCCAACATTCAGACTCCGCCGCTGGGCGGTGGCGAGAATACGGCCCAGATCGCGGCTTTACTTAACCTTGAAATCGCCGCCAACCCGCAGCTCGCCGGCGGCTTCACTTTTAGCGACGAAGGCGGCGCGCTCAAGCTGGTGCAAAGCGAAACCCTTGGCATCGGATTCAGCTTCAACTCCGTCGCTTCCGGCGGGCTCACCACCGGTCTCGAAAGCGGCGGCACGACCGGCGGCCAATCGGCGAAGGAGATCGCCGCCGCGCTCAACATCCACGTCGCCGCTACGCCGCAACTCGCGGCGGCCAAAGTGGTCTTCAGCGCCGTCAACGGCGAAGTCCGCGTCGACTCCGATGTCGACTTCCGGTTCACCGCCGCCGATTTCGACCGCGGCACGGGGTTCCGCTCAGGGCTGGCGGGAACTCACCTGGTGGGCGGCAACAACAGCGCCAATGTTCTCGGCACGCTCCACCGCCTCTCCCAAGACCTCGCCAACGACGACCGCCAGGCCATCGGCGGGCGCGTGCGCGACCTGCAACGAGCGGTCGACCAGCTCGGCCTCGCCCAAGGCTTCTACGGCGGCACCCTGCGGCAAGTCGCCGACAGCCTGGTAACCATCGAAGACAAAGACTTGATCAGCCAAACGGCGCTGTCGCGTTTTCGCGACGCCGACCTGCTCGAAGCCATTCAGGTTTTTACAACCAGTCAATCCGCCGAGCAAGCCACCCTGCAAGTCACGGCTCAGCAACAGCAACTGCCGAATCTACTGGACCTGCTGGCGTAAGACGCCGCGAGCCCTGCGTGCACCCGCCGGCTACTGTGGCGAATTGTGGCTCGCAACGCCCGCGGCATTGCCGAAGAGGCGTGGCGCCGCTACTGCTCGCTCACGCGCACCGCGGGCACATCAAAAAAGCCCGCCATGCAACCGTTCTTCCAATCCTTCCAATCGCTGGTGATATCGGCCGGCCCTTGAAAGAACGTACGCGGCCGCGGCGGCGCGGGCGGCACCGAAATCACGACGATCCCGCCGCGAGCGCCGTCACGAATCAGCTCATAGCGCTCAACCATAGCCCGTTTCCACGCCGGCGCCGTATGCGTCAGGTCGTGGATAGCGTGCCGCGCGTTGCCGGTCGTCACAATACTGAGCGAAAGCAGCAGCAGGCATGCGGACGCTATCTTGCGCAGGTCGCGATTCTCGATGCCGGCCGGCAAACGCAAGTCACGAGTCCAGACAAACAAGGTGAGAAACCAGCCGAGCAAGAACACCAAAAAGATGCCGCCCAGCGCGCGCCCAGGCATCTCCTGGCCCATGGCGAAGCTCGGCACCGCAAACCCAACCGCCAGCAGCGCCAGCCAAGTCAGCGCGACAATCCACTTCCAAGGCGCTGCCGGATTAAGCCAGTCAGGGCGGGCGGCGCGGATGCGCGGATCAACGAGGAACACAACCGTCGCGGCAAGCAGCTTCAAATCGAACGCCCACTTCGTTGCGGCTTTGATCGCCTGCCAGAACGCGAGCCAGAGCGCGAGCAGCCAATCCGTGTCGCCTGCGAACGAAGCCGAGCGGACCAGGTTTCCCGGGGCAGCGGCGGCGAAGCAAAAACCCGCCACGCCCGCCACCAGCACGATAACCCAAAGCCAGCGATTGCGATGCTGAATCCGAAAAGCAACAGCGGCGCCCACCGCCAGCACCAGGCACAGCATCGCGGCGAACAGCTCGTGCATCCCGGTGATCAGGAACGCCAGCAACGACAGGCCCAAAACAAGCAGCGCCCGAACCACGCCGCGCGAAACCGCCACCGTTTCGCTCAACAACGCCGCCAACAACCCCAGCGACAGCGCAACGACAAGCTGGTATTCGACAGCGCCCGTGAACCAGTAAAAGCCCTGCCCCAGCGAGGGGTGCAGGCACCAAAACACAACCACAAAAGAACAACTCAGCGAACCAACCAGCCACGGCGAAACGCTGCGCCGAAACACGCTCCGCGCAACCACCCACACTCCCGCGGCGCAAAGCAGGCTCAACGCAGCGGTGAGCAGTCCATAGGCTTGCGTAAAGTCCACATGGGTCAGCACAAAGCGCTCGATGCCATGACTGAACCATCGGCCCGACCACGTCCGATAGAGGTTGGCGACGTAGTCGAAAAGGCTTTGGGGGTTCGCGGGAGTGCAGTAATCATCGGCCAAGGGCGCGGCGAATACGAACAGCGAACACGCCAACCCGGCAACGGCCAAGTGAGCGGCAACAGAGATCCACTTCGCCCACGGCAAGTAGGCCGGTTCTGATTCACGATGCACTTTGGTTAGCTGCTCAGGGCTTACAAATCGGGAGTTAGCGGGAAGACGCCCGATCCGCGGACCCAGCCGTTGCCCGGTCCAACGATTTTAGTGCATTGCTTCGCTGGCAACCGAAGTTGCTCGCCGCAGCCACGGGAAGGCGCTGCAGTGACTCCGCAAGAAATCGCTACCTCCTGCCGCGCGGAACTCAACCAATCAACGGATCAACCGATCAACGGATCAACGACTGCTTCAGACCGCATCTCGATAGTGGCGGTACCAATCGCTCTGAAAGCGCTCCTCGGGATCGTACTTCGATTTGAGACGCAAGAACTCCGGGAACTGCGGGTAGCAGGCTTCGAGCTGCGCCCGCGTCGCGAACTTGTGATACGTCAGGAAATAACTGCCGCCGCGGTGGATCGCCATATCCATCAAACGCCGGAACGCGGATGCCGAATGCGCGAGCCCTTCAGCGCTATGCACGGTGTGTAAATTGAAAATGACACAGGCATAGGGACGCTTCGCCCAGGCCAGAAAACTATCGTCATCGCGTTCGATCAGGCGGATCGTGCCGTAAATCAGGTTCACGCCGTGACGCCTGAAATCCCCGGCGGCTTCTTCCAGAAAATCGCACAGCCGCTCGCGAGGGACGAAGATCTCGGTGATGATCTCGGTGGCCTTGTGCGTGGAACCGAGACGGCGGTCCAGGGGCCGGTGATAGTCGTCGAGATAGGCGCTCAGTTGGTGAGTGTCCGACCAGTACACCTGGCCGGAGGTCGAAAGATAAAACTCGGAATACGCTCGAAACGCCGCCGCCTTGTCGGCATGCGCAAGGTATAGCAACTCCTTCCAGTGTTCGGCCGAGAGTTGCAATTGGTGATCGGGCGCCGGCGTTGCCGGGTCCACGGGCCGGTAGCACGAAAAGACTCCCTGGTTCAGAAAACCGTCGGACCGTTCGTCGATCGCGAATTGAAAGTCCCCGTAAAGATAGCCGTCGCGCACGCGCTGCCCGAATGCATCGATCAAAGCGTCGCGCGTGATGACCTCGACCAGGCGTTCGAGCTTGCGGCGGGGCGTCAGACGCAAACGTATCGACGAGACAACGCCGAACAGCCCATAGCCGCCGGCCACGAGGTGAAACAGCTCGCTGTTTTGCTCACGGCTGCACACGCGCGCTTCTCCATCGGCGCCGACCAGAGTAAACGACTCTACGTCGCTAACGAAAGGCTTCATGCGCAGCCCGCGTCCGTGAGCGTTCGCGGCAAGAGCGCCTCCCAGCGTCAAGCGGTCAGCGCCGGTCTGTTTTTGCGCGATGCCCCATTGACCGCTGCGGCCTCTCTGCATCGCGTTCAGTTGGCCGATCAGCTCCGGCCACTCGATGCCGGCTTCGGCCTCGACGATTCCGAGCTCGGCGTCAAAATGCAAAACGCGGTTGAGCTTTGTCATGTCGAGATGCAGCGTGCCAGACCCAAACTGCTGCGCGCCCATGGCATGGCGGGCGCCGCCGACCGAAATAGCAAGTCCTTCGCGGCGGGCTCGTAGGATAGCGCTTGCGATCAACTCGCAAGAGTCCACACCAACGATGTCGTGCAGCCGCGTGGCGTTCAGTTGCGAGTGGATGTCATTGACCAGCACTCCGGCGTGGCGTGGCGGTGCAACAAAGTGCGTGTCACCCCAGAGCGGCGATGACTTGACGGTTGTCGATTCAACGGATCGCTGCAGCATGGAACACCTCCTGCGCGGAGCCGGCAGGTGACGGCGCCTCGTGCCAAGGCCGGATTATGACGGCCGCGCGCAGATGGTTGTGCACCTGGCAGGCCACGAATCGGCCACCGGCGGCGCCCGCATGCAAGCTTTTACTTTCAGGGAGTTACAGGCAACGGCGAAAGGAAGGGCCGTGATTGCTCGCCGGGCGATGTGCAAGCGATGTATGACACTGTCCGTTTCGTGGAGCACCCTGAGATTACTGCGAAGCCCTATTTGAGCGATTCCGATCACGATGAATCCAGCGCTGGCGACTGGGGTCTGGCCGCACATTGAGTCGCGGCCCAAGGCTAACGCTGCTGCGTTGCGCTCGCTAGACTGGGATCGTCTGCCCGCGCCATTGGCTTTCTTTCCGCGCACCCCTAGGCGCCCCTAGCGGCGTTGCCAACGCGCCGCCAAGCGTGCCCATCCCATGACCGCCGCCACCTCGACGACAAGCTCCGAGCGACAGGGCTCATCTGCGCGCCTTTGGGTGCTGGCTTGCATCGCCGTGACGCTGCTGACTCTCTGGCGTATAGCGTCGACTCATACAGCCTTTAGCCAAACCAACGACGAGCCTGCTCACATCGCCTGCGGCATGGAGTGGCTCGACCGCGGCGCCTACGACTACGAAACGCAGCATCCCCCGCTGGCGAGAATCGCCGCCGCGTCGCTCCCATACCTTTCGGGAATCCGCTCGACCGGCGCAACGGATATGTGGACGGAGGGCAATGCGATTCTGCATTCCACCGGCGACTACCCCGGCGTGCTGGCAATGGCGCGCCGCGGGATGCTGCCGTTCTTCGTGCTGCTCGCGGCGGCCGTCACCGCGTGGGGTTGGATGCTGTATGGCCCGGCAGCGGCTTTGGCCGCGCTCATCGCTTTGTGCAGCCTGCCCGTGGTGATCGGCCATGCTTCCCTGGCAACCACCGACGTTGCGTTCACGGCCACGTTCTGCGCCGCGCTGCTGGCCGTCTGGGGGTGGCTCCAGCGCCGCGACTGGATCACCGCCGCTGCCGCCGGAATCGCATGCGCAATCTCGCTCGTCAGCAAGTTTTCCTTTGCCGTATTCTTTCCGCCGTGCGCGCTGGTGTTGCTGGCGCTCGATCTCGCCGAGCGCCGCCGTGCCGCGGAGTATGCTGGCGAGCACAGAGCCGGCCAGCCACCGCGAGCCCCGTGGCGAACCCTGTTGATCCAAGGAGTTTTCGCGCTCATGCTGGCGGCTACCGTCGTGTTCGCGGCCTATCGCTTCGCGCTCGAACCGTTGCGCTACCCTGGGTATCCGCCTACGAGACTCGACCTGTTAGTGGGCGCCGAAGGCCCCGCGCACGATGCTCTCTACGCGTTTCTTGAAAAGCCCTACTTTCCGTTCACCGGCGTCCTGCAGGGCTTTCAAGGCGTTTACGACCACGTGGAAGCCGGCCATCGCACCGTGTTTCTTGGAGCAGTGCACCGCTATGGCGTCTGGTATTACTACCCGGTAATGCTGGCGGCCAAGACGCCTCTTCCGTTCTTCGCGCTGGCGGCAATCGGCGCTTTCTTTCTGTTGCGCGGACCGCGGCGGTCGCTGCATGCGCTCGGACCACTCCTTTGCGCGGCAGTATTTCTATTGTGCGCGCTGCCAAGCAGCATCAATATCGGCGTCCGCCATGTGTTGCCGTTCTATCCGCTGCTGGCGCTTGCAGCCGGATTCGGCGCCGCGGAGATGTTCCGGCGCGGCAAGGTTTGGCAAGTCGCCGCCGCCGCCCTGCTCGGACTCTCGTTCCTGAACGGGGCCGCGGCTCACCCGCACTACATCAGCTACAACAACGTGTTCGCGGAAGGTCACGCGCAGCGCCTGGGCTCCGATTCCGATCTGGATTGGGGACAGTACGTTTACGAGTTGAAAGCTGAGTTGGAAGAGCTGAGCCCCGAGCGTGCCAGCGTCGCGCTATTCGGCTCCACCGATCTATCCCGTCTCGGCTTGCCCGAATTCGACAGCCTACCGCCGCACCACCGAGTAACAGGCTGGGTGGCGATCAGCCCCGAGCTGCTCTACGACGACCGCACCGAAAATCCACCTTACGATGGCTACGCTTGGTTGAGGGAGTATGAACCTGTCTCTTACGCCGGCAGAATTCCCATCTATAATGTTCCGCCGGAATAATCGGCTGAACGGGAGCGGACGGTTACCGGATCGAAAGGCTTTGTGCGGACTCACAAGTCTCGGGCCCACGTTCCAACACCGTCCAACCCGGTAGATCTGGCGCCGTCACCAGGCAACGAAATTCCGGCAGGCCTTGCAGCACAAAATGATCCCAGGTGCGCGAATGAATCGCTTGAATCAAGGGAAGTTCATCGAAAGTAGCGATGCGCTCCAGGTTTTCCGGCAGCTCAGCCCGCAGATGCGCTTCGCTGACGGGAAAGCCCGCCCATTCGCGTTCCAGCACACCCCAGGCGGTGTGATTGTAACTCCCGTCAGCCATCAAGTTCGCCAAGGGATACCACGGGAAATACGTTGTCCCGGGATGCGCCAGCGCATGCTCATAGGCAGCTTGAATCGGCGGCGGCCAACGCGCCGCAAGCGCATCGCTGGTGACAATAAAGCTAGCCATGCTGCGCGCGCCCAAGATCGCCAACAGCAGCAGCAGCGAAGCCTGCAGAGCGCGCCGGCCGGGCCCTTGCCGAAACTCGACGCGGCCCGCCAAACGCAGAAACAGTAGCGCAATGCCAAGAGCGACGAAATAGTCAGGGGCGCCGAAATTGTTCGAACTGCCCGACACTTTCATGCGGCCCAAAAATGCCATCGGAAGCAGCGCCAGGCCCATGCCGCAAAACAGCATCCAGGCGCGGCCCGCGGGCACGAGACGTCTGCAACGCGATAGCAGCGAGGGGCGCTCGCCCAGGTTGGTTAACTCCGCCTGCGCGGGGCTCTTTTCCAAAGCGGCGGAAGCCGCGAGCACCACCCCAAGCAGAAAAAGGATCTCCATGAACTCGGTGATCAGCCGCCACTCGAGTAAGGGAGCGCCGGCGAATCGCGGATGCCCCGATGGGATCTCAAAAATCGTGAGCCGCAGATCGGAAAATCCATACCAGACGCCGAAGAGGATGCCCATCAATGCCGCGGCAACGCCGGTCAGCCCCAGCAGCCGCCAAGCCCCGCGGCGGCAGCCCGCCAGGAACAGATACGCCGCGGGAACCACGAGAATCGGCGCGGCTGTCTGTTTAGCCCACACCGCCAGCGCGGCGCAGATGGCGGCGGCGGCGAGATTCCACGAAAACGTCTTCTCCAGCGGATGCCGCAAGGTCCAATAGAGCGTCATGCACATCAGACCCAGGGCGGCTGCGTCCGTGTGAATCGTCCACACGCCGATCGTCGCGCTTGCCGCGTAGAAATGCACCACCAGCACGGTGAAAACCGGCAGCACCCAGGGCTTCGCCCCCGAAGAGTTGCCGCGGCCGGAGAGCACCAGCGCGGCGGGTCCGAGCGTGGCCAGCGCGCTCATCAAACAAGCCGTGGCGAGCGCGGGCAGGGGCGACGTCCACAGCGCTGCTGGGGCGAAGAGAAAGTAGCCGACCGGGCCGTAGATTAAACCCGAGATCACGCCCGAATCCGGCGGCGAATACAGATCAAGACCCCGCGCAAGCGCATACGCGCGGGCGAACCGTATGCCATTCCACGATATGTCCAGGCCCTCGACGGTGCGCACCGCCACGCATGCCGTGATGAACAAACCGCAGGCCACCCGGAACCAGAGCGTCTCAATGACTGATTTGTGCACTGCTTTCAGCTTCGGCAACGGTGCGGACTCGAGTGTGGGCCGCGGCGGGGACAGGCCGGAAGTAACCTTGTAGTTTGGTCGTCTCTACTTCGTAGCTGGGTTCGATCTCGAGAATCGTGCGGGGGACCTCTTCGCGGTCCCCAGGCAGATGATGGATACAGGCGACAATTGTTGGCCGGAACCGCTGAAGAGTCCGGCGCGCGCCTTGCAGAGCCAGCGACTCGCCGCCCTCGATATCCATCTCAAGAAAATCGACGCGTTCCAGATTCAGCGTCTCGACGAGTTCATCAATCGTGATGGCTTCGGCATCGACGGGCCCTTCGTCGGCTACCGCGAATCCCTTGTGGCTACCTTCCACGGCGTTCGGGCCAAGGTTTGCCATCTTGACCGCGCCGGCGTGGTCCCAAGCCGCTTTACCGATCACTTTGACGCGGCCAGATTCGATTTCGGAT
The DNA here is from genome assembly GCA_040902925.1 of Bryobacterales bacterium. Taxonomy (GTDB): domain Bacteria; phylum Acidobacteriota; class Terriglobia; order Bryobacterales; family UBA6623; genus JBBDWJ01. The sequence continues at coordinate 2,238 of JBBDWJ010000297.1, read as the reverse complement.
GCGAAGGTCTGCTCGAAACAAGAGCGGTTGATCGGCTCCGGCTCCATGGCGACGACCAGCGCGGCTCCCTGATTTAGCGCCGCGCGCGTGAACGAACCCAGCCAGGCCCCCACCTCCAGCACGATGTCGCCCTGCTTCACGCGCGGGGCGGCAGGGTCGACAATCCACGAGTGCGCCGTAAAATGCTCAAGCACCGGATGGTCTTCAAACAATCCCCGGATCGGGCCAAGCGGGGTTTTCCACAGCACCGGGCAAGGATTATCCGAGTCGAATTCGATGATCGTGACCGCGCTACGGGCAATCTTATCGATACACGGTTCAGCATCGCAGCGAAACAAACCTCGCACCACCTCGGGCCAGCTCATGACCGGTAGGTTGCCGGTGGCCTTCCACGAGAGCACCTCGAGCCGCCACCTTCCCCGTTCGCTCATTGCCACCGCGACAGCGGCAACGGCGGCAAGCAGACCCAGGATGATAATGAGTTTCCGCACAGCAACGAGATTAGCAGAGAAAGTCAACGCTCAACCACATGCGCAGCCATGCGGCCAGCGTTGATGTTCGGATGGCGACACGCGGGCTGGACCATGCGAGCGGGAAGCCAGTTATGCGGCACGTTCCTAGCCGCGCTTACTGAGTATTCTTCCTTCGACCGCCGCCGCTACGAATACAGCCATCACATGCGGAGCCAGAAAGACGCTCCGCAGCTCGGCCATGAATGCGATGACCGACGAGATGCCGGTAATCAGAACGACGGCAATCAGGATGCGCGTGTCCGCCGGCGTGACGGCTCTGCGGTTGACCCACAACCAGAGTACCGTGGGCATCAACATCGCAAACAACAGCACGGGCCACCCCGAAGCATAAGGGTGCCGCAGGAAATCGAAAAACTGCCCGATGGTCAAGTAGCCGTTGACGACGTAGTCCCATCCCGCCTCGCCGCGAATCGCCAACTCCACGAGCAGCGTCGTGAGCTTACTCGTTGCGATCAGCAGGCAGCCAAAAGCAAGCTGCCAGGGTTGAGGCCGCCAGCGCAAATCCAGTCCGTAAAGGCATATCCAGATCACGCCCGCGAACGCAGCCGTCTGGTGGTTCAGGCTGCCAACAGCCGTCGCCAGCAGTAGCGCAAGCTTCCGTTCCCGCAGCGCCAGCCACAGCGCCGCGCAGTAGAAAATGATGTCGGGAAAATCCGTGGGGTGCTCCCAACTGTGATTGAACGTTGGGATGATCCCCAGGGCCAACCAGGCGCAACCCGCGGCGGCGAGTTTCCATGTCGCGCCCCCGACGCGCATCAACAGCAAGGAAAACAGCAGCAGCGCAAGAAAAGCACTGGCCAGCCGCAGGATCACAAACCAAGCCGCGGGGGGCACAATCGTCCAGCGGCTAACGAACGCCAACGACGCCGGAAACAAGACCCGGCTGCGAAACGGCGGCCAGTCCGCTTCCATGCCCTCGACCTGATAGGAACGGCCCTCGAGAATCGCGAACTGTTGCGCCACCGTATCGGAGCGGTTTTGAAACCGGCGGTTGAGATTATTCGAAACGAAGCAGAGGATCAACGCCAGACAAAAGCTGAGCAGCGAGATCCGTAAGAAATCCTGGTGGGGAACGCCAAGCAATGTCACAGGTGGACTCGGCGACGCCGCGAATAGGTCAGCCTATTGGGAGCCGCCACGCGGAATGCGCTGCCGTCAGACATTCCGCGCGCGCGGCGTCGAAGTCCATCTTACCCTGCAATTGCATGCAGGCGGCCTGGCTGCCAGTCAGCCGTAAAATATCGCCCCGCGAAGAGTCATCGCGCGGCTTTGGCAATCTTGGGGTGAAGGTCGTCTGAATCTTTCCATACGAACTGGGCCCACGGCTTTTCGAAACCGGCGCCCGATGAGATTCGCCCCAACGCTTCCACGGCCTCCCGCTGGACGCCGGGGTCGGGGTCCTCCGCGGCTTTCGCCAGCAAAGGGACGACCTGATCGGCGATCGAGTGCAACCCGCCAAGGGCTTCGACGATCTGGCGGCGTAGGTTGGGGTCTTTGCTTTGAAGTCCCCTTTGAAGCACCGGCAGAGCCGCCTTTGCCGTTTCGGCGTCAGCGTCACTCAGCAACTCGCCAAGCGATTCGATCGCTTCGCGCTGCACTCCCGGGTCGGCATCGTCGGCCATCTGCACCGCGGCGCTGATAGCCGCGGGTCCGCGCAACCCTTGCCGCGCCCCGGCGGCTTCGCGCCGCCCCGCAACGTTGGGGG
>JBBDWJ010000296.1:6406-14047 GCA_040902925.1 Bryobacterales bacterium | reverse complement strand
CATGCGTGTTGCTTTCGCGATCCGAGGCGCTTAGCTTTTCGCGGCTCAAGCAGGTTTTGGGCGCCACCGACGGCAACCTGGGGGCGCAGATGCGCAAGCTCGAGGAGGCAGGCTATGTCGACGCCCGCAAGGATTTTCAGAACCGCAAGCCGGTCACCTGGTACACTCTCACGCCGTTGGGCCGAGACGCGCTCCGGGCCCACCTGGGCTCACTCGAAACGCTGATCACCGGCGGGAGTCCGTGAACAGAGCGACTGCCGCTCCCGACGAGGCGAAATGAACTATCCTTCCCGCCGACCTGCGCGAGTGTGTCAAGTCGTTTGATCTCGATGGCGGCGGTCACCCCGGCGATGTGTGAGAAAGGCGGTTAAAAGGGCATATCCGCCAGAAGAATAGACCCCTCTCACTCCAACAGGATCTGTACGCGGCCGACGTGCTCCGAGAGTTCCTCGTAGATATCCTGCAAATCATCGACGCCAAGCGATAGCTCTTCGAAGACTTTCGGGTCGGCCAGGCGCTCTGCCTCCTGCCAGTTCCTTTCGCGCCCCCAGCAGCGCCCCACATGCACACCCAGGTGGACAACACATAGAAATGCGCGGGAAGACACCTGCAGCTCCGCGTGCAACGGGTCGGGCCAATGCTGGGCTGACTCAGCAAACTGCAAGGGCAGGCCCCACGCTTCCAGAAGCCAGCGCCCGGTGAGCTGCGCATCCACGCCAAAGATCGCGCGCTGCGCCGCGCTGTCCGACATCGTAGCGGCGAGCTGGCAAGCCGACTGGTACTCGGAAGAAAAAGCCGTCATCAGGACAAGATCGCCCAGGTTGTGAAGTAAACCCGCGACAAGCAGCTCCTCGCTGTCCTGACCAGGCACGTATTCAGCGATCGCATAGCACGCCGCCGCCGCGGCGACCGATACAGCCACGATCCGGTGGCCTTCGGGGTGCCGCCGGCTGAGACGCCGGAACGCGCCGGCCAGCATTATCTGCAACAACAGGGACTGTAATTTCTCGTGACCAATGACCGTCACTGCGCGCGATATGGTGGCCGCCCGCCCTTCTGCAGCGTAGTAGGCGGAGTTCGCGATTTTCAGAATCTGCGCCACCAGCGCCTGGTCGGCGGCCAGTACCCGCTCCAGGTCGCGGTTGGAGCACAGCGGATCGCCGCACATGGCGAGGGCCTGCTGGATCGCCGGAGAAATCGCCGGCAGCCCTTCGAGCCGCCACACAGCCTCGCGAACGCGAGCCGGGTCCGGCTCGAGGGGTACTAGCATCTGAGAAGGAGCCACGCCTGGCACTCTATTCCCTTATCGGCTGCAACGCCCAGGGTTGGGCATCCGCGAAATTGGGGATGCGGCGAGACTCTGACCCTGCTCGGTAAGGTCTTAGTTAGTACTCCACGGGCCGCTCCAAGACCCGTAAGACCAAGAAACGCCGCGGGAGACTCAGAGCAAAAGTTGGAGAAATCAGAAATCTCCGAAACGCGACTTTGCGTGACAAGCCAGAAGCAGCCGCCGCTACCAGGCGACCATGGCTTGTTCGAAGAGCAGGGCCAAATCGTCTTCACTGGCCGGGCGGGGAGACAGCTTCGTTACGCGGTGCTGGGGCAGCGTGCCGGCCACCAGCCCGGGGATATCGCTGCTCGTGTAGCCCAGAGCCTTTAACCCGTTGGGAACACGGAGCCGCTGCATGATCGCCGTGATCTGGTCGGCGAGAATCGCTCCGGCATCCTGGGCCTTGGCGCGCGACACGTCGGCGCCCAATACCTGGGCCGCGGTCAGGTGGCGTTCCGGGCATGCCGCGGCGGTGAACCGGAAAACGGCTGGCGCGTTCAGAATGACGGAGATGCCGTGGGGAACGAACGCATGATCGACCGCGTAGCCCGCGGGCCGAAAACCCTTCACCATCCCCGAAACCGGGTACGACATCCCATGAGGCAGGTGTACGCCGGCGTTGCCGAAACCGATACCGGCATAGGACGCCGCCAGAAGCATCTTTCCGCGCGCCTCGTCGTCGCTGGGGTCTTCGACAGCTCGGGGCAAATACTCGCGTACCATCCGCAATGCCTCGAGCGACCACACGTCGCTGATAGGATTCGCGCCCTGATAGGCGGGGCGCAGAATCGGCCGTTCGGGCCGCGGACGTTCACTGTAGGCTATTGCCGTGTACGACTCGATGGCATGCGAGAGCACATCGAGCCCAGTTGCCGCGGCCACCTCGGAGGGCATCGTGCGGGTGTTCTCCGGATCGAGCAATCCCAGGGTGGGTTTGAGACGGCGATGCGCGATGCCCGTTTTGGCGTGCATTTTCAGGTAGTCGAAAATTGCCACCCCGGTCGTCTCGCTACCGGTTCCGGCCGTGGTCGGGATGGCGTACAGAGGTTTCAACGGGCCTGGGACGGGACTCCCTTTGCCGACCGGCGGATTGACGTACTCGAGAAGATCGGCCGGGTAGGTCGAGTACAGATTGGCCGCCTTGGCTGTGTCGATCGTCGAGCCGCCGCCGACGGCTACGAACGCGTCGACCGGTTCCTCGGAAGCGCATCGGATCGCCTCTTCAAAGGACTCGTCGGTCGGCTCGACGCGCACGCGGTCGAACAGCCTGTAAGCGATTCCTTGCGCGGTCAGCGACTCGATCGTTGTTTGAACCGGCGACAGGCCGGCAAGATGGGGATCGATCACGAGCAGGACGCGGCGCGCGCCCTGTTCGGCCAGATCCATGCCGATTTCGCGCGTCACGCCAGGTCCGAAGCGAATGGCGGACGTGGATAGCTCGATGGCGGATTCGCGCAGCGGGTTCGATGGTTGTGTCATGCAGCTATACATTCTAGTGCGCTCGCACCCAGTGCGGTGTCCAGTGCGGTGGTGTCGAGGCAGATGGCGCCGTGCTGACGACAATCCTTGATAAACTGACCGCTTGAACCATGGCAAACGACTACAGTTTTCGACTTTCCGTCTGTAACGAGCTTTTTGAGCAGACGCCCTTCGCCGAGCAGTGCCGCGAAATCAAGAAGGCCGGCTGGCATGGCATTGAAATTGCGCCGTTTACACTCGAGACCGACGCCACTACTCTGCCCGCCGCGAGGCGTCGCGAGGTGCGTGACATTATCGTTTCCGAGGGTCTCGAATTCGTGGGCCTCCACTGGCTTACGGTGGGTCCCACCGGTTTGCACGTGACGACGCCCGACGAGGCGGTCCGCCGGCGGAGCTGGGAGTACGTGCGCGGTCTGGTCGACCTCTGCGCCGCGTTGCGGGCCAACGATACCGACCCTTGCGTGATGGTTTTCGGCTCGCCCAATCAGCGCAAGGCCACCGGCGGACTCACTTCCGAACAGGCCAAGCGGAACTACATCGATGGAGTGCGCGGCATCGCCAACAACCTCGAAGAGCTTGGCGTGACCCTGTGCGTTGAAGCGCTGCCGATCGCGCAGTGTGACGTGATCCTGACCCTCGACGAGGCGGTTGAAGTGGTTCGCGCCATCGGCAGTCCCGCGGTTCAGACCATGTTCGACTCGCACAATGCCATCGACGAAGCCGAACCCCACGCCGCGATCGTCCAAAGACACTGGAGCCGCATCCGCCACATCCATGTCAACGAGCTCGATGGCAGCTACCCGCGGCCCGATGGCGGCTACGATTTCCGGCCGGTGCTGCAGGTCGCTAAAGACCGCGACTTTCCCGGTTGGGTCTCGATGGAAGTTTTTGACTTCGCCCCTGGAGCGTCGAAAATCGTCAACGAGTCGATCCAGTATCTCAAGGGCGAGATCGAGCAACTCAACTAGACATGCAATCTGCTTTGGTTACCGGGGGCGCCGGTTTTATTGGGTCCGCCTTGGTTCGAGGATTGCTCCAGGAAGGCGTCGAACGCGTAGTGGTCATCGACAGCCTGTTGGCGGGCAAAAAACAGAATCTGGCCGGCATCGAGCGGCAGATCGAGTTTCAGCAGCTCGATGTGCGGGACTATGAGGCGATCGCGCCGCTGTTCGCCGGCATCGAAGTCGTTTTCCACGAGGCCGGCTTGCCTTCGGTGCCGCGCTCGATCGAAGATCCCGTGCTGACGCACGACATCAACCTCGGCGGGACCTTGAACGTATGTCTTGCGGCCCAGCGCCACGGCGTGCGGCGGGTCGTCTATGCCGCCTCGTCGTCCGCCTACGGCGACTCTCCGGAGTTGCCCAAGAAGGAAAGTCTGCCACCTCAGCCGAAGTCGCCTTATGGCGTCCAAAAGCTGGCGGGGGAATACTACGCGCAGGTTTTCTGGGAGGCATTCGGGCTTGAAACGGTGTCGCTGCGCTACTTCAACGTGTTTGGTCCCCGCCAGGACCCCGCTTCGCCATACTCGGGCGTGCTGTCGCTGTTCAGCTCGTGCGTGCTGGCGGGGCGCGCGCCGACTGTCTACGGCGATGGCGAGCAGTCGCGTGATTTTATTTACGTCGAAGATATCGTCCGCCTCAACCTGCTCGCAGCCAGCGCGCCGCGGGCTCCCGGCAAGGTGTACAACGCGGGGACCGGCGAGCGGCGCACTCTCAATCAGACCTGGAGTTTGATGCAAAAACTGGCGGGCGTGGATCTTCCGGCGCAGTACGGTCCGCCGCGGCCCGGCGACGTGCTTCATTCTCAAGCGGATATCAGCGCGGCGCGCCGCGATCTGGGTTTCGAGCCGTCGATTGATTTCGAAGAGGGCCTGCGGCGGACCCTCGAGTGGTGCCGCGAGAATGCGAAAACCTTGTGACCGATCGTTTCGACCAAGCGCTTAGCTACGCTTCGCGGCTGCATCGCGGGCAGCGCCGCAAGGGAGCGGACATCCCCTACGTCGCGCATCTGTTGGCCGTCGCATCGCTTGTTCTCGAGCACGGCGGCGACGAAGAGGAAGCGATCGCGGCGCTGCTGCACGATTCGATCGAAGACATCGGCGGCGCGTCATTGCGGCGCGAGATTCGCGAGCATTTCGGCGAACGAGTGCTCAGCATTGTTGAGGGCTGCACGGATTCGGACACGAACCCCAAGCCGCCGTGGAAAGAACGGAAGAAAGCGCACGTCGAAAGCCTCGCAAGTGCGGACGCATCGGTGCGGCTGGTGATCGCCGCCGACAAATTGCACAATGTGCGCTCCCTGCTTATGGACCACAAGCGGCTCGGCGACAGGCTCTGGCAGCGTTTTCGAGGCGGCCGCGACGGCACGTTGTGGTACTATCGCGCGGTCACGGATGCGCTTCTCAAGACCGAGGTAACGCCGCTGGTGGAAGAGTTGCAACGAGCGGTAACGGAGCTGGAAGCTGCTGTTACCGGCCCGGCAGCGAGCTAGTTTTTGCCAAGCTATTGTCCGCGCGAACTAGCCGATATTGATGGTTCGCGGGCAGAAAACCCGCGCAGGGATTTTTTACAGCGCAATCGCGCAACAAAGAGGTGCTCAAAGTATGCCTGGTCGTGAAACCGTTCTGTCTGTAATGGCTCATCCCGATGATGCCGAGTTCTTTTGCACCGGCACGATGGCCCTGTTGCAGGAGAAAGGCTTCGACATTCACATCGCCAGCATGACGCCCGGCGACAAGGGAAGCCGTGAGCATCCGCCGGAACGAATCTCGGGCATTCGCATTGAGGAGGGCCGTAAGGCGGCCGCGAAGGTACGCGGCCATTACCACTGCCTCGACCGGCGCGACCTGATGATCGCCTACGATCGCGACACGATCCAGGCCACCGTCGAGCTGCTGCGCGAGGTCGCGCCGTCGATCGTGATCACGCATTCGCCGCAGGACTACATGCCCGACCACGAGTTCACCAGCATCGTCGTGCGCAACGCCTGTTTCGGCGCGCCCGCGCCGAATTTCGACACCGGGCGGCGGCCCGCGCGTCCCGCCACCGATAAGATTCCGCACCTCTACTACGCCAGCCCCGCCGCGGGCATCGACATCTTTGGCCGGCCGATTCCGTCCACGCTTTTCATCGATATCTCGAAGGTGATTGGACTCAAGACCGACATGTTGAGCTGCCACGAAAGCCAGCGCGCCTGGCTTGAAGCGCATCACGGCATCGACGAATATCTGGAAGAGATGAAGCGTTGGAGCGCGGCGCAGGGACGCGAGATCGGCGTCGAATACGCGGAAGGGTTCCGGCAGCACGTCGGCCATCCCTATCCCCAGGACGACCGTCTTGCCGAGCTGCTCGGCGGCGTGCGCAAGAATGCTGCTTAGCTATTGCCGGGAGTGAATCAGCTCCGCGACGTTCCGCGTGCGTTGGCTGCGGCGGTCTCGTTCGGGGCACTGGGAGATTCTCTGGCAATGCGGCCGTCGCGCCCGATTTCGAGCACACGGTTCCTCCAGTGGACGCGCCGCGTGAAGAAGCTTCCGCACCAGGCCGCGAAAGCCAGCCCGTCAGCAACGAACATCCAGTAGAGCCGGCGGGCGACGGCGCGCGAGCCCATGCAGCGCCATCCGACAAGCCAGGCGGCGAACAGGCGCAGCAGCAGCGCCGCGCAAGGAACTGCCACTACGGTTGGCGCTGACCCTGTACCCGCCGCCGCGGCCAGGCAAAGCAAGCTCCACAGCGATGCCTGCGTGAAGAATAAGCCGAAGTGCCCGCCCGGGCGGCAGGCGCGGATTGTTCTCGACCAGCGTAGCTGACGCTGCCAGACCTCACGCCAGCCGTCATCGCCGAGCGCGATTTCCACCGCGTGCGTGCTGATGACGAGGTCGAGACCGAGCCGCTGAATTCGATTCCCCAACTGATAGTCGTCAGCCAAGTAAGGGGCAACCGTGGAAAAACCGCCGATGCGTTCCAGATCGCCGCGGCGAAACAGCATCGTGGCCCCGAGCGCGAAGTCGACCTGCCTGAGGAGGCGGGTTAGAAGCACCTGGCCCTGGAATTCGGCAACAGCCAAAGCCTCGGTTAACGAGGCGAGCGTGGGCCCCGGCCGGGCTCGGAATGGGCAGCTCACCAGTCCAACCCGTGGGCCGTTTTTGGAGTCGAGAAAAGGCCGCATCACATCGCGCACGTAATTCCGCTCGACGCGAATGTCGCTGTCGTTCACGAGAAAAAATTCGAAGCGCGCCTCTTGCTGCAGCCGTTCGAGCCGTTGGACTTTATGATTGCCCGGACCCGTGCATTCACACACAAACGCCTCGATGCGGAGATGTGGGAATTCGCGCGCTAATCGGCCGATTGCCTCCAGGGCCGGGTCGTTAGGGTCGCCTGCTCCAAACAGCAACTCGAAGTTCGGGTAGTCCTGCAGCGCGTGGGACCGGATGTTCTCATAAAAGTCAAGGTCCGCCCCCGCGACGGGCTTGAGAATGGAAACAGCCGGCAACTCATCAGGAAAATGATTTGTCGAAGGCCGCGACCGGGCGCGATCGCGAAGAAAGCGCCAGGCAGCCAGGCAAACCGCGAGGTTGTAGCCCGCGGCGCAGAGTGTGAGTAAGAAGAACGCCGGCAGCAGCCAAGGCAGTATTTGGCTCACGGCGGTCACAGCGTTACCCGCCAACCATGGCGACTCCGGCCGTAACCAGCGCGGCTCCGAGCCAACGTCGCACCGAAACATCCTCGCCGAGAGCGATTCTTGCGAGCACGGTTTCCACCACGTACCCGGCGGCCGTAGCGGGAACGGCGAAGCTGAGATCGGTGACCGAAACCAGGGCCATGAATCCGAAAAAT
>JBBDWJ010000296.1:0-6396 GCA_040902925.1 Bryobacterales bacterium | reverse complement strand
ACACCGTGTAGCCGGCGAGGCAAGCCCAGAGCCAGCCGCTTCGCGCCGCGCGCCCCAATGCCCTTCCCAGCAGCGCCGGCCGGAAGTCATCGACTTCGCCGAGGCGGCGCATGCCAACGGCCTTGAGAAGGTCTCCGGCGACGGTCCCGAACACGACCAACGCTAGCAGGAAATAGGTCATGGCTGCGTGGATGGGGCTTTGGCGCCTGCAGCGATCTCAACAGTCGAGACCGGCGTCGAGCCGACGAGCATGACTCCGGCGGTGATGACGATCGTTCCGGCCCATCGCAAAGTGCTGATGGTCTCGCTGAGGAATTGGCGGCTCAACACAGCGACGAGCACGTACCCGATCGCGGTTACGAGCAATACATAGCTCAGATCCGCCCAGCTCAGTACGATCGCGTGCGCCGTGAAGAAGACCAGCAGCAGCAGCACGCCCGCTAGCACCCACGGGTTAATCATGGCGGCCAGTCCGGAGCCAACGAGCTCCGCCGGCGAATAGGATGCGATGCTGCCGACTTGCCGCATTCCGTACGCCAACAGCAGATTTCCCACGGCGTTGGCGACGATGATGATGAACAGGCAGACGCGCGTTTTCAACGGCGATGATCCTTGGGATTAGGTTAGCGAAGAGCGCGGTCTTGTTGGGAGTTAGGAAACCGCGGCGCTGGTTCTGGATTGCGATGCTGCCGGTTGGTCAGCCCGATAGGCTGCTGCTTCGCGAAAACCTCGCCGCTTAGCGGCTCTGGACAGGCGGGAGCGCCTGCCGCTTACGCGGCTTGGCCGCGCCTTTCTTCGACGAATTTGTGGCGCTTCGAACGCAGCGCCAGGTATTCGCGGGCTTCCTTGTAGAGCCTTCGCCTCTCGGCTCCGTCGAAAACCGCTTTGCGCATGATGCGCCACGCGACCCTCGGCCTGAAGTAGTACTCGTCGTAGAACTTTTCGACCCAGTCGAGAATTTCCGCTTCGTCGAGATCGCCGTATTTGATGTTCGGCAACTGGTGGCCTGTCTCGTCGGTCATCGAGTCGAGCGTGATCAGGTTGTTCTCGCGAACGTAGTCGTAGAATTCCGTCCCCGGATACGGATGCGCGATCGAGACCTGGATCGTTTCGGTATCCATGCGCTTGGCGAAGTCCATCGTGCGGCGGATCGATTCGCGCGTCTCCCCGGGAAGGCCGATGATGTAGTCGCCATGGATGATCAGGCCGAGCTTCTTGCAGTCTTTCGTGAAGCGCTCGGCCTGCTCGACGGTGGCGCCTTTCTTGATGTTCTTCAGGATCTGCGGATCCCCCGACTCGTAACCGACGATCAGCAGCCGGCAGCCGGCGTCGCGCATCGCCTTGAGCGTTTCGTAGTCGACGGTCACCCGCGAGGTGCACGACCAGGTGAAGTTCAACGGCTTGAGCTTCTCGCACAATTCGATGACGCGCGACTTGCGAATGTTGAACGTGTCATCGTCGAAGAAGATTTCCTTCAGATTGGGGTAGTTTTCTAGGGTCCAGCGGACCTCGCCGGCCACATCATCGGCTGAGCGCGTGCGCCAGCGATGCCCCGAAAGCGTCTGCGGCCAAAGGCAGAAGGTGCAGAGCGCCGGGCAGCCCCGTTCGGTGTAGAACGCCAGATAGGGGTGCAGCAGAAACGGCACGTTGTAGCGCTCAATGTCGAGATCCCGCTTATATACCTTGGTCACCCAAGGCAGCGCGTCGAGGTCGTCGATCTGCGGTGACTCGGGGTTGTGGACAAAGCCGCCGTTTTGGCGAAAACTCACTCCAGGCAGCTCTTCCAGCGGCTTGCCGTTGGCGTAGTCGACCACCTGATGGTCGAACTCGCGGCGCACCAGAAAGTCGATCGCTTGGCCCGCCCGCAAGCTCTCTTCGGGCAGGGCGGTGACATGGGGCCCGACGAAGCAGACATCGAGCCCCGGGTTGGCCTGCTTCATCTCGGCGGCAAGCCGGATGTCGTTTTCAAAACCGGGCGTCGAGGTAAACAGCACCAGAAACTCGAAGTCCCGGGCCATCTCGACGGTCTCGGCCGGCGTGATCTTGTGCGGCGGAGCGTCGACGACTTTGCTGTCGGGCAGCATACCCGCCGGATAGCACAGCCAGATGGGATACCAGTACGATTCGATCTCGCGCGTAGCTGGCCAGCGGGAACTGGCGCCGCCGTCAAAGCCTTCGAACGAGGGGGGATTTAGAAACAGCGTTCGCTTCGGCATGAGAACCCAGTAGAGATTTTCAGAATATCAGATCAAGCCGCGACGACGAACCGCTGTTGCCGTTTGGTAATGGACTGATTCGTCCACTGGTTTTTCCAAGAGATTTTGTGACCCGAGCGCCAGCTCTTCGAGCAGAGCTAGTTGGGAGTTGCAGGCCGCGGAGGCTATGGCGACGACGCCTGCCGATGGGCCGGAAAGGAGGCAAACCTGGTTTCACGCCAGCCGGGCCAGCAAAACCACTTTGCGCCGGCAGCCGGAGGGTTGTTGCCAACGTTCGCTGCCCTCAGTCACACTGAAGCGAACTTTCCCATGCCCCAACGATGCACCTGCGGCGCAGAACTCCCTGCAAACGCCTTGTTTTGTCACCAGTGCGGCCGGCCCCAGCGGGACGTCCTGCCGCCAATCGAGGCGCTGGAGACGCCTCCCGGCGAGGAGCACCCGCCGCCATCCGCGGCGCCAGTCTTACCGCCGCAACCCCCGAGAGTCATCAGCTTCAGCAATCCGGATGTGATTCGCTCCGCCTACCCGCCCGCCGCGGTCGCCGCGATCTTGGGCAGCATTCAGTTTGTGAGCATGCTCTGCTTCCTGTGGTATCCCGCGGCGGGCTTCGCATCCGTCTACTTGTATCGCATTCGTACAGGCATCTTTCTTGCCCCCCGCGCCGGCGCGAAGATAGGCGCTATCACGGGCCTGCTGGTGTTCGCTATTTCCCTGCTGATCGCCACGGTCGGGTATCTGCTGGGCGGCGGCGCGGATGTTGGGCAGGCCGTCCGCGAAGCCCTCGAGCAGTCCGGCCAGCCGGAGGAGCTGCAACGCAACGTGCTCAATCTCATCAACAACCCGGCCACACTGGCCCTGGTGCTCCTCTTCGGCCTTGCCTTGCAATTGATCGTCACGGCGGGGTTTGCGATTCTGGGCGGAGCGCTGGGCGCTAAAGTATTGGAAAGAGAAGAGTAGAATCCGGGCATTCTCTTTCCCGCCCGGTGGCCGCGGGCTTCGTGGCCGTCGAGAGTTGTTGCCGACGGAGTCCGACATTTGCAACAATCTTGGAGCCCGGTCGAAGGGTCGGGCATTTGCGGTATCCGTGCCGCACGCTGATCGTGCGCTTAAGACGGGGGATTCATGGCCTTTCTTGTCGCCCTTGTGGTTTGGATTGTCGCGCTGGGGTTGGCGATCCCGTTCTTCACCCAGTGGTGGTGGATGCCACCGGCAATCACCGAGCATGCGCGCGCCGTAGACAGCCAGTTCAACCTGACTCTCCTTGGTACCGGCATCATCTTTATCGTCGCCCAGGCCGCTCTGGGTTATGCCGTATTTCGTTTTGGGCGGAAACGCTCCGAGCCGGCAGACTACGTTCACGGTAGCGATCGCTGGGAAGTGCTTTGGACCGCCGCGACGACCATCATGTTCGTGGGCCTGACGCTGATGGGTTACACGGTTTGGGCAGAAGCACGGTTTCTCGATGACAGGAATGTAACGCCTAGCGCCGACCGCATCGTAATCGAGGTCACCGGCCAGCAATTCGTATGGAACATGCGCTATCCCGGCGCCGATGGTAAGTTCGGCCCGCTCGACCTCTCCCTCGTCGACGACGCCATGGGCAACGCCTTGGGCATCAACCGCAGCCACCCTGACGCCAAGGACGACGTCGTCACCCCTCGTATGGCGGTTCCCGTCAACAAGGAAGTAGATCTGATCCTTCGGACCAAAGATGTCTTGCACAATTTCTTCGTCCCGGAATTGAGGATCAAACTCGATACCGTGCCTGGCCTGATCGGCCGGTTGCACTTTAAGGCAGACAAGGTTGGCACCTACACGGTCGCCTGTTCGGAGTTGTGCGGACTCGGCCACCACGAGATGGGCAGTTATCTCGACGTGATGGAGCAAGCCGACTTCGACAAGTGGATGGCCGATCAATCCGCCTATCTGCAGTACTAAGCCAATGAGCGCCCGCGGTGATTCCAGCCCCGGTTTTTCGCTGGACCGCGCGACCGTCACGAGGAGCAATTCTCCATGTCAGAGGTAGCACAGTACGTAGAGGTTCATCGCCATCCCGAGCCGAAGAGTTTCCTTTGGAAATACATCTTCAGCATCGACCACAAAGTCATCGGCATTCAGTATTTGATGCTGGCGCTCGTGGCGGCTTTTCTGGGGATGGGATTGTCGCTGCTGTTGAGGCTGCGGCTGGTTTGGCCTAACGACCCGATCGCGATCCTCGGCACGCTGTTCCCGAACGGCGCTCCGGACGGCTTGATGACGCCGGAGTTTTACCTGTCGATGCTGACCATGCACGGCACCATCATGGTCTTCATGGTGCTGACGACGGCACCGCAAGGGGGCTTTGGCAATTACTTCCTGCCCATTCAGATCGGCGCCGCCGATATGGCGTTTCCGCGGCTCAACATGCTGTCGTTTTGGACAACCTTCGCGTCGTTCCTGGCCCTGATCATGGCGTTTTTCGTGCAGGGTGGCGCGCCGATGTCGGGCTGGACGGCTTATCCGCCGTTGAGCGCGGTGCACGCGGCGACGCTTGGCGGCACGGGCCAAGACTGGTGGATTATCAGCATCGCGCTGTTCTGCGTGGCCTCCATGCTGGGCGCCTTGAACTTCATCGTCACCACGCTGCATTTGCGCGCCAAAGGTCTCACCATGATGCGCCTGCCGCTGACGGTTTGGACCTGGTTTGTGACGGCGATTCTCGGTTTGCTGGCGTTCGGCGTATTGCTGGCCGCCGGCGTTCTGCTGCTGATGGACCGCAACCTGGGCACAAGCTTTTTTGTGCCCGCCGGGCTGATCATTAACGACGTGCCGGTCAACCACAGCGGTGGCTCGCCGATCCTATGGCAGCACCTGTTCTGGTTTTTTGGCCACCCCGAGGTCTACATCGCGATTCTGCCCGGCATGGGCGTGACGTCGCACCTGCTTTCGACCTTCGCCCGCAAACCCGTCTTCGGATACCGCGCCATGGTATATGCGGTTCTCGCCATCGGCGCGCTGGGCTTCGTGGTCTGGGGCCACCACATGTTTGTCAGCGGCATGAGCCCGTATTCGGGCTTCGTATTCTCCGTGCTGACCATGTGCATCGGCGTGCCCTCGGCGATCAAGACATTCAACTGGATCGGCACTCTGTGGGGCGGCAAGATCCGCTTCACCTCGCCGATGCTCTATGCCATCGGTTTTGTGTCCCTATTCGTCACCGGCGGCATCAGCGGCATTTTTCTAGGACAGCCGGCGATCGACCTGTTCTTCCATGACACCTATTTCGTGGTGGCGCACTTCCACCTGATCATGGGCGTGGCCGCGATCTTCGGCATGTTCGGCGGCATGGCGTTCTGGTTCCCGAAGATGTTCGGGCGCATGATGAGCGAGGGTCTCAACAAGCTGCATTTCTGGATAACGTTCATCGGCGTGTATTGTATCTTCGGCCCAATGCACTACCTGGGCATGCTGCCGCATCCGCGGCGCTACCCGGACATCGTTTCAGTCGGATACCTGATGGAGGGCGGCGCTCCGCAGATTCACTACTTCATCACCATAGCGGCGATGATCACGGTGACGGCGCAGTTCCTGTTCTTGATCAACCTTATCTGGAGTCTGTTTGCCGGCAAGAAGGCGCCGGACAACCCCTGGGATGCGACAACGCTGGAGTGGGCGGTTCCGTCGCCTCCGCCGCACGACAACTTCGCCGGTAAGATCCCGGTGGTTTACCGTGGCCCCTATGAGTTTGCCGTGCCGAAGGCCAAACGCGACTTCGTGATGCAATGTAATTCGGATGAGATGGCCTACGGGCCGGCGGCCGCGGGAGATTGAGGCGGCAACGCCGCTGAGCGTTGTGGTGTCTATCCATTGATATGGCTACGACTCTGACACCTCCGAAACCGAACCGAACCGGGGAGCGGCTGCGCCCAACCCCGGGCGGTGGTGGTCCGCTTCCTCCTCGCGGCGAAGGGCGCGATGGGGGAGGCGGAGGAAACGGTTGGGACCCGCACTCGGCCGTACAGCGCTACAAATTGGGCGTTTGGATAGGCATTGGCGGCATCGTGATGATGTTCGCTGCCTTCACGAGCGCGATGGTGGTGCGCAGCGGCCTGAGCGGCGATTGGCGCGCGATAGACTTGCCGCGGTTGTTGTGGCTCAGCACGGCTGTTCTGTTGACCAGCAGTTTTTCGATCGAAAAGGC
>JBBDWJ010000295.1:0-14145 GCA_040902925.1 Bryobacterales bacterium | reverse complement strand
GCCCCAAGAGGCCGCAAACGTTTGTCCACCTAATTCGTGGACACTACACTAGCCACTCTCGCGGGGTTGTTCCTACCTGCCATCCTCAACGCAACCGTCATAGTTGCCTTCTGGACACCTACGAAAATCATTGTGGCTACCGACGGCAAAGCTAGTATTGGCGGTCGGCTTGGCTCCAAACAGACGACTGTCTGCAAGATCCATCAACTCGGTGAACGTTACTACGCAGTATCAGGACTCTCCGAAGAACCCGAGACCGGGTTCAATCTCGACGCTATCGTTAAGGACTTGGCGCGACAAGCCGATACAATCCTTGATCTCGCTGACCTGCTGGAAGCTAGGGTTCGCCCCCCTATGCTCCGGGCTCTGGCTCACATCCGTCAAAAGTATCCGCAGAATTATGAGGCTGATTTTGGACCCTCAAGCGGTGGGGTTGTTCTCCAGGTTGTGCTCTTCGGTCTTGAACATGGAAGGCTGGCGATGGTGACTCGGCAGATCGGAACCCGAGATTTTTCGGATCTGAATCGGCGGCTCGACTACACGAGAAGCCAGCCCACCGAGTTCGGAGCCATCTACGCTGGTCAACACGGTGCGATTGATCGGTTCAGAAGTGACAACCCGAATTGGCGAGAAGGAGCTGACCTCACGGCGACGGTGCTATCGTTCGTTGAGCTTGAACTGAATCGGTCCGACCTTCAACACAGGAATTCCGTAGGTCCCCCAGTGACCATCTTGGAAGTCACAGTTGAAGGCTCAACATGGGTTCTGCCCGGAGTCTGCCCCACTGGGTAGGTGCTGAGAATCGACCCCGTGGGTACCCTAATCACAAACAGTCTTGACCTGTCGAGGCAGGGTCGGCTCGAACAGCCCGCTCACTCGCAGAAAAAAAAGAAAATAAAATCTTGGAGACACCCTCGGCAGCTAAGCCCTTTAGAATCAATAGTCAGAAATTCTTAACCAAAATGGGTTTATGTGGGTTGACCGACCTTAACTCATTGTGTGCAATAGACTTAACATCTTTTAAAAACCACACCAAAGACATCGCAAATCCTCGCAAGGTGGGCGGCACATAGGGTAAGTCGCCCGCCCTGCTCCGGGTTCTTGCCCATTCCATCCCACAGCATTTCGGTCGCAGCATGGGCGTAGAAAACAAGCCCAGCCGGAGGGGAAAGTGTCTTTACAAGCCGGACAGAGGTTCATGATTTGCCCTCGACAGTCGGAGGCTTCAACCTGCAAGGACCAACGAACTATACCGTTCATTTCTCTCACGAGGACGCTCATTCTGTTCCTGTGTATCGGAATTCTAGAGTCTGCCTCCGCCGCCCCGGTCGTTTCAGCGGTCGTAAACGGTGCGAGCTTTATCCAAGGCTCAATTGCACCGGGGACGATAGTCAGCATCTTCGGCACTGGCCTAGCCAGCAAAACTACATCAGCCTCGACGCTGCCCCTTCCAAATACACTTGATGGTACGAGCGTCTCGATTGCTGGTCAGGCTCTTCCGCTGTTCTTCGTTTCACCGACTCAAATCAACGCTCAGATGCCGTTTCAAGTCGCCGCTGGCCCCGCTCAGTTGTTGGTGAAGGATTCAAGTGGGGCGGTGACATCCCACACGGTGACCGTGGCGGCAGGCTCTCCAGCCCTATTTACCTCCACCTCGGACGGTAAGGGAGAGGCCATTGCAGTACATGCTGATTTCACACCCGTTAAAAGGGCGAGCCTGGAGTATGCCCTGACGGGCGAAACTATCATTTTGTTCTGCACTGGTTTGGGATTGGTTGAGAACTTCAATGCTGCTGGTGTGTCAGGTCCAAGTTCTCCGCTGGCACATACGATTATCAAGCCTACGATTGAGATGGATGGCCGACCGGCCCAGATCACATTTTCCGGCCTCGCCCCTGGTTTCGTAGGTCTTTACCAGATCAACGTCGTTGTTCCGCCCGACGTTGGCGGCGACGTGATCACAACAGTTCGCGTCGGCGATGCGGTAAGCAATCAAGTCACCATTAACGTTGCGGGGACGTACACACTATCCGAGAACTACGCTGGAATCATCGGGTATAAGGCGACGGGCAATCAATTCGCACTGGAGCTTAGCTCATTCAGGTCCCTCTCACAGGGTAGAGACGGGGGCCGCTATCGGCTATTGAATGCCGGTGCCGTCATTGACGAAGGTACCTTCCAGATTGAAAGCACCGAAACAGTGTTCCTTGCGAGCGGAAGGTCTTCCGTCACGAGCGAAGCATTCGTCGGGGTGATGGACACGCTAGATGCGGGGCGTTC
The DNA here is from genome assembly GCA_040902925.1 of Bryobacterales bacterium. Taxonomy (GTDB): domain Bacteria; phylum Acidobacteriota; class Terriglobia; order Bryobacterales; family UBA6623; genus JBBDWJ01. Next base: position 11,865 of record JBBDWJ010000295.1, on the reverse strand, counting down.
GTTCTTCGGACTGCTCTATGACAACGACAGCCTGGACAAAGTGCAGGATGCTAATGATTGGTACGCTGGCTTTGAAGTGACAACGGTGGTGCCGCAGCCGCCCGCCGCAACGCCTCCGCCCGTGCTGCCTGGTGTCCCAGCATCCTGCAGTGCGGTGGAAGGTGCCCTGATCTTCGCAGACGATGGTACGTTTCTGGGCCGCATCACATCCAACGTGTTCGCGCGAGATTCCATCGGCAACGAGTTTGGGCCGTACGGTAGTGAGTTCTCTTCCACGAGCATTTTTAACGAATTTGGGAAGTACGGCAGCGAGTTCTCGCCTACCAGTGCCTTCAACAGATTCGCAACAAGGCCACCGATCATATTCGTCAACGAAACGGCGGTTGCGTATTTGACGACTAATGAGTTCAAGACGCCGCGCATTGATCCTCGCGCTCTTTTCCCCTGCATCGGAAGGTAGTGCGCGGAGGCTCCGGCGTCCCGTACGAGGGATTCGAGAAATGAGTTCCACGCCGATTCACTTGGTCCTTGCGGCGATTTGGGCCGAAGGATGGAGTACTCATGATGTTTAGTTTAGCTTCCTGTTGCCGGTCCTACATCGTTGCGGCTCTCTGCCTGCTGACGCTTGCAATTCCTTCGTTCTCGCAGACGTTCACAGAGAATTTCCTGCGAGGCTTGGAGCAGAAAAGGCAGAGGGAACTCGAAGAGAAAAAACTGGAGACCCTTCGGCAACTTGAGCAGCAGAAGATCGACATCGAACGGCAGAGGCTACAGCTTGAACGACAGCAGTTGCTGCCGGAGAGTCCGCCCACGACGACGCCCGGTGGCGCAGTTGAGGGACTCTTCCTAACGTCAGTGATGACCCAAGAGGAGATCGCATCTACGGGCTTCGGTGGGTTGTCGGTAGCTCAGCAACGCGCATTGAATTCATGGGTCCTCGACTACTCTTTCAGACTCGGTGAGACAATCACCAAGAAGTATGGCTCGCCACTAGCTTTGACGTATCTGGCTACGGGCCAAACCCACACCCTGGTGGACAGGACAGCAAGCGGCGGAGTGCTAATCCTGGAGGATCAGACAATCTGGGCGGTCGCGGAGGCAGACCGGGCCGTTTCGCAAGCATGGGAACCATCGGCCAGAATCATGATTCTAGACGGCAGTGAGAAGTCGTCATACTCTGTCGTCAACCTCGACGATGGGAAAAGAGTCTCAGCCAATTGCGTGCGACGACCTTCGGTCAGATAGATTGGACGTGTGTCTCACCCCCTCTCTCGGACTCATGGCGGACAAGAAGTCAGTCAATGATGCTCTCAGCGCAACTGAATCAGGACGCGGTCTTGATTTCGAGTCATACCGAAGGCTAAGCGATCAACGGAAGGTCCCCTTGAGATGTCCCTACGCGTCAGTGGAGCGCTGTCCCCGCTACTACAAAAGCCTGTCGGACCTCGAATTCGGGCTCGATGCGGGAACAACTCTGAAGCGGACCGCGAAACGAGACGCGGTGCAAGCGGTGGACTCGCTGAGGCGGCCTGAAGCTGAAGCCACGCCGGAAGCCGATCAGCCTGTTAATTGAGGCGTCCATGCGTCCACAACGATGTCCACAGCAACGGTCGAGAGAGAGCACGTCAGAGGCTCTGCGACTAGTAGCGACTGCCGTGGACTGGTTCCAGTCAAACCTGCCGAGATTCAACCCTCCGTATCACTTCCATTCACTCAGTCCCTCGCTCTCTAACGCCACTCGGATGCTTTGGGAGCAGGGGGCCGGGGGTTCGAATCCCTCCGCCCCGACCAAACTTTCATTGACTTAACCCCTCAATCATCCCTGGGTAGCGGGCTTGCCTGCCTTCGCGATCCGCTCCGTCGGCTTCACCGCACGGGGCCAAAACAACTTCGATTCAGCAGCTTATATGAACCTGTAATGAAATCGGGTATTGATTCCGTATGTCATTGATAATACGGCATCGCTATTGATGTATTGACTGTAAAACGAGGTTGCGCCTAAACTCCATCCATGGGCACCATAACTATCCCGGCCGACAGGGTGATTCCTTACTTGGCGCCGGACGATTGGATCAAATATAACGTTCCGCTCGTGTTGAACGATCTGATTGAGGCGAAGGCCGCCGTTCTTGCTCTCAAAGCTATCCCGCACCAGCGTGACTGGGTTGAGCGTTTGCAAGGAATACAGCTCAAAATGGAGGTGGCAGGTACGTCCCGTATTGAAGGAGCGGATTTCACAGAGAATGAACTTGACGAAGCGTTAGATCCCTCGGCTCAGATGGATCAGATGATGACAAGGTCTCAGAGGCAGGCGCGAGCCGCCGTAGCGACATATCGTTGGATCGCGTTGCTCCCGGATGATTTGCCGATCACCGTGGATCTCATGAAGGAGATTCACCGACGGATGGTCACCGGTTGTGACGACGACCACTGCGCCCCTGGGGAACTCCGCAGTCGCGATCAGAATGTAACCTTCGGATTCCCGAGACACCGCGGGAGCGAAGGCGGCAAGGAGTGCGCAGACGGGTTTGGGGCACTCACAGCGGAGCTAGCCGGTCGTTTCAGGGACCATGATCCGCTAATCCAGGCGATGGCACTGCACTATCATTTCGCATCCATGCATCCCTTCCTTGATGGCAACGGCCGGACAGCTCGAGCGATCGAGGCCCTGTTGCTTCAACGTGCGGGACTGCGAGATACCGCGTTCATCGCCATGTCGAATTATTACTACGAAGAGAAACCGCGGTACCTTTCGGTGCTTGCGGAGGTCCGACGAAACAGGCATGATCTCACCGCATTCCTAATATTCGGCCTTCGTGGCGTTCGCATGCAATGTGATCGATTGTCGCGTGAGATCACGCGGAGTGTAAAGAAGGCCGTCTTTCGGAACATGATGTATGATTTGTTTTCGCGCCTCGAAACACCTCGTAAACGGGTCATTGCCAAGCGGCAAATCGAAATCCTGAAGGTCCTACTCGATGAGACCCCGCTTACGATCGAGCTCTATAGAAGGCTCAAAGGGGCATATGGAAAGCTGGCGAGCCCAACGAACGCCTTCGCGCGAGATGTCTTTTCCCTTGTTCACCTGGGCGCGGTCAAGGTGAAGCATGACGCCGACAAGCCAGCCTCCCTCGAGGCAAACCTCGACTGGCCACAACAAATAACTGAAACGGATTTTATGGCGAAGATCAAGAATCTTCCCACGGCCAAAGGCCACGGCTTTCTAAGCTTCTAAACGACCACCCGTCGACTTGCCGTTAAAACGCCGCCCATCGCGTCTGCGCGCCGCGGGTGAGAGCTTCTTACCCCTCGGGCTGGAATCGCGCGTCCTGCGAGATGTGATCGGGGCGAAACGCCGAATGGGACGGTGGACAGTGTGGCCCACGCGCGGCCTCCACACCGTGCTCTCTCAATTCGGAACAGGCTAGACGTCCGGCAGCAGCTTGAGCTTGCCGGTGCTGTCGCCAAAACTCTCCGCGGGCACGCCAAACTTCAGCATCAGGCTCAACTGTAGATTCGCCAGCGGAGTGCCCTTTGGAAACCGCAGGTGGCGGTTCCCCTTGATTTTCTGGTCTAGTCCGCCGACAACAACGACGGGCACGCTGAAGTTGTTGTGGGTATTGCCGTCGCTCATGCCGCTGCCATAGAGCACGACGGTATGATCCAGCAAATTGCCGTCACCGTCAGGGATCGCCTGCAATTTCTTGAGGAAATAGGCGAGCGTCTCGACGTGGTAGGTGTTCAGCTTCGTGAACACTTTCATCTTTTCCGGATTGTTCCCGTGGTGCGACATGGAGTGGTGGGCCTCGGGCAGCCCGATCTCGTTATACGAACGATTCACATTCTCGCGTGCCAGCATGAAGGAACTGACGCGGGTGATATCCGCCTGAAACGCCAGTACCTGCAAATCGAACATCAACTCGGCATGTTCGCGGAAAGTGTCCGGTTCGCCGACCGGCCGGTCGGGTATCGCCACGTCCTTGTTGTAGGATTCGCTCTTGGCGATGCGCTGCTCCACGCCGCGAATGGCCTCGAAGTATTCGCCGAGCTTGACGCGGTCTTGCGCGCCAAGCTGCCGCCGCAGCGTCGCGATCTCCCGCGTCACGCCGTCAAGAATGCTGCGGTCTTCCTCGCTCCGGGCGCGGCGCTCTTCGGCGGTGTTGCCGCTGCCAAACAACCGTTCGAACACAAAGCGCGGATTGGTCTCCGCGGGCAGCGGCGTCGTCGGGCTCTTCCACGACATCGAGTTCATGTAGGCGCAGGCGTACCCGTGATCACAGGCGCCGACGACGTCGTTGCGGTCCACCGACAATTCGAGAGAGGGCAGTTTCGAATCCTGGCAGATGTTCTGGGCGATCATCTGATCGACCGTGGTGCCGGCCTGTACGTCGGCGCCCTCGGTTTGCTTGGGGTGAACCGAGCTCATGAACGCCGGCGCCGCGCGTGGATGCTGCCCTCCGGAGTCGCCTTGGTCCGTCCCCGGAAAGTTGTCCAGCCCGGTCAGCACGAGCGTTCGCTCCTGGAACGCCTCGATCGGCTGCAGGATCGGGGAAAACTCGAACCCAACCCCTTCCGAGGCCGGCGTCCAGTCGTTCATGTTGGCGCCGTTCCCGCAATAGATGGCCGCGAATCGCGGGGCGGCTTTGGTTCGCGCCGTCAGCGCGGGAACCATGGCGTCGAGCAGTGGCAACGCCACGGTTGCGCCCAAACTTCGAAGGAACGTGCGGCGGGGCAGCGCTCTCTTAGTGATCATCATTCGCCATTCTCCTCTGTCGCGGAGCTCATTTCGCGCCTTTGCGCCATTCTCATCTGAAACGGTGTACTGGTGACAATGCCTTGAATCAGGGACGCAAAGCGGTAGTCCGTTCCGGCGGCCTCCCGTTTGACTTGGCGAACCGCCGGCGCATCAGCGGCTTCCAGCCCTCGTCCCAGTGCGTAGGTCAGCAGTTTTTCGGTGATCGTCGTCAAGAACTCGTCGGAGTGGTTCAGCAGCACCTTGCGGAGCTCGGCCGGGCCGCTGAACGTCGTGCCGTCGGGCAGCTCCGCTGCCGCGTCAATCGGCGCGCCGGACGAATAGGTGTTTCGCCATTCGCCAATCGCATCGAAGTTTTCGAGCGCAAACCCCAATTGGTCCATCTGCGCATGGCAGCTAGCGCAGACAGGGTTAGCGCGGTGCTGAGCCAGTTGCTCGCGCATCGGCAGCACCTTCCGCGGGTCCCTCTCCTCTTCGAGGTCGGGTACGTTCGCCGGCGGCGGCGGTGGCGGCGTGCCAAAAATATTCTCTAGGATCCACTTGCCGCGAATCACCGGCGAAGTCCGGTTCGGGCGCGACGTATCCGTCAGAATCGAGCCCTGCCCCAGCAGCCCGCGGCGCACGCTTTCGGCCGGCAGTTGCACGCGCCGGAATCGTTCGCCGTAAACATCCGCAATGCCGTAGTGCTTTGCCAAACGTTCGTTGAGAAACGTGTAGTCGGCATCGAGCAGATCGAGCACGCTGCGGTTCTCGCGGATGATGCTGTTGAAGAACAGCTCGGTCTCCTGCTCGAAAGCCTGGCGCAGGTTGTCGTCGAAGTGAAACAGCAGCTCCGGGCTGGGCCTGAATCCCGAAACATTGCGAATGTGGAGCCATTGTCCCGCGAAGTTGTTGACCAGCGCCTCGGAGCGCGGATCGGCGAGCATCCGCCGGACCTGCCGGTCGAGCACGGGCCGCTGCAACAGCGTATTGTCGGCGGCTACATCGAGCAGTTCGTCATCGGGAATGCTGCTCCACAGAAAGAACGACAGGCGCGAGGCCAGCTCGAGGGCCGTGATCGGATAGGGCGTGTTTGCCGCCACCGTCTCGGGCTGATTCTCGAAGCGGAACAGAAACTTTGGGCTGACAAGGATGCCGCGGACGGCCAGTTCGATGCCGCCCTCAAAGCCATCTTTGGCAGCGCCCTCGCGATACAAAACCAAGGGGACTTGCAGCTCATCGCCGGTCACCGGACGTCGATAGGCGCGCCGCGCGAGCGTCGCGATGATCTTTTTGGCGCAGGGCTCCTCGTCGGCGGCCGTTGCGGGCTGGCATACCAGCAGCCGGCGGCGACTGGGCGAATCGGCAGCGGCCGCGGCGTCGGTCGAAGACGGAACAGTCACCGTGACGCTCGAAATGTCGGGCTGGCCCCGGGCCCTATACGGTTCCCGGCGCACGTTAGGATCGAACAAGTCTTCGACGACCGCCGAGGTCTTGGCGATGAAATAGACCTGAACCAGATGCGAGCCCGCCGTCACCGCCACGCGGAACCGAAGGGCCTCCAGGATCGCTTTGTCCCGTTGCGCCCGATCGACCTCGGTGAATTGCGGCCCGCCCAACTCAGTTGTCCAGACCCTGCGGTCATCGAGGCTCACATCGAGTTGATGGGGGTCCGCGCTGATCCTAAAACCGCCGCCGGCTCCGCTTTCTGTCGGCCGGATCTGGAACTCGTACTCGCCATCGACGGGAAAGTAATAGCGAAACGCCAGCCCGCCGCGCGATCCCCACGGCAGATCGTCGTTGATGCGCTTGTTCTGATTGCGGTCCGTCGGCACGAACACAGTTTCCGGCGCCGGGGATCCCCGTACGCGCCCGAGCGCCATCTGACTGATTTTCGCCGCCGCTTCCAGGTACCGTTCGGTCAGCGCCGACGACGACGACAACGCATCGGCGTTGTTGTCGAATCCATAGGCCGCATTGTCCGCGGGCAACAGCGAAGGCGCGTCGATATCGAGCGCAAGCAAGTCGCGAATCGCGTTGTGGTATTCGGCGCGGTTGAGACGATGCAGCGCAGGCAGGCCCGGGTTGGGCTGCTCCAGGGCAGCACGGTCGAGTTCCGCCTCCAGCCACGACACGACGCCGTCGGCGGCCGCCTTCTCCGGGCGCGGCATTCCGGCGGGAGGCATCGCTCCGGTGCGAATCTTGCGCACGACCGTTTCCCACACTGCGGCGTTGCCGCTGGCGCGCGCCAGGTCCAACGTGTCAAGGGCGAGTCCGGCAGTCTTTACGTTCTGGTTGTGGCAGGCGACGCAGTATTGGTCGAGAACTGCGCGTGGGGCGGGAGCGGCGGCCGGCGTGCCTGGGACCTGAGCGAGCGAGGCGACCGGCGCGAGGAAACACAGCCCCGCGGAAGCCATCACCCCCGAAGCCATCACCGCGGCGGCTCGCGCCAACAGGTGCCCGCTCATCGCAGCGTCTCCTGCGGCAGCGCCTCTTCGGGGATCTCGGCGACGCATTGGCCCGGACATTCCATTTCCTGTGCGCCCAGTTTGCGCAGCAACGCCGCCGTGTGTGGCTGGGCGGCAAACGAATTACCGTACTCCACGCCGTCGGCGATGATCAACGGGGTTCGGCCGTCCAAGGCGACCATATCGAGCTTGGCGCCCTTGTCGTAGAGATACTGCACTACGCTGTTCGCCCCGCGATAGGCAGCGGCGTGCATGGCCGTTTCGCCGACATCGTTCACCGCGTTGACGTCAGCGCCCACTTCTTCCACCAGCAGTTTGACGGCATCGAGCACTTCCGCCTCGCTGGCGCGGTCCTGGTTCGAAGCCCAAGCGATGCCGGCCGCCGCCATCAAAGGGGTGATATTCAAGCCAGTGCTGATCGTGGGGTCGGCGCCATGCTCGAGCAGCAAGCGCATGACTTCCACGTCGGCGGATTTCGCCGCAAAAAGGAAGGCCGTCGCGCCGACCAGCCGCCTGCGATACCTCGCGCCCGACCAGCGCGGCTCCATATCGGTGTTGCGGCCGTTGACGTCGGCGCCGTGGGACAGCAGCGCCTTGATCACGCGCAGCCGGTCGATGTCGACGGAAATGAACTGGTCGCTGATGTGCCAGTTGGCGACGTGCACCGCCGCCTGCAATGGCCTGCCCCAGCTATTGTTCTTGCCGTTGCCGCCCTCGGTAGCCACTTGCAGAAGCTGCTTGCGATGCGGCGGCGTCTCCAGCTCGATCTCGATCGGCTTGGCTCGCACGCCGTGCACCGTCAGCTCGGTCGTGCCGCCTTCAACGTTCGGATCAGCCCCCTTGTCGAGCAGGAAATCCACGAGTTCCTCGCGCCCGTTGATGATCGCCACCAGCAAAGGCGTCGCCAGATCAGGCCGCTTCTCGTTCACGTCCGCGCCCGCCGCGAGTAGCGCCTGAACAGAACGCATGTCTCCTTTGCGAACGGCGAACAGCAGCGGCGACGTTCCGCCGTTGGAGCGGGCGCGGATGTCGGCCCCGGCGGCGATCAGGGTTTCGACAACCGGCCCGTGCCCGGCGGCGGCCGCCCACATCAGCGCCGTTTGCCCGTTCCAGGCTTCCCTGGCGTTGATATCGGCGCCGGCGTTCAGCAGCACCTTCACCGCGTCCACCCGCCCGGTACGCGCCGCCAGCATCAGGGGACTCTCGTCGCTGCGCACGGCGCTATTGAGGTCGGCGCCGGCATTTAACAATTTTTCGAGGACCTCGGCGCTGCCGTTCTGAGAGGCCAGTACCAACGGGGTGACGCCGTAGTGATTCGGCGCATTCACGCGCGCCCCGGCGCGGATCAGCAACTCCGTGGTTTCCGCGTCCCCCAGGTAGGCCGCCCAGTGTAGGGCCGTGGCGCCATCAGGCTGGGGTGCGTTCACGTCGGCCTGCTCCTTCAGCAAGGACGCAACGGCGGCAGTGTCGTGGCGTTCCACGGCGTCGGCGAGAGGCGAATTATTGAGGGCAGCGTCGCGGGCGCCAGCGGCGTCTAAGCCGCCAACAGAAAACACCGCCACGAGCCACAGCCCAGGCAGGCATCGAAGCCGCATGATTCTAAGACCAATTTTCCCAACTAGATATTACCACTGCCAGCCGTGAAGTCTATCCCCTGAAAAGGCCTCACGACCTAAGGTGTACGCCTGTCTTTTCCCTATGCCGTGCAGGAGCGGGTGACGTCCTCGTGCTCCCAACCCTTTAGCAATCCACACGGTTACAATGAGGCGGATTCACCGCCGTGATCGTTACAGGCTAGCTCTCCCCATCCCGGGGAAAGCCGCAATCTTCCGATGCCGCTCAAGGAATACCAGCGAAAACGCAAGTTTCAGCAGACGCCTGAGCCCACCGGGCTCGAAATCGCCGCATCTGGGCTCGTTCCGGCGGCTGCAGGCCGTTTTGTGGTCCAAAAACACGCCGCCCGGCGGCTGCACTACGACCTGCGGCTCGAGATCGACGGCACTCTCAAATCCTGGGCCGTGCCTAAGGGCCCCACCCTCGATCCGGCCGAAAAGCGCCTCGCGGTGATGACCGAAGACCATCCGCTCAAGTACCTCGACTTCGAGGCGGTAATCCCCGAGGGCAATTATGGCGCCGGCACGATGATCGTCTGGGACACGGGCGTTTTCCGTCTCGAGCACGATATTCCCGCCGGCGAGCAGGTCGAGCGCGGCGAGCTCAAGTTCGCTCTCGAAGGCCAAAAACTGCACGGCAGCTTCGTGTTGGTGCGCCTCAAGCCCAAGAAAGGCGCGCCCGCCAACGACTGGCTGCTCATCAAGCACCGCGACGAGTTTGCGACGCCGCAATGGGATATCGAGGCTTATCCCGAGTCGGCGCTCTCGGGGCGCACCCTCGAAGAAGTGCGCCGCGACCTGCCGGGCGGCCCGCTGCTGGATTCGCTGACGCCGGCGGAAATCGAGGGGGCTGTTCCGGCTAAGCTGCCCGCAAAGGCGCGCCCGACGCTGGCTACGTTGCTTGACAAGCCTTTTTCGCGCGAAGACTGGCTGTTTGAACTCAAATGGGACGGCATGCGGGCGCTTACCTGGATCGACAACGGGCGGCACCACATCGAGTCGCGCGCCGGCCGCGACGCCACATCGCAGTACCCCGAGCTCGAGTCGCTGCCGCGCTCGATCCGCGCCAAGCAGGCCCTTCTCGATGGTGAGCTGGTCGTGCTCAACGACAAAGGCTGCTCCGACTTCGAACGAATGCAGTCGCGCATGAACGTCGCGCGGCCCTCGGCGGCGCTGGTCGAAACGGCGCCGGTTATCTACTACCTTTTCGACGTGCTTTACTGCGACGGCTACGACCTGCGCGGCGTGCCCCTGATCGAGCGCAAGAAGTTCCTGCAAAAGATCCTCAACGCGAAGGGCCCGCTGCGTTATTCGGACCACGTGTTGGAGAAGGGCGAGGAGCTTTTCGAGTTAGCCCGCGAGCACGGCGCCGAGGGAATCATCGGCAAGCAAATCCACAGCTCCTACATCGAGGGCCGCTCCACCAATTGGGTAAAGCTAAAGATCAACCAAGAAATCGACGCGGTGATCGGCGGCTACACAGCGCCGCGAGGGGGCCGGTCGCACCTGGGGGCGATCCTGGTGGGGCTCTACGATGGCAAGCGTCTCAAGTACATCGGTGGAGTAGGTACCGGATTCGACGAAAAGATCCTCAACAGCCTGGCGGCGGAGCTGCAGCCCCTCGAAACACGCACCTGCCCCTTCAGTGAAGACCCGCAGACCAAAGAAGTGGCGACGTGGGTCAAGCCGCAGCTCGTGGCGCGCATCCGGTTCCGCGAGTTCACCCGCGAGCAACACCTGCGTCAACCCGTGTATTTGGGCCTGCGGCGCGATATCGAGGCCGCCGAGTGCAAGCTCGAGGGTGAGATTCCCGCGCCGCCTTCCGTGACGGTGAAAGCGGCCGTCGCGGCCCAGCCCGTGCTGAGCACGATGGAAGAAATCGGGCGGGAGCTCGCCAAGGGCAAAGCCGAGAACGTGCTGATCGAAATCGACGGCAAGGCGCAGCGGCTGAGCAATCTCAACAAGATGTATTTTCCCGAGGCCGGCTTTACGAAGCGCGACCTGCTGGCGCATTACTTCCGCGTCGCCGATTTTCTGCTGCCGTTGCTCAGGAACCGCCCGCTGGTGCTTAACCGCTTTCCAAACGGCATCCACGGCAAGTCGTTCTATCAAAAGGATGCCGCCGAAGAGACCCCGGCCTGGGTGGACACCGTGGGCATTCGCTCCGAAGAGCGCAAGCGCGACATCCGTTATCTTTTGGCGAATGATCTGTCGGGGCTGCTCTATGTCGCCAACCTCGGCTGTATTGAGCAGCACCCCTGGTCCAGCTCGATCGACGACCTCGAACGGCCCGACTATGTGTTCTTTGATCTCGATCCGACCGAAGACACCGAATATTCGACGGTAGTCGAGGTGGCGCGAAGCGTTCTGGGTGTTCTTGACGCGATCGGGCTGAAGGTTTTTCTGAAAACGTCGGGCGCATCCGGGCTGCACATGTACCTGCCGCTGGAGCGCGAGTATGTCTACCAGCAAGTCCGTACTTTCGCGGAAATCGTCGCCCGCATGATTCTTGCGGAGTTGCCCAAACAGGTGACGCTCGAGCGCATGACGGGAAAACGCGGCTCGGGGCTAATCTACATCGACTACTCGCAGAACGCCTACGGACGGCCCTTGGCCTCACCCTACTGCGTACGCCCCAACCCCGACGCAGCGGTATCGACGCCCATCGCCCGCAGCGAGCTCAAGCGCACGCTCAAGCCCTCGCAATTCACAATCGGCACGATACCCGAACGGCTCAAGAAAACGGGCGACCTATGGGTCGATTTTTTCGGGAGCCGCCAGAGCATCGAGCCGGCGATCGAACGATTGAGGAGGCAGTTTCGTGGCTAGGCTCGAGCCCTGGTACATCCCGGTAGTCGAAATCGCCAAAGGCGATCTGAGCCCCATCCGCAAGGGTGGGGCCTTGCACGGTGTAACCCTGGCACATTAGTTAGGTGCTGTGATTGGGTCAAAGTGTTACCCATGTGCCCGGACGTTCGGATCGCCTGCGGCGATTCCCTCGAGTTTGGCCTTTTCCGAAATCAAGACCACGGCAAACAACAATGGCGCAACG